>CAZVUU010000005.1:0-57797 GCA_964630465.1 uncultured Christensenella sp.
GTACGGCAAGATGTTGGAAAATGTAGTGTTGTTGTTGTTTTTTTTAGCGTTGAAGGGTTTAAGGAGCTATCAAATGCCGCAGAATAAGAAAAATATGCCTCGTCATGTCGCGATCATAATGGATGGCAACGGACGGTGGGCCAGAAAGCATAGCATTGAAATTGCCTTGGGTCACCGCCGCGGCGTAGAGACCCTGAGGGAGATCGTTCGTTATTCGAGCAACACAGGCATTGAGGTTTTATCGCTCTACGCGTTTTCAACTGAAAACTGGAAACGCTCTCAAGCTGAGGTCGCGGCATTGATGATGCTTGTGCTGGATTTTTTCAAGTCGGAAATTGATGAGCTGAATGAAGAAAAAGTCCGGATCCGTATTCTCGGTGATATATTCTCTCTGCCGGCTGCGCAGCAGGAGGCAGTTCAGAATGCAGAGCACATCACACGGCATAATACCGGCCTGCAGCTGAATATTGCTTTAAATTACGGCAGCCGTGATGAAATCATCAAGGCTGCAAGATCCTTGGCAAGAATGGTTAAAGCAGGAGAAATAGAGCCGGAGCAAATCGACGCGTCATTGTTTGAGTCAAAGCTGTATACCGCAGGACAGCCGGATGTAGACCTGCTGATCCGCACCAGCGGAGAGTTAAGGATCAGTAACTTTTTATTGTACCAAAATGCATATGCTGAAATGATTTTCCCCGATGTCCTGTGGCCTGATTTTACAGTCGAACAATACCAAGATGCTCTTGCCTCTTATGGTAAGCGCAACAGACGCTATGGAGGCAGAAGCTCATGACAACGAGGGTAATTACCGGAGCAGGGTTAATAGCGCTGCTGCTGACCGTCCTTTACTTTGGCGGTTGGGCATTTTCAATTGTATGGATAGCGGCTGTCCTGATTGCTGTAGCCGAAGAGTTTTCAGTCCTGACAAAGGCGAAGCATCGGCCGGTGGCGTGGCCGATCTGGGCCGCGCTGATCGTCAGTATTCCCTGTTTTTTAATGCTCGGTCATGTTGAAGCGATCAATATACTGATCGCAGTGGTCTCCGCTACATTTTTTATAGTGTGTACGGTGGTGCTTTTTCGCAGCAATCCTCGCTTGGACGACATGATGTTTTCCTTGATGCCGCTTTTTACAGTGGCTCTTCCCGGAATGTGCATGCTTGCATTGAACCGCCTTCCTGTTTCAATGCAGCGTGCCCTTCTTTTGCTCAGTTTTTTTGTACCGACTATGGGAGATATGACAGCGTATTTTTCAGGAGTACGCTTTGGGCGTTTCAAGCTGAATCCGATTATCAGCCCTAAAAAGACCATAGAAGGCGCCTTGGGCGGCTTGGCTGGCAGCACATTGACAGCGATCCTTATTTATTTTCTGGCCGGCGTGCTTGGATACTCCCGGTTTTCTTTTTGGCATTTTGCCGTGATCGGGTTGATTGGAGGCGTAGTAGGTCAGGTAGGGGATTTATTTGCCTCTATGGTAAAGAGGCATTGCGGTGTAAAAGACTTCGGAACGATCTTTCCCGGTCATGGAGGTATGCTCGACCGTCTGGATTCGATTCTCTTTGTGACCGTCTTTGTGTATATTTATTACTTGCTGCTGCTGTGAGCATCGATTGAGTTTGGTATAATCTGAAAGGTATATATGCGTTCCATTACTATTCTTGGTTCAACCGGATCTATCGGCAGGCAGGCGCTTGAGCTTGTCCGTCTGTATCCGCAAGAGTTTCGTGTAGAGGCACTATGCGCTCGACGCAACGCTGAACAACTTTTTGAACAGGTTAAGACTTTCCGGCCGCGCTTTGCCGCGCTGACAGAAGCAGAGGTTGAGATTCCTGACGAACTCAAGCAGGGCTGCGAATGGTTGTTTGGCAGCCGGGCATTGGAACAAATGGCTCGATTTGCCCCGGCTGAGGATGTCCTGGTCGCTGTCAGCGGCATGGTAGGCCTCAGAGCTGTCATCGCTGCGAGGGAAGCAGGCAGGCGTGTATTACTCGCCAACAAAGAGGCGCTTGTCGCGGGCGGCAGCCTTGTTATGGATCACTGTGCGGTCGGCGGCTTAGATGCTTCTCTGCTACCCGTGGACAGCGAACATAGCGCCATATTTCAGTGTCTGAATGCAGCCGAAGGCAACCCTTACCGAAAGATTATACTGACTGCTTCAGGCGGCCCTTTTCGAAACTGGCCGATTGAAAAGATCATGACAGCATCGCCGCAGCAGGCACTGGAGCATCCAAACTGGTCGATGGGGCCTAAGATTACCGTCGACTCTGCCAGTATGTTTAATAAAGCCCTGGAAATCATCGAAGCCAAGTGGCTGTTTGAAGCCCGGCCTGATCAGATAGAAGTGCTGGTCCACCCCCAGAGCATCGTGCATTCTTTGGTTGAGTTTGAGGATAATGCTGTGCTGGCGCAGCTTGGTCTTCCGGATATGAAATTGCCAATTCTGTACGCGATGAGCTATCCCCGACGCCTGCCTGTATCGGGCGGGGCGCTCAACCTGGCTTCTTCGGGTCAGCTCAGCTTTGAACAGCCCGATACAGAGCGCTTTCCGGCCATCCGTCTGGCCTACGACTCTCTTCGTGCGGGTGGAGCCGCCGCCTGTGTTTTGAATGCCGCCAATGAAAAGGCAGTCGAACTGTTCTTGAAGGAAAAGATTTCATTCGGCCATATTTACCGCATAGTTGACGAGACTATGCAGCGTTTAGGCGCAAAAAGCGCGGTTACACTTGAAGAGGTGGAAGATGCGGATTCAGAGGCAAGACGAATAGCGGAATCTCTCAGCAGCCGAAGCTTTCACAGTCTGTAGAGGAGGCAATATGTCACTATTATATATACTTTTAGCTGTTTTTATGTTCGGTATCCTGATCACCATCCATGAAGCCGGACATTTCTGGGCTGCTCGGCTCAACAAGATACCTGTCCGTGAATTTGCCATTGGGTTTGGCCCTAAATTAGCTGGTTGGAAGAGTAAAAAGCATGAAACCGTTTTTTCTGTCCGTCTGGTTCCTATGGGCGGGTTTTGCGCTTTTTACGGCGAAGATGATGGCAGCGATGAGGCAAAGGCCGATCCCCGTTATTTCGGGAACTTCAGCGCATGGAAGCGGCTGCTGACGACAGTGGCAGGGCCCGTGATGAATATTCTGCTGGCTTTTATTGTTGCGGTGGCATTTTTCGCTATCAGCGGCATTCCGACAATTACCGGTCCCGCGAGCACAACGGTGCAATCAGTCAATGCCGACGGGCCGGCCTCACTGGCCGGCATCCGTCCGCTTGACAAGATTGTGGCAGTCAATGGCGTACCGGTTACGGATAATGTATCGGAGCTGATCAATCTGGCTACACAAGGTGGTCAGGCGCAGCTTGAAATCGCGATTGAAAGACCGGGCGCAGGCGATATGACGGTTGAAGTCACGCCTTTGTATGATCAGAATACCCGCCGTTTTATGATGGGGGTCAATTTGATGACCAGTGTCCCGCAGGTATGGCGGCAAGGCAGTCTGGGAGAGATGCTTGTATCAGCCTTTGATATGTGTGTTGAAACCAGTACAGGCATCCTGAAGGTATTGGGTAATCTGATTTTCAGAGGGGAAGGTCTTAATAACCTGACCGGCTTTGTAGGCGTGACTGAAACGATCGTGCAGACCACAAAGTCCAGCCAGCTGCCGGGATATCTTTACTTGATGTGCATGATTTCCATCAACTTGGGTCTGTTCAACTTGCTGCCCATTCCCGGGCTTGACGGGAGCCGTATCGCTTTTTTACTGATCGAAGCTGTACGGGGAAAACCCTTCAAGCGTGAAGGATATGTACATGCTTTCGGTATGATCCTCTTGTTTGGCTTGATGATATGGGTTAACCTGCGCGATATATTGAGGTTGTTCTGATGAACGTAAAGAAAGCTGTATTCGCGGGAAAGCTTGGCTTTGGCTCAGATTATCCCATCAGTATTCAATCCATGACCAATACTCCGACAGAAAACATACAGGCGACCGGCGAGCAGATTATACAGCTGGCCAGTGCCGGAGCGGATTTGGTGCGGATTTCGGTATATAATGAGGACTGCGTGAATGCCGTCCGCCTCCTGGTTGACGCAAGCCCCGTACCTCTTGTAGCAGATATTCACTTTGACCATCGCCTGGCAATCGGAGCAATAGAACAAGGCATCAGTAAGCTTCGCATCAACCCCGGCAATATCGGGGGAGAAAAAAAGGTAAAGGAACTGGCTGACTGTGCCAGGCGCCATGGCATACCGATCCGGATCGGTGTCAATACCGGTTCTTTGCCGAAGGATATTTTGTCGGATTTTGGAGGTGTCACGGCTGAGGCCATGGTAAAGGCTGCGGAAAGACATGTCAAATTGCTTGAGGCAGCACATTTTGATGATATAGTCATTTCACTCAAAGCAAGTGATGTACGCTTGACGGTCGATGCTTACCGCATGGCTGACAAGACCTTCCAATATCCCCTGCATGTCGGCGTGACCGAAGCCGGGCTGCCCGGTCAGGGGACTATTAAGTCGGCGATCGGCATCGGTTCTCTCCTGCTGGACGGTATCGGAAATACTATTCGTGTGTCGCTTACAGGCTCTCCCATAGCGGAGCCCAAGGCTGCACGGGACATCCTGAAGGCGATCGGTCTGATAAACGGCGTGCAATTGATCTCCTGCCCGACCTGCGGTCGTACGCAAGTTGATTTGGAGAGCATCGCCAAAGAAGTTGAACACCGTACAGCCGACATAAAGGAAAGCCTGACAGTTGCGATCATGGGATGCATCGTCAACGGCCCCGGAGAAGCACAAGGGGCGGATATCGCCTATTGCGGCGGCGGGAAGGGAACAGGCGCGCTTTATGTACAGGGCAAATTTGTCCGAAAAATTACCGACAATACGGCCGATGAAATTATGGCCGCTATTCATGACTATATCGGCAAGAGAAAACATGGAGAAGTACATTGACTTTTGAAGAGATCATGGCGCTGATTGATGAAAGCATCCCTGAACTGAAAGGAATGCTTCATTTTGAAAAAGGGCACTATAACGCGCATACGGGGCAAGCACATCTTTTTTTCCTATCAGATATTCTGGTGGATTCAAAGATGTTCATGGCCTTGAAAAAGATACTGTTAAAGGCTTTTCCTTCAATGCGTTTGTCGCTGCGTGTTGCGTCTCCTTCACTGGCGGACAGCTTTTTAGATCAGCCTGCGGAATATGCGCAGGTCTTGCTGGCGGTGATTGGCCGGGCGCATCCTGCAGCCTTACCCTGGGCTGATGATATCCGCTTTGTTTCAGAGAATAAGAGCATTATACTGGAGATGCCCGATAACTTTTCACTTGAATATTTTAAGAAACAAGAAGTAACAAAGCTTCTGTTGACGGCAATCCATGACGTCTTCCGTGTTCAGCCTGAGCTCTCGCTGCGCCTAAGAGCGGATGCCGATAAACGCCTGGAGCGCCTGCGAATGGAACGCCAGGCAGAACTGAATGACTTACAGCGCAAAGAGGAGGAAGAGGCGCGGGATATTAAAGCCGTGAAACCAAGAGTGGCAAAAAAACCAAGGCTTCAGCGTATTAAAGGCGCGGCTATCGCCAGCCACCCGGTTGCGATCAGCGGGCTGACGGAACTTTCCGGACGGGTGACCGTTGCCGGCAAGGTGGTCAGCGTTGAGCGGCGCGATCTTCCGGGTAAAGAAATGGTTCTGCTTACCTTTACGCTGACGGATTACGAAGGTTCAATCAACTGCAAAATTTTCCTGCGATATCGAGAAAGGCGTTTTCAATCGGAAGGACCGCTTACGGCTGATGAAATCAAAAAGGTTGAAGATATCATAGCTCAAGTCAAGTTAAATGCCGGGCTCAAAGTACGAGGAACCTGCCAAATCGATACATTCAGCCGGGGTCTGGTTTTGATGGTACAAGACATTTCCGCTCATGAGCTGGTCAAGCGTAAGGATAAAGCTGAGCACAAGCGCATTGAGCTTCATGCGCACACGCAAATGAGCGCGATGGATGCCACAGTATCAGCCAAGGACCTGATAGCGAGGGCAGCCAAATGGGGACATGAAGCCATTGCTATTACTGATCACGGTGTTGTACAGGCTTATCCGGAAGCTTTTTTGGCCACCAGGAAGAATAAGATCAAACTGATTCCCGGCGTGGAAGGCTACATGATGGACAGCATTCCGATCGTGCGCCGGCCGACTCAGGCGTTGCTCAGCGATACCATTGTTGTGATTGACTTTGAAACAACGGGTTTGAATACAAGGAATGACCGTATCATTGAAATTGGTGCTGTCAAGCTGCAAGGCGGCCAAGTGATCGATACGCATACCGAGATGGTGAACCCGGGAATGCCTTTACCGCCAAAGATTACGGAGATCACCGGCATAACGGATCATATGCTGATGGATGCTCCTTCTGCCGGTGAAGCTTTGCCAAAGCTTCTGGATTTTATCGCAGATGCGCCTTTGGCTGCGCACAATGCGGGATTTGATTGTGCCATACTCGACAGCGAGCTGAAACGACTGGGTATTGAACGTAAGTGGACGGTGATTGATACTCTCTTCTTTGCCCAGAAGCTTCATCCGGAGTACCCGCGCTTCAACTTAAAAAGTGTCTGCAAGCAGCTGGGTGTTTCTTTGAAGAATGCCCACCGGGCAGTGCATGACGCGGCTGCGACGGCCCAGATTCTTGCGATTATGCTGGATGAGGCGAGGGATAAGGGGGCCTTGACGCTCACCGATATTGATGAAAAAGTCAAGGGTTATACAAAAGGAGTAGATCGCCATATCGTTTTATTGGCAGCTTCTCAGCAGGGCCTTCAAAATATCAACCGTCTGGTCACCATATCACATCTGGATCACTTCCATTACGTACCTAAAATGCCGCGTGATAAAATCCAGCAGCACAGAGAGGGCATTCTGATCGGCTCCGCGTGTTCAAACGGTGAACTGTTCCAGGCAATCCTGGATGGCGTCAGCGATGAGGAGCTGGAAAAAATCGCACGCTTTTATGACTACCTGGAAGTTCAGCCGGAAGCAAACAACGAATTGCTGCTGACCCGCGGCCTTGTAGACAGCCGCGAGGCTTTGACTGACATTAACCGGCGCATTGTATCGCTGGGCGAGCGGCTGAATATCCCCGTGGTCGCCACGGGAGACAGCCATTATCTTGATCCGGAAGACAGCGTCTTCCGGACGATTTTGCACCATAGCCAGCGCAACGAACACGCTGACGAGCTCCCTAAGCAGTACTTGAGAACGACCGAAGAAATGCTGGAGTGCTTTGCTTATCTCGGTGAGGAAAAATCCAGGGAGATCGTTATAGAAAATCCCCGCAAAATCGCGGGGATGATAGGGGAAATTTCGATTTATCCAAAGCATCCCCAAGGCTTGACCACATTTTCACCCTTATGGGACAGCGCTGACGATGACGTCAGAGAGATGGCAATGAATAATGCTTATCAGCTCTATGGAAATCCTCTGCCTGAGCTGGTTGAAAAACGCCTGGATAAAGAGTTGAAAGCGATCATCGGATACGGCTATGCGACCTTGTACAGCATTGCCAACAAACTTGTCAGCAAGTCGATGGACGATGGTTATCTGGTTGGCAGCAGAGGCTCTGTCGGCTCTTCTTTGGTAGCGACGATGTGTAATATTACGGAGGTGAACCCGCTTCCGCCTCATTACAGGTGCGCCCGCTGCCGGCAAGCCGATTTTGAGGTGCTCGAAGGCTATACAGTCGGCATCGATCTGCCGGACAAAGATTGTCCGGTCTGCGGAGATAAACTGATCAAGGACGGGTATGACATACCTTTTGAAGTCTTCCTGGGATTCAAAGGGGATAAGGTACCGGATATCGACCTGAACTTTTCAGGTGAGTATCAGTCAAAAGCTCATGCCTATGTCGAAGAATTGTTTGGCAAGGGTTTTGTGTATCGGGCGGGAACGATCGGGACACTTCAGGAAAAGACAGCTTATGGTCTGGTTCTGAAATACAAGGAAGAAAAAGACAGGCAGTTTTCGGATGCTGAAATATCCAGACTGGCCTTTGGATGTGTTGGCGTCAAGCGCACGACTGGCCAGCATCCCGGAGGCATCGTTGTATTGCCGAAGGAATATGAGATCACACAGTTTACCGCTGTGCAGCATCCCTCAGATGACTCATCCAAAGGTGTCGTGACCACACACTATGACTTCGCGTCCATGCATGACATTCTGGTCAAGCTGGATATTCTCGGGCACGATGACCCGACTATGATCCACATGATGGAACGCTTAAGCGGCGTACCCTATCACGAGGTCCCGCTGGATGATCCCGGAGTGATGTCTCTGTTCAGATCTCCGGAGGCCCTGGGGGTAAGACCCGCGGATATTTACAGTGAAACAGGGACGCTTGGCGTGCCGGAGTTTGGGACGGGCTTTGTCCGTCAGATGCTGAAAGATACCCTTCCGACGACCATGGAAGAGCTGATACGCATTTCCGGCCTTTCTCATGGAACGGATGTGTGGCTGGGAAACGCAAAAGACCTGATCGACCAGAACATAGCGACACTCAGGAGCTGTATCTGCACACGGGATGATATCATGAATACTTTGATAGCTCGCGGTGTCCCTGATAAAATCGCCTTTGATACCATGGAAAATGTCCGCAAAGGGAAAAAGCTCAAATCAGAGATGGAAGCAGCGATGAGAGAAAGCGGCATCGAGCAGTGGTACATAGACAGCTGCAATAAGATCGCTTATATGTTCCCCAAAGGACATGCTGTCGCCTATGTAATGATGGCGCTGCGGGTTGCATGGTACAAAGTGTACCAGCCTCTCGCATATTATGCCGCTTATTTTACCATACGTTCCAGGGGGTTTGATGCGCGCACCATGACACGGCCTCAGGTCTATATCCGCCAAATGCTGGAAGACTATCAGGCAATGGACAGCAAGGCGCTGAGCGCAACTCAAAAGGATGAGATCGTTGCTCTTGAAATGGTCAATGAGATGCTTGCGCGCGGCTTCAGCTTCCTTGCGCCGGACCTGTATAAAAGCGACGCCTCAGAGTTTCTCGTAGAAGGCCATGATCTGCGCGTACCATTCTCATCATTGGGCGGATTCGGAGAAGAAGCTGCTCAAAGTATAAAGCAAACAAGACATAATAGATTTCTGTCTGTTGAAGACTTGAAAAAACGTACAAAGGTGACCAGCAGCGGCATCGAATTGCTGAGAGAAGCCGGAGCAATACAAGACTTATCCGATACTAATCAAGTTGATTTCTTCAGCATGTTTTAACTGCCGGGCGGACAGAATGATCTGTTTATACATAAGAATTTGCTTGTAAACTTTGTTTTTGTATGATATAGTTGCAATGTGATTGACTAAGGAAAGAAGGGTTTAGCCAAGAAGTGGGATTTGCGTTGGGCGAGGTCGGTGCGAGGCACAGATCTTTTTGCTACCCAACGTATGCCCGCTATTTGTGTTGCGTACGAGCATGGCGAGAGACAGAAGGAAGATTAACGTAAAGCAGATTGGCCATGATCTGGCCGAACAGATGGGCTATGAATTGGTCGGGGCCGGGATCGAAAAGGAAAGCACGGGCCAGTATTTAAGGTTTTACCTGGACAATGAACAGGGGATTACCCTGGATGACTGCGAAGCTTTTCATAAAAGGATACAGCCTTTGGTTGAGACAGCAGATTATGACTTTCTTGAGGTCTGTTCTCCGGGAGTTGACCGGCCGATCAAGACGCCCGGCTATGCAGCCAAGGCCGTGGGTCTTCCGGTTGAGGTGAGGCTGTATCGCCCCATCAATGGCCGGAAGATATTTACGGGTATATTTAATGGAATGGATGACACAGGTTATTATTTGGAAACAGGCGGAGAGAATGCTTTTTTTTCTATAAAGGATGTCGCCGTTGCCAGAAGAACCATTGATGTGGAAGAGGAGCTTGCTGCAGCCGATGAGGCAGAGCGCATACAGGAGGAGTCAAATGAGCAAAGACAAGCTTGATTTAATGGATGCAATTTCAATGTTGGCACGTGAAAAGGACATTAACGAAGGCATTTTGGTAGATACCATTGAGGAAGCGCTGAAAGTAGCTTATCGCCGCAACAACAAAGCGAATCACGCCAATTTAAACTTGACCGCTCATCTTAGCAAAAAGGACGGTGCTAAGCTGTACGCGCGTAAAACTGTGGCTGAAGTTGTGGAAGAGCCGGACTTGCAGATCAGCCTTGACGAAGCGTTAAAAGTACGAAGTGACTATCAAATTGGCGATATTGTCGAGATAGATGTTACGCCGGCCGATTTTGGCCGTGTAGCTGCTCAGACGGCAAAACAAATGCTTGTACAGCGTATCCGCGAAGCGGAACGCGGTAAGATCTATGATGAATACATCGAAAAAGAGAATGAGATCCTGACGGCGATCGTTCAGCGCGTTGAACCTAAAGCTGTTTACGTGGAGCTCGGCCGCACGGAAGGCGTGATGGAGTCCAGCGAATTCATGCCGGGCGAAGAGTATCGTGATGATGACCACATCAAGGTTTATGTTTTAAAAGTGCACCGCTCCGGATACGAATCCAGCCGCAACCCACAGGTATATGTCAGCCGTATTCATCCGGGTCTTGTGAAACGACTGTTTGAGATGGAAGTGCCGGAGATTGCTACCGGACTTGTTCAGATTAAATCAATCGCTCGTGAAGCGGGTAGCCGTACAAAGATTGCTGTTTATTCGGTCGATCCCTTAATCGACCCTGTAGGAGCCTGTGTCGGTCCGCGCGGTTCACGTGTTGAAAACGTTGTGAAAGAGCTGAAAAACGAGAAGATCGACATCATCAAATGGTCAGCCGATCCCGCGGAGTTTGTTGCCAATGCACTGAACCCTGCCCATGTTGTCAGCGTCTTCATCTCGGAGAGCGAAAAGATTTGCCGTGTGGTCGTGCCCGACACGCAATTGTCGCTTGCCATTGGCAAGGAAGGACAGAACGCCCGTCTGGCCGCCAAGCTGACAGGCTGGAAGATCGATATCAAGTCCGAGACCCAGGTTGCCGAGCTGATGCGTGAACAGGGGATCAACATGGAGGATATAGCACTGGAAGAGCCTGTTGCTGATGTTGAATACACCGGCGGTTATGATACATACCTGCCTTACGAAAACCAGGACATGTGAGGTAAGGGATGCCAAAAAAGACCCCTATGCGCATGTGCGTGGGCTGCAGGGAGATGAAGCCGAAGAAAGAATTGCTTCGCGTAGTACGTTCGCCCGGCGGGGAAGTATCCATTGACCCGGGCGGCAAGAAATCCGGCCGCGGAGCCTATGTCTGCCATCAGGAAAGCTGTCTGGCGCGAGCGATTAAGCAGCGCCAGCTCGACAGAGCGCTGGACGTATCCATCGGGCCTGAGATCGCTCAGCAATTGGAGGATGCGCTGACAAAGCTGCCTCAGATAAAAACAAGCGATGGATAAGCAGAAGCTGGGAGGTATGCTTGGCTTGGCCGTAAGAGCAGGACAGGCTCAGCTGGGCGCGGGAAGGGCGCTGGACTGGATTCGGGCCGGTAAAGCAGGCATGATCCTGCTGGATGAATCGGCGTCCGATAATACAAAAAAGCGCTTTGAAAATGCCGGAAACTTTCACGAAGTCGACTGCCTCATTTTGCCGCCGAACCTGCTCGGCCGCTCCGTGGGGAAGGCAGACACCATGGTTGCCGTATTGCTAAAGGGCGGTATGGCTGATAAATTGCGCGGTATGATCCGCGGCGGTATAATGGACAATGAATGATAAATTGCGGAGGACAAGGGCTTAATGACAAAGGTCAGACTTAAAGAAGTCACCAAAGAACTTAATCAAACAGCAGGCGTGATCATATCGGAGACAGAACGCCTCAAGCGGAATGCCGATATGCTAATTCAAGCGCTTCGCCAACAGGAGAGCCAGTTCCTCCGTCAAGAGGAAGAAGAGCGCCAGCGCATCCGGCTTGAGCAGCAGCAGTTGCTTATGCAGCAGCAGACCAAAGCCTGGACAATGCCTGATGATGAAACGGAAACGTTGACGGATGAAGTTGCTGCCGATTCTTCTTCAGATGATCAAATAGAAAAAAAGACAGCTGCTGTGTCTGCCGCTCAGGATGAAAAGGTCGTGCAGCAGCCTGAGCCTGTTGCGAGTGGCTTGACAGATGCCTCTGCACAAAGCGCTCCTGCTTCCAAAGCTGATGTTTCTGTTACCGCGGCAAAAGAACAGACGGCGCCTCAGCAGCCTGCGGCTGCGGCTCAACCTCCTCAAAGACAAGCGGCTCAAGCGCCTCCCGTTGTCCGGGATCAAGCTGTCAGACCCGCATCTCAGCAGTACGGCCGCCCGGCCCCCGGCGCACAGCAGTATGGCCGCCCGGCTCCCGGCGCGCAGCAGTATGGCCGCCCGGCTCCCGGCGCACAGCAGTACGGCCGCCCGGCTCCTGGCGCGCAGCAGTATGGCCGTCCGGCTCCGGGAGGAATGCGTCCTGCCGGACGACCCGGTCTTGCCAGGCCTGCCGCTGAGGATGCGCCGCTTCTCGGTAAGGAGCGCGTCAGCAACTACGATCCCAATAAAAAGAATTATAACCGGCAGCACGATCCCGAGCGTGTCAGCCGCAACAGGCGTCAACAGGCTCGTAAGAGCGCTGTGATGCACGACGATTATAATATTCGCGGCGGAAGAAGGTCCAAATCAAAGAAACCGTCTGTTCAGCAGATGATGGCGCCGATCAGGATCGAGAAGGCTTTCATGACTGCCGATACCATAACCGTTAAGGATTTAACTGAGCGGATCGGTCGTCCTGCCGGTGAAATCTTAAAAAAGCTGCTGTTGCTGGGTAACCTTGCCACCATTAACAGCGAGCTGGACTACGATACAGCGTCATTGGTCAGCGGTGAGTTTGGTGTGGAGCTTGAGATGAAGCTTGATAAAACAGCTGAGGATGTTTTAACAGAATCCGCGGCTGTACAGGACGATGAGAAGGATCTCCAGATCAGGCCGCCCGTTATTACGATCATGGGCCACGTTGATCACGGAAAAACCTCCTTGCTTGACTATATCCGCAGCGCGCACGTTACCAAATCCGAAGCCGGCGGGATTACGCAGCATATTGGCGCCTATTCTGTGACTGTGAAGGATGAGATGATTACCTTCCTGGATACACCGGGCCATGAAGCCTTTACAGCCATGCGAGCCAGAGGCGCTCAAGCGACAGATATCGCGGTGCTGGTAGTGGCTGCCGATGACGGTGTCATGCCCCAATCGGTGGAGGCCATCAACCATGCCAAGGCCGCGGGTGTCCCGATCATTGTGGCAATTAATAAGATGGATAAGGACACCGCCAACCCCAGCCGCATCATGCAGGACTTGACCAATTATAATCTCATTGCTGAAGAATGGGGCGGAGATGTCATTATGGTACCCGTCAGCGCGCTGACGGGTGAGGGCGTGGATAAGCTGCTTGATATGATCTTACTCCAGGCAGAGTTGATGCAGCTGCGCGCGAACCCCGATCGCAAGGCGCAAGGCGTGATCATTGAGGCAAAACTGGATAAAAGCCGTGGGCCTCTGGCAACGGTCCTCTTGCAAAATGGTACGCTTCGTGTCGGAGACAGCATCATCGCCGGCATGTCTTCGGGACGCGTCCGCGCGATGCAAAACGACAGAGGAGAGCGCGTAACTGAAGCCGGCCCCTCCATGCCTGTGGAAATATCCGGGTTTAACGATGTTCCCTCCGCCGGAGATGAAATGGTCGCCGTTGAAGATGATCGCCTGACCCGTCAGGTTGCCGAAGAGCGCCGCGATAAGGAACGTGAACAGCGGGTACTGGCCTCTTCCAAGGTTACGCTCGATAATCTCTTTGATAATATCGCCGAAGGCAAGATAGAAACGCTTAACCTGATCGTCAAGGCTGATGTTCAGGGATCGGTCGAGGCAGTGCGCCAGGCGCTTGAAAAGCTGTCTTCCGACCAGGTAAAGATCCGCGTGCTGCACGCGGGTGTCGGCGCCATCACCAAAGACGATGTCAACCTGGCGACTGCCTTTAGCGCTATCATCATCGGTTTCAATATACGTCCGGATAACAATGCCCGTGATATTGCCGAAAAGGAAGAAGTGGATATCCGCCTTTACCGCGTTATCTACCAGGCCATTGAGGATATCGAAAAGGCAATGAAGGGTATGCTGGAGCCGGTGTTCAAAGAGAGCATCCTGGGTCACGCGGAAGTGCGCAACGTATTCAGGATCACCGGAGCCGGAACGATCGCAGGCTGCTATATTACCGACGGAAAGCTACAGCGAAATGCTTCCGTGCGTTTGCTGCGTGACAATGTTGTGATATATGAAGGAAAGCTGTCCTCCCTGAAGCGCTTTAAAGACGACGTCAGGGAAGTCGCCGCCGGGTATGAATGCGGTGTTGGCCTGGAAGGATACAATGATATCAAGGAGCGCGATGTGATCGAATGCTTCGTGATGGAAGAGGTGGAGTGATCGCGTGCCTAGTTTTCGAAACGACCGTATCCAGGAAGAAATAAAGCGTGGGATTGACCGCGTCATTCGGGAGGAACTTTCCGACCCTCGTCTGAAAAAGGGGACCTTCTCGATAACGCATGTCGATGTGACGCGCGATCTGAGCTATGCCAAGGTCTATGTCAGCGTTTTAGAGGATGATCTGAGAAAAGATATCATCAAAGCTTTAAAATCTGCCGCAGGTTTTATCCGGCGTGATTTGATGCGCGGGATGAACTTACGCTATACGCCGGAGCTTCAATTCATTGAAGACAATAACATTGCTTATGGCATTAAGATCAATGAGTTGTTAAAGCGGGTAAACGCTTCCGGAGAGGGGCAGAGTCATGAACAAACAGAAGACTAAAGAAGAGTTTGCCCCGATCATTCGCGCAATCAATGACTCAAAGAGTGTGTTGCTTTGTACACATCTTGCTCCGGACGGGGATGCCCTGGGCTCTATGCTTGCCTTGTCATCCGCAGTCAGGCGAATGGGCAAACAGACAACGATGATCTGTCATGATACTGTTCCGGGTTATCTGAGTTTCCTTCCTGGGTGCGAAGATATTCTTCTCCCGGCACAGGTCGGGGATGAGAGCTTTGATTTGGCTTTGTCTATCGACGCATCCGATCTTCGTCGCCTGGGTGACAGCGCGGCGGTGTTTAAGCAAGCGGATACAAGCGTGCAAATGGATCATCATAAAACGAATGACCTGTTTGCGGACATAAACCTTGTAATGGATGACCTGCCTGCATCCGGAAGCATCGTCTGCCGTTTAATGGAAGCAGCAGAGCTGTCTATTTTGGAAAATGAAGCCATCTGCCTGTATACTGCCATTACCACTGATACCGGAAACTTGTGTTTCGGCAACGTGAACGATGAGACTTTTGAGCAGCTTGCCTCTCTTATGCGCGGCGGACTGCCGTTGACAGATACCGCCCGCCAGCTGCATCTGATGCGGGAAAAGAAGCATGTAATCATGCTGGCGCGCGCGCTTGGCTCACTTCAATTCTTGGAAGACGGCCGTTTAACCCTGATGACTTTAACAAAAGATGATTACGTGTCAAACGGCGCCAATATCAGCCATTCAGACAAAATCGTCAACTACGGTCTGTATATTCCCGGTGTTGAAATAGCATGTCTTGCGCATGAAATGGATGATGGCATCAAGTTCAGCCTTCGCAGCACTGCCCCGCGTGATGTGTCAAAACTGGCTACCAGATTTGGCGGCGGCGGGCACGCTCAGGCCTCCGGCTGCAGCATTGATGCACCTCTGGATGAAGCTGTACGGCTTATCATTGAGGCTGCCCGTGAAGAGTTATCAAAATGAACGGGATTATAAATCTGCTGAAGCCGCCCTGCCTGTCATCGGCACAGGCGGTTTCTTTTATCAAACGATTAACAAAGCAGAAGGTCGGACATGCCGGTACGCTTGATCCGGAGGCTTGTGGTGTACTTCCGGTGATGATCGGCAAAGCAACCTCTTTGTTTGACTATATCGCCGGGCATCGAAAAGTATATGTGACAGAAATTGCTTTCGGGACATCCACCGATACACAGGACGCAACAGGAACAATTACGGCGCAGGGGAACCAATATCCGGATGCCGAACGTATCAGCCGCATACTTGAAAGCTTTGTTGGTACCATTTATCAGACACCCCCTTCATTTTCAGCCCTTAAGCGGGACGGCAAGCCTCTGTATGCTTTAGCCAGGGCAGGCAAGATGGTTGAAGTTCCGGCGCGTCCCATTGATGTATACAGCATAGAATTGCTTTCACAGACAAGTTTAAACACATTTCTCTTGAGGATAGACTGCGGCAAAGGCACCTATATCAGAACGATTTGCCACGATATCGGGCAAAGACTGGATTGTCCTTCTCACATGCGGTTTTTGCTGAGGGAGAGAACGGGTCCCTTTCGCATTGAGGATGCAATCACACTCGAAGAGTTTGAGCACTTGACAAAAAAGGATATCCGGGGCGGATCCTGGCTGTTGAGCATGGAGGATACTGTGGCCCATCTGCCTCAGTTAAGTGTCAAAGACAAGCTATGGAAGCCCTGCATCAATGGCGTGGCCATTGACCCCAAAGAGGCCGCGGGCGCTGAATATCTGCTTGATGGAGATATAGCAGCGCTATATTGCCGGGATACACTCATTGGGCTGTATGTGAAGAAAAGCGGCATGTTAAGAGTTAAAACAATGCTGGTTGATCGCAGCAGGATGTTTTCTTGACAGCAATGGGCTTTGATTGTACTATTGTTGTATTGTGGAAGGGGCGATGAAGATGCAAGCTATCAACACGCAAGATATCAGCAAACCGATACGCGATATAGCCTATGAGACTCTCAAACAAGCCATTATAACCGGCGAGTTGCCTGCGGGACACCGCATTGTTGAAACAGTATATGCCAATAAACTGCATATTAGCCGTACCCCGCTTCGCGAAGCTTTCAGAAAATTGGAGCTGGACGGCCTTGTTTCATCTGAAGTGCGCAGAGGGGTCATTGTACGCGCATTTACGATTGAAGATATTGAAGAAATTTACGGTATACGCAACGCGCTGATGACACTCATCATCCCCTCCATCATTGAAAATACTACAGAAGAAGATATAAAGAAGCTTGAAGGCATTCTCGCCGAGATGGATATCAGCGAGGCTGAGGCTGACTGTTCTGCATTGGCTGTTCAAAACAGACAATTTCATCGGACCATCGAGCAGATTTCCGATAAAAAGCGGATTTTGCGGGTCATCGACAGTCAAGAGGAATACATTGTTCGGTTCTCAGCGATGGCGATTGCCAGCATAGCCCGGCGTGCCAGCGCTCATCAGGAGCACCGCTTGATGCTGTTTTATTTAAGAGAGCGCAATGAAGATCAGTTCGCCGACTTAATGAGACGACACATGGAGGAAAGCAAAAATGTTTGCCTCAAAGCTGTCGAAGGTCATGTCGGCAATGTCCAGCGAAAACGCGCATAGATATTTGGATAGGGATACCCTGAAAGGGAATTAAAATAACTATTCGAATCATCAAGGAGGCTTTATGACAGATATTCAGATCGCTCAGGCGGCGAAGATGATGCGCATCGAAGAACTGGCGGACGACATTGGTCTAAAACCTGAGTCACTTTTCCCGTATGGGCGTTACATTGCCAAGGTCGACCCGCGATATTATCGTGATCTTCCCCGCAGAGCTAAGCTTGTACTGGTGACGGCCATAACACCGACGCCTGCCGGCGAAGGAAAGACAACCGTCAGCATCAGCTTGGCGGACGGTCTGCACTATAACGGAAAGTCAGCGATGCTTGCCTTGAGAGAGCCTTCTCTGGGACCGGTTTTCGGTATGAAAGGCGGAGCCACCGGCGGGGGCCGTGTTCAGGTACTGCCGATGGAAAACATCAATCTTCATTTTACAGGCGATCTTCATGCGATCACGGCAGCCAATAATCTGCTTGCCTCCATGATCGACAATCATATCCAGCAGGGAAACCGGCTGAACATCGATCCGCGCCGGGTGAATTTCCGTCGCTGCATGGACCTGAACGATCGGCAGCTGCGCAGCGTGATCAGCGGCCTTGGCGGCAGCGCCAACGGCAATCCCCGTGAGGACGGATTTGACATCACCGCTGCAAGTGAAGTCATGGCGACTTTTTGTATTGCGCAGGATCTGCAGGATCTAAAAGCGCGGCTTGCCCGTATAGTTGTTGCACGTGACTATCAGGGGCAGTCCGTTACCTGTGGTCAGATCGGAGCACAGGGGGCAATGACAGCGTTGTTGCGTGATGCGGCCATGCCTAACCTGGTTCAGACAATCGATCATACTCCCTGTCTTATTCACGGAGGCCCTTTTGCAAATATTGCCCACGGCTGCAACAGCGTCATTGCCACGAAGCTGGCTTTAAAATTAGCCGACTATGTGATCACGGAGGCAGGGTTCGGCGGCGATCTGGGGGCGGAAAAATTCCTGGATATTAAATGCCGTCAAAGCGACCTCTGGCCTGACTGCGTGGTCCTGGTTGCTACGATCCGTGCGCTGAAACACCACGGCGGTGTGCCAAAATCGGATCTGAACGCTGAAAACATCCCTGCCCTCAAAAAAGGCCTCAGTAACTTGCGCCAGCATATCAAAAATATTCGGGAGGTCTGGCAATTACCGGTCGTAGTCGCTCTCAACCATTTCACGAGCGATACGCAGGCAGAAATTGATACGGTTCTCAAGGCTGCGCAGGAAGAGGGGGTGCCCTGCCGTTTCAGCGATGGATGGGCACAGGGGGGAAAAGGCGCCGCAGAACTGGCCGACTGTGTGGCGGAGCTGCTGGAAGGGAAACAAACGCCCGCTCCTTCCTATACTTATCCGGATGAACTTGGCCTCTCGGAGAAAATTGAAGCGGTCGCCAAGAGGATTTATCATGCGGGCAGCGTTAACTTTTCCGCAAAAAGCCGCGCTACCATCCAGCAGCTTGAAGAAGATGGCTGGGCAGGCGCGCCTGTGTGCATTGCCAAAACGCAATATTCTTTCAGTGACAACCCTAAACTGTTAGGCGCGCCGGAGGGCTTTGAGCTGACCATACGCGATGTGCGTCTTTCTGCAGGCGCAGGTTTCGTTGTCGCCTTTGCGGGAGAGATCATCGCTATGCCGGGCCTTCCCAAACAGCCGGCGGCCTTGCAGGTAGATGTTGATGAAAGCGGTAAAATCGATGGGATTTTTTAGCCCTCAATACCCAAGGAGTTATTTGAATGAAAAGGTTCTGGTCCTGTATACTGACGTTATTTATCTGCTTGTTCCCTTTGTGGGCGGGGGCCGATGAAGAGGTTTCTTTGTTTGCGGGTCCCACAGACGCTCCCGTGACAACCCTGTTTGAGACACAGCCTGATCAGACGGATGATCCCGTCTCTACGGAAACACCGCAACCGGATGAGCCTGTTCTTCTGCAGCCTGATGGCAGCGTTCTGATTACGATCAGCGCCGGGGGAGACCTCACCTTTGGCGGGGATGTACGCGACAGAAAAGACTCAATTTTTGACAGAGAGTTGAAGCGCCAGGATGGAGATCTCAGTTTTGTCGCGCGCAATGTTCGTGAGTTACTGCAAAAAGATGACATGACTCTGGTCAATTTTGAGACAACGCTGACAACGGCTCCGGTATACAAAAAAAACAATCAGTTTGTTTTTTCTGCCCCCCCCGAGTATGTGGAAATACTGGATCATTTCAGCATCGAAGCAGTGACCTTTGAAAACAACCATGCCATGGATCACGGGGAAGCTGGCATTGAAGAAACACAAAGGATGCTGACGCAGGCCGGCATAACCTGGAGCACTGAGGCCAGCCCCGCCGTCTATGAAACGAAAGGCGTGCGTATCGGCATCCTGGCATATCAGACCTTTAACGGCAACTATCCGCGGCTGAAAGAAAAAGTGCCGATGGACATTGCTGCCATGCGCCAAAGCAGCGATATCATCATTGTCAGCTATCATTGGGGCGATGAGCTTGACTATGCGCCCAATAAAAACCAACAGGATCTGGGTCGCTTCACGATTGATGCCGGCGCTGATCTGGTGCTGGGTCACCATAGCCATCGCATCAATCCGATTGAAGAATACCACGGCAAGTATATTGTTTACTCATTGGCGAATTTCAGCTTTTCTGGCAATAACAAACCCAGCGATATGTCGTCTTTCATCTTTCAGACACGTTTCAGCGTCAAGGACGGGCAGGCGGCTCCTCAGGGATTTCGAATCATTCCGATGCGTATTTCATCAAAGACGGATTACAATGACTTCATCCCAACGCCTTATGCTGATCAAAGACAGATAGATACGGTCATCAACACGATGCTTTCAAACAGTAAAAATCTGCCCTATGCGGTAAGCAGCTACCCTTTGGACTGGGAATAAGGGACAGGCCTGATGCGCTTAAAAGTGATGATCTTCAGCGGAAGTGAGGAAGCGGAAACGCTCTCTGTTCATCTTCAACAGATTCTGACGGATCTGGCTGTCGCTTTCGGTCATTCTTTTTTGCTGGCTGAGGATAAGATATCTTCCTTGTCCACGAGAGATTACGGCAGCCCCATGACTGAAGAAGCCATTGAAGCTGCACTGGAATGCAGTGGCGTATTGTGTATAACCCCCGACCAATCCGGTTTGGCTGAACTGGCGGAGGGACTTGAATGCTTATTGCGCTGCCATGTGTACGCATTGCCTGAGGGCTTGAGTGACAAGTCCCTGTTAAAATCTTCCAAACTACCCCGTGGGATACTGGCATGTCCCATTTCAGCGGAGGAACGTGCGCTCAAGAGCGCTGCCGACCATATATTCAGCCTCGCGAAAGAGATAGGTATGCCTCTCACAGAGATTCCATATCCCGGGAAAAGATTTGAGCATTGGGAACAAGCGGCAATTTCTGCTGCGGCAAGGTATTACTTAAATCAAAGAAGGGTAAGTAATACTTCGAGCTTTATCAGAGAGCTTGTTTTAAACCCCGACAGCATGGGAGTGCTTTGGGCTGCGCCCGCCTCCTGTAGGGCTGTCCATGCCCTTGCTTCATCGCTCAGCGGACTGGAATCATTTGTTTATGACTCGTTTTGGGATAATCACGGTCCAAAGCTCTATGCGGTTCAAATAGAGCAAGGTTCAGGAGCAGGCCTCAATCCTTTTGGCATACTGTATGCGGCGGTTGACATGCTGAGATATAGACTGGGTTTGGACAGAGAAGCAGATTTTTTGAAGACTTGCTGCAATAATGTATTGGATGCCGGCTGGCGAACTGCGGACATTGCTGAAGACAATAGTATGCATGTTTCATTCGAAGCTGTTTTCAGACTGATCAGCGAACAAATTGATTTGGCAGCGTCCATGGGTGTTCATTAGAAAGCAGGTTTATTCCATGCAGTTTCCTGATTATACACGCTGCGGCGTTAATGTAGCGGCCTCTATACTCAAGTATTTTGATGTCAAGACCGGGCATCCAAGCCTTGATGAGCTTGATGCTGTTCTGGCTCAGAAAAAATACCGTAATATCGTGTTAATGCTGTTTGACGGCTTGAGTATAGATGCGCTTGATCGTCATCTTTCTCCTGACAGCTTTCTGAGGCAGCGTGTGTCAACCACACTATCAGCTGTCTTTCCTTCAACCACGACAGCCGCGACCACCAGCATCATCACCGGGCTGGAACCCGGCGAGCACGGATGGATTGGCTGGACTTTGCATTTTGAAGCGTTAAGAAAAAGCATCGACATCTTTACCAATCGCGTACAGTTCACCGGAGAGCTTGCTTCAAAGGAATCAGTCGTTAAAGAACAATTGCCATATATCCCTGTTACTGATTTGATTACCGGATCGGGAAAGGGAACGGGCCGCTGCGTGTCACCTTTTGATGATATTATCATCGGCAGCATTGATGACTTATTTATTCAGACAAAAAAACTGATGGCGCAGAAGGGCAGACATTACATCTATGCATATTGGCCTGAACCTGATCACCTGATGCATGCCTATGGGTGCCGGGATGAGAGGGTGAAACAGGCCATCACCGATATCAACGCGCGGCTTCAGACTTTTTGCCATCATCTGGGGCCTGATGACCTTTTGCTGGTTACGGCAGATCATGGATTGGTAGACGGGATTCCTGACTGCCTGGAAGACCATCCCGAGCTTGAGGCAATGCTGCGCATACCGCCTAGTGTAGAGCCTAGGGCAGCGGCTCTGTATATAAAAGATAAATATAAATCCGCATTCCCGAAAGCTTTTTTACAGGCCTTTGGTGATCATTATATATTAATGGATCAAGAGGAAGCCATTAAAAGCAATCTGTTCGGGAAAAGCCCTGTCAGGGCGCAACTTCCCTCCCTGATAGGGGATTACTTTGCTGTATCGACCGGTCCATATGCTCTTTTTCAAAAGCGGCGGCATTGCCGCATCGTTGGTATGCATGCCGGACTGACTCCGGCTGAGATGAATGTCCCCCTGGTTATTCTCCAGGCAAAATAGTCCGGTTTTATTCAGACGGATTGGTCGCCCCCTGAGAACGGGCTTTGTCTTTGAGGCCGTCCGTCATCTTGATGCTTCGATCGTTCAATACCCAAAGCGCCTCCACGCCTTCAAGGCTGTCGGCAAGGGATCTGCCTTCTTCGTAAGGCATTAAGAAGAGAACCGTTGACAGGAAATCTGCCCATCCCGAATCCTCGGTCACGACAGTGACCGACCGCATAAAATCAGTCGGCATCAGCGTGTCAGGGGAGATCAGATGATGATAACGCTTGCCTTCATATATAAAGTAACGTTGATAATCTCCGCTGGTAACAACGGAGGCATTGTGTAAAAACAATACATCCATCAGGTCTGATGAACTGTCGCTGAGAAGGGCGCTGTCGGGGTCCTGAATGGCGACGCCCCAGTTTTTACGTCCGTCCCGAGGCCCTTCACCCAGTCGCACATTGCCGCCGGCATTGATGTAAAATGATTTCACATCACTTTTCAGCATCTCCCGGGCCACAAGCTCCGCGGCATATCCCTTTGCGACTGCGCCAAGGTCAATGGAAAGCTCGGGATCAGAGAAAAAAACGCTCATGGACTGCTCATCAAGAATGATGTCGTTGATGTCGGTATGTTCAGCTGCTTCTTTGATCAGGTCAGGGTCAGGCAAATGGGACTTATCCGGCTCAGCCATTGAAATGCTGCGCGCATCATGCCACAGGCTCAATACAGCGCCTAAAGCGATGTCATTCTTTCCAAGCGTTTCATCATAATGATCTTTGGCGAACCTGATCAGGTCAAATAATTCTTTCTCAACGACAAGTGGTGATTTGCCTGCCCGATGATTGAGGGCGTAAACATTATTAACGCCGGCATAGGGCTGAAAGTTGTCATACAGGCGATGGAGCCTCTGAAACATTTGCTGCGCATGATCTGCTGCTTTGTCAAAGGTCTCTTTGTCTTGCGCAAATCCCTGGATGGTAATCACCGTATCAAAGGTGCCGAAGAAAGTTTTGGTGTATTTTTCATAGGAAATGTCCTGTGCCGCGCATCCGGTCAGGCTCAGACCAATGAGTAAAACAGTAACTGCCGTAAACAATCTTTTCATCATCGTATCAACGCTCCCAGTATCCTAAGGATTTCAGATCATTGTCACTATCCATCCAGCCGGCACGAACTTTGACCCATAGCTGTAAGTTGACATGACGATTCAGGAGTGACTCAATATCCGCCCTCGCCTGGGTACCGATTTTTTGCAGCATTTCGCCTTTTCGGCCTATGATGATGGATTTGTGCGAGGCTCGTTCGCAGTATATGTCGGCACGCACTTCGATGAGGTCTTCCCTGATCTCTTTGACGCTCAATACTTCCACGCCAACCCCGTGAGGCACTTCTTCATGAAGATTCATCAGTGCTTTTTCCCGGATCATTTCCGCGATCATCTGTCTTTCATTCTGATCAGTCCACAGATCTTCAGGATAATATTTGGGGCCTTCTGGGAGATGACCGGTAATGTGCTGCATCAGGGTATTGAGCCCTTCGCCCGATATCGCGCTGATAGGCAGCACGATATCAAAACCCGCGCCGCTGAAAGATGAGATAATCGGCAGCAATTCCTGCGGACGAATCAGATCTGTCTTGTTGAGCAGGAGATACTTGGGCACCTTGAAGCTATGATATTTCATCGCCAGGTCATGGTCTTCGGAACGAGGCTTGCTGGCATCAATCATGACACAGAGTATATCGATGCCTTCAACCGCGTCTTGTATCGTTTTCCCCATATATTGACCCAGTTTGGTCTTCGGCTTATGGACACCGGGTGTATCGACAAAAACGATCTGAGTGTTTTCGTCGCTGACGATACCTAAAATCTTATTCCGCGTCGTCTGCGGTTTTGGCGACACGATTGAAACTTTTTCACCGACCAAACGGTTGATCAAGGTGGATTTACCTACGTTGGGGCGGCCTATCACGGCAACAAAGCCGGAATAAAACGGTTTGGCAGTATTATCCATGTGTTTCCTTTCCCAGATACTCTTGTACGCCCGAGGCGGGGGAGAAGCTGTGAGGCAAAAGCTCGCTGAGGCTGGTAACCTCCACCTCGTGATCATCCCAGGTGACCAATACGCGAAGATCACCGCAAAACTCGCTCAGCACCTGTCGGCAAGCGCCGCAAGGCCAGGGCGGCATTGCGTTGGCTGCTATTGCGATGGCTGTAAAGTTTGCCGCTCCCTCACTGACCGCTTTAAAAACAGCGGTCCGCTCAGCGCAATTGGTCAGCCCGTAAGATGCGTTTTCAACATTGCATCCCGTAAACGTACGGCCATCATCGCACATCAAACAGGCCCCTACCTGATAGTGAGAATAGGGGACATACGCTGTTTTCATGGCTTGTCTGGCCTTTTCGATGATCAAGCTGTCTGCTTGTGAGATGCCTGACTTCTCTAAAGCCCTTTCTTCTCTTTCACGCATGGCTGCTTTATCCTCCTCGTTTATATGGTCATACCCAAATAAATGAAACAGGCCATGGACCAGAAGATAGCATAGCTCACGCTCAAGGGAGTGTCCATACTCATCGGCCTGCATGCGGGCATGGTCCATTGAAATCACGATATCGCCAAGATAGCAAGCTGACAAATCAACATCCCATTCCCTGAGTATAAGCCGTTCAGACTGTGAAGCCGTCAGATTCCCGGAAAAGCTGATGGCCGGGAAACTGAGCACATCCGTGGCCCGATCAACTCCGCGCTGCCGGGCATTGATTAACCTGATTCCGGGATCATCCGTCAACATTAACTGAACGCAACAGGGAAGACTTACGCCCTCAACCTGCTGTGCCATGGCGGCCACCCGTTTTAAAAGCGGCAACGGCAAATCATATTCTTCTTCGTTGTCAATCAACAGCTTCACTTTGATTCAACCTCGGCATCCTTCAATAAAGGTTTAGAGGCAGAGGGAACAGGCGGTATCGCCGTATTCAGGCGCACGGAACTGAAGGTCGAGCGCATCTTTGCCAGTGGAGATTGTTTGTCTGTATCCGGATAACCAATGCGCTCATGGAAAATACCATGTACAACAGTCGCGCAAGTGTCGCGAATCAGGTTTAAATCTTTTATGGTGAGGGGGGCATTGGACAGCATGCCCGTGTCCAGTTTGCTCTTGATCAGCTTCCATATAAATTCCTTGATTTCCTCAGGAGTGGGAGCGCTGAGCGTACGAATCGCAGCCTCTACAGTATCGCAGAGCATCACGATCGCCGCTTCAGCGCTTTGAGGGGGGACGCTGTCGTAGCGGAAAGCGGAATCATCACTTGGCTCACCAGCTTTGGCGTAAAAATAGGCGACCAGAGAATTGCCATGATGTTGTTCAATGATCTGAAGAATTTCCCTGGGCAAGCGGTACTGTTTGCCCAGGACCAGGCCGTCACGGATATGGGATGTGATGATGGCGGCAGATACGGCGGGATCAGTTTGATCATGCAGGTTGCCCATACCGATTTGATTTTCTTTGAAGTAATGAGGCCGCTTCAGCTTGCCGACATCATGATAGTAGCCCCCAAGCCTCGCAAGAAGCGCGTTAGCGCCCACGGCTTCAGCGGAAGCCTCTGCCATATTGGCAATCAATATGCTGTGATGATAGGTGCCGGGGGCTTCAAGCAGGAGGCGGCGCAGTAAAGGATGGTTCGGATTGCTCAGCGCCATCAGACGGTCATTGGTCGGCAAATTGAACAAAGGCTCCAACAGGGCCTGGCCGGCAAAGCAAAGAACTGTCGCAATGACCGTGCCGCCCCCCATATGCAAAGCCCTGTCCAGAAAACTGGCTGTGTTATTGCTGTATAAAAGCCCGAAACCAAGCACTGAAACAAAGCCAGTGACTGCCGCGGCTGCCCCGGCCTGCAACACCGGCGAGCGCTGATTGCCTTTTCGGCTCAGGATGAGAGAGGCAACGATCGACGAATAAACAGCGCTGACCAAAAGAGTGCCAAAGTCCGAGGGAGATGAGTTTGCGGAACTGGATAATATCATCGATCCGATCAAAGCAGCGGAGATATTGACAGGAAGCGATGGCAGAAGACCGATCGTAACAGATAAGAGCATGGCCCCGGTGATTATGGGAGTCAGGTAGATCAATTGGAGATTCTTGCCGAGAAAACTAAGCAATGTTGTGAGAAGAAGGGTTAAGTAAACGATTGAAAGATATCGGATGTCTTCCACAACTTTGGGAAAGGCAAGCCAAAGAAGAGCGGCCATAGCCAGCAGCGCGCATAAAAGTATCAGCATTGCGCCGCCATAAAGGCGATAGTCGATCTCATTGTCATTGAGCAGGCCCAAGGTCCGAAGCATGTCGATTTGATTTTGACGAATGCGACCCTCACCTCTGACCACAATACTCTGACCCTGCTTATATACGACAGGCTCAACGGAGTTCATCGCAGCTTCTTTTGCTGCGTCAGTCAGCTCACGATCTATGATCATATTAGGCATAATGACGGCCTTCAAGGATGGCTGCACAACGTTTTGCAGCAGTCCGACATTGGTCTTATAGCCAAGAATCTGCATGATGCTGTTAATGGCGACATTTTCCTGTCCCTGACTTACATGCCCTTGCATGGTATTTCGCACCGCGCTGCGTAAAGAGGCAGTGAGTTCATCAAATTGTGAAGCTGTCGCATTCATCAAGGTGACGAGCTGATAATCGCGAAGGTTGATTTCGGTCAGCATCTCAGCGGCATAGTCAAGCTCTTCGGAGGTGTATTGGCGCGCGGAACCATAATCCGCAAGCGTCTCAGCATATTGTCGGACGGCAGAAAACTGCAGAAAGAGGCTGTCAAGCTTGCTCATTACCTGTTCAGTTACATCTTCTGCGAACTTATAAGTCGGTGTAATGGCAGCGGCTGAAAGGTTTCTGTTGGTCTGAGTGGTTACTTCGTCTATGACATCCTTTGTGGCGAAAATAGTGACATTGGGCACCATACCAACGCTGAGCTGGTATCGTTTCGGCGAGATCGATACGAAGGAGGCCAGTAAGACAAGCAAAGTTCCCACAGCAATGACGCTCAGGCGAAACAGGCGCTGGCGTGAGACCAGCTTTTCATAAAGAGACAGGTTCTTCTGACTGCTTTCTTTATTTGTATGGCGCGTTTTGCTCATGTTGTGCTCCTGTGTTCCTCATAAGCCTGAACGATGCGCTGTACCAGATCATCCCGAACGACATCTACACGCGTCAGAGCAACGACACCAATACCCGGAATGTCTTTAAGTACATCCTGGGCAATTCTCAGCCCTGAGGGTCTGCCTGGAGGCAGATCGATCTGGGTCAGATCACCGACGACGACGCTTCGGGCATTGCGCCCCATACGGGTTAGAAACATCTTCATCTGCTCGCCCGTCGTATTCTGTGCCTCGTCAAGGATGATAAAAGCATCGTTAAGCGTCCTTCCCCGCATAAAGGCAAGCGGAGCTACTTCGATCGTCCCCTTCTCGATCAGACTTAAATATGCGTCCTGTCCCATCAGCTCATACAGCGCATCGTACAGAGGACGCAAATAGGGATCAATTTTCTGAGCCATGTCACCCGGTAAAAAACCCAGTTTTTCGCCGGCTTCCACAGCGGGACGGGTCAGGATGATGCGTTCAACTTCTTTGTTTCTCAAAGCCAGCACAGCCAGCGCAATGGCCAGATAAGTTTTCCCCGTTCCCGCAGGCCCGATTGCAAGGGTAAGCTGGTTTTTCCGCATCGAATCAACATAGTCGCGCTGACCGGCTGTTTTGCAGCGAATCCGTTGGCCCCGGTAGGTATAGGCCACCACATCATTGAAGATCTCTTCTGCTTGCTCCGCATGCCCCCGTCTGACCAGCGTGCATAGATAGCGCACAGTCCCGATATCAATAGATTGTCCTTCATACAGCATATGAGTCAATTTATCAATGACCTGCCGGGCCAGAGCACAGGAGGCCTCCTCTCCCTGAATATGAAAACCATTGTCCCGTAATACAATGTTGACAGAAAACTCCAATTCAATAAGTCGTACAAACTGGTCATTCATACCAAACAGTGCCTGATAAACATCCAAATTCCTTACGTTTGACGACAAAGACTCAATCATCTCCTTTAATCATAATGGTATCTTACGTATTTTACTATATTTGCACTATTGAAGCAATCTTTGACGCTTTGGAATAACTATGCTATGATTTGGTCACAAAAAAAACGAGGAAGTGCTCTTGAATGGTAAAGGGTCTTGTCAGCGTAATTATCCCTGTCTATAATGCGCAAAAGTATCTGGACGCTTGTCTGGACAGCCTGCTCACACAAAGTTATGATCGCCTGGAAGTGATTTTGATCAATGACGGGAGCCGGGATGACAGCCTCGCTTTGTGCAGGGAACGGGCCGAGAAAGACAAGCGCATCACTGTACTGGACCAGGATAATGCCGGCCCCGGTGCTGCCAGAAACGCCGGCCTTGAGATTGCTAAAGGGGAATATGTCCTTTTTTCAGACAGTGACGATATCGTCTTGCCCGGAGCCGTTGAAAGCTTGGTTGAAGCGATGGAGGGCGAGCAGGATGTTGTTATCGCTCTGTTTGAGTTGTGTACGGATGGGAAACGTTCCAGTGTACGCGGCCTGATCAGAGAAGACATTCATATGGACAGAGATGAATTTCTGGAACGCCTGAGCCGCTGGCCCGGCGCATATTATTACAGCGCTTTATGGAACAAGCTGTACCGTCATGAGATCATCAAAAAGAACAATATTCGTTTCCACAGCGATGTGATTTGGGGAGAAGACTGTCTCTTTAATATGGAATATGACTGCTACGTTCAAAGAGCACGCTGTATCAATAAGGCCGTATACCGCTATAACCGGAAGATGTCGGGGTTATCATGGAGTTCTCTGTTTAAAATTCATAAAGGCATCCGCATTAAACGGAGAATATACCGCGCTTTGAAGAATATATACGTACAGGAAGGCAAATACAAGCAATACTATTGGCGCGTACAGCGGTATATTTTGAATGTCACCCTGATGGACTGATTTTATCTGTTAACACGGTAAATTCCGCATTTTAAATACTGTGTCTCAGGCGCCGAGGGTAAGATAGGATGATCACGGCCCTGGCTGCGGAATTCCACTTGCATCAGACTGACCCGCGCGTCAATTGATGCTTGCAGTATGATATCTTTAAACATGGCGCCGAGTATATGCTGTGAACATGAACAAGTGATCAGATAGCCGCCGTCCCTGATCATTTTCATGGCTCTCAGGTTAATTTCTTTATAGCCTTTGCCGGCAGACTCCACTTTTGATCTTGACTTGGCAAATGCAGGCGGGTCAAGAATAATGACATCATATTCCACGCCAGATCGTGATTCATCCCGCAGAAGATCAAAAGCGTTGGCGACACTGAAGCTGATATTATCAATGCTGTTAAGGCGGGCGTTTTCTTCCGCGTATCCGCAGGCGAATTCAGAGATATCCACGCCCTTTACCTCCTGCGCGCCGAAATGCGCGGCATGTAAGGCAAAGCTGCCTGTATGCGTAAAACAATCCAACACTTTCGCTCCCCGGACAAAAGGGGCAATGGCTGCGCGGTTTTCTTTCTGGTCAAGGAAAAAACCGGTTTTCTGGCCATGTTTAACATCTACATAAAACCGGAGACCGTTTTCTTCTATTTCTACCCGATCGGGGACTTCTCCATAGAGAAGGCCGGTGGACTGCTCCATACCTTCCAGGCGCCGGATGGGCACATCATTGCGCTCGTAGATACCCGTTGGTGACAGCTCCTGCACAAGAGCATCCACAATGGTCTGCTGATATTTGCTCATTCCAAGCGAAAGACACTGCAGGCTCAATACAGAGCCAAAACTATCCACAACGATCGCCGGCAAGCCGTCTGCCTCGGCATGGATCAATCGGCAGGAGTTCAGATCAGCAAATTTTCTTCTGTACTCTATGGCCCGACGCACGCGGCCTGCGATAAAGTCCTCATCAATGGCTTCATCATGCGCGCTGAGAAGGCGCAGGGCGATCTGTGACATCGGGTTGAAGACTGCTTTGGATAAAAACCTCCCCTTTTTCGTATAGACGCTGACTGTATCGCCGGTCTGAACAGATTTATCCGCATGATCGATATCGCTTAAAAAGACCCAGGGATGGCCCATAAATACTCTCTTTTCTTTGCCGGGCTTCAAATAAACATGTTTCATACTTAACATGATTCCCCCTTAAACGCTTGCATCATAGCATATTAATGCCTATAATGCATCTGTTCGTCATGAGGAGGAAGTGATTTGGCCGGTGTGGAATTGCTTGTGCTGGCGGCGGGCCTGGCTATGGACGCCAGTGCTGCGGCAATCTGTAAAGGCTCATGCATGAGACGTTTTAATTTAAAAGAGGCAGTGATCATAGCTGCTTCTTTTGGGCTGTTTCAAGCCTTGATGCCTCTGGGAGGCTGGCTCCTGGGCAGCCAATTCAATATATACATTCAGCACATTGACCATTGGATCGCTATGCTTCTCCTGACAGGCCTGGGAGGAAAGATGATCTGGGAAGCTGTTCGTGAAAAGGAAGAGGTTCCTTGCACTCCGCTTGATTTTCGGGAGCTTATGCTTCTGTCCCTTGCTACCAGTATCGATGCGTTTGCGGCAGGCATAGCCTTCGCCGTGCTGAACACGAGCATCATAAGGCCCTTCCTTGTGATAGGCCTGGTTACGGCAGTTCTCTCAATGCTGGGGGTCGTGATCGGCAGCCGGTTCGGGCAGATCTATAAATCGAAAGCTCAAATAATCGGCGGTTTTGTTTTATGCGTGATCGGTATAAAAATAGTAATTGATCACATGATGATTTAAGACGACCCTTTGTCTCCCTCCAGCGCATCGCGCAGATATCCGGCAAGTATCACCACAATACGCGTATTTTTCCCACCACGCATAACGATAACATCCGCCTGATTGAAATAGTTTCTGATATATTTATCATACATTGGTTTTACGGTGGCTAAATATTGATCGGTGATGCTGTCGATGGTCCGCCCGCGCTCTTTAAAGTCACGGTTGATTCTGCGAAGCAGACAGATATCCGCTTCTACGTTCATATATAGTTTCAGGTACATATGATCTAACAGCCGTTGGTCATAAAAGGCATGAATTCCTTCAACGATTAATACATCGGGAGGATACAGCAGCTCATTGGAATCATTTCTTCGGTGCTGTGTGAAGTCGTACGCTCTTTTCTGAATGGCTTCTCCCGCCTGGAGCTGTAAAAAATCATTCAGCAGCAGGTCGTGATCAAAAATAGAAGGCTCATCGTAATTGAGCCGGCTGCGTTCTTCCAGCGTCAGATCCGGATGGTCAAGGTAATATGCGTCCTGATTGATCACCAAACAGCGCGCATTGCTAAGGGCCTTGACCAATTCGTGCGATAGAGTCGTCTTGCCTGAACCGCTTGCACCGCAAATACCTATAAAAAGCATACATTGTCCTCCTAATCCTTCATCTGAAAAGATAAACAAACAGATGTTTCTTGTCAAGACGAGCTCCTTGCCTTGACGTCAGACTGCTTCACTGATATGATACGAGGCAATCGAATAACCTTATCAAGAGCGGCTGAGGGGACTGGCCCTGTGAAGCCCGGCAACCGGCAGATGCTTGGTGCTACATCCAGCGGCACTGAGTGCCGGCAGATAAGGCATGATATGATCGCTTGTCTGTGTGACAAGCGTATTTTAATGGGAGGATACATGAGAAAACTATTTACCTCGGAATCTGTGACCGAAGGACACCCGGACAAAGTCTGCGATCAGATATCGGACGCGATACTGGATGCCATTCTTGAAAATGATCCGCATGCGCGCGTTGCTTGCGAGACCACGGCAACAACCGGGCTTGTCTTTGTAATGGGTGAAATTACAACGGAAACCTATGTTTCGATTCCGGATGTGGTGCGCCAGGTGCTGCTTGATATCGGATATAACAGCTCTGAAATAGGTTTTGACGGTAATACCTGCTCAGTGATTACATCGGTTCATGAGCAGTCAGCGGATATATCGGCTGGTGTCAATAAAGCCGTGGAAACTCGTGATGATCATTCTGCCGTTCAGGAGACGGGAGCGGGTGATCAAGGCCTGATGTTTGGGTATGCCTGCACAGAAACGGATGAATTGATGCCTATGGCAATCGCTCTGGCACATCGCCTGACCCGTAAGATGACGGAAGTGCGTAAATCAGGGCTGTGCCCCTGGATGCGGCCTGACGGTAAATCGCAGGTCACGGTTGTCTATGAAAATGGGGTGCCTGTTGCCATCGACAACGTGGTCATCTCGACACAGCACGATGAGCAGATCAGTCAAAAAGAGATCGAAGCCGCGATGATCAAGCATGTGATACTGCCCGTCATTCCCCGGGATCTCTTAACAGACAACACCCGTTATCTCATCAATCCCAGCGGCCGATTCGTCATCGGCGGCCCTGCCGGTGACAGCGGCCTGACGGGTAGGAAGATCATTGTAGATACCTATGGCGGATACGCACCGCATGGCGGAGGTTGTTTCAGCGGGAAAGACCCCACCAAGGTTGACCGTTCCGCCAGCTATATGGCTCGATACATCGCCAAAAATGTTGTGGCGGCAGGACTGGCCCGGCGCTGCCAGGTTTCCTTTGCCTACGCGATCGGCATGGCCCAACCGGTCAGCTTCATGGTAGATACTTTCGGAACCGGCCGGGTGGCAGACAACGCCATTGAACAAGCGATTAAGGGCCTGATCAGCCTTACGCCGGACAGCATCATCTCAAGGTTTGATTTGCGACGGCCCATCTACCGCCAGACGGCCAGTTACGGTCACTTCGGCCGTGAAGACCTGGATCTGCCGTGGGAGAAAACCGATTTGACGGATGCCTTAAAAAAACTGCTATAATCAAAAACAGCGCGGAGACTTTATGACAAAGTCTCCGCGCTGTTTATCCGGAAGAATCAAGTCCCAAGATAGGCTTTTTTAACGTCTTCATCCTTTAACAGATCTCCCGCACTGCCTTCCTTAATAATGTGCCCCGTTTCAAGCACATATCCACGGTTCGCAATGGACAATGCCATGTGAGCATTTTGTTCAACCAACAGAACGGTCACGCCTTCCAGATTGATTTCACGGGTGATGGAGAATATTTCCTGTACCAGCAAAGGGGACAAGCCCATAGAGGGTTCATCCATCATCAGTAGCTTTGGCTTTGACATCAATGCTCTTCCCATAGCCAGCATTTGCTGCTCGCCCCCGGAAAGAGTACCGGCCGCCTGCTTGCGGCGTTCTTTCAAACGCGGAAAATGCTCAAATACTTTTTCAAGCGTCCGGGCCTGGTCGGCCTTGTCCCTGTTAGTGAAAGCACCCATATCGAGGTTTTCCATCACGCTCATCCGGGAGAATACGCGGCGTCCCTCCGGAACCTGGACCAGCCCCATGGAGACAAGGGCATGGGGGGGAGCTTTTGTAATGGACTGGTCATTAAAAGTGACTTCACCGTTTTTATAGGGAATAAGCCTGGATATAGCATGCAGGATAGAGGTTTTGCCCGCGCCGTTGGCGCCGATCAGCGTGACGATTTCCCCGGGGTTAACTTGAAAACAGACATCATGCAAAGCATGAATGGCTCCGTAATACAGATCCATGTGCTCAACCTTCAGCATCTTGCGAGCCTCCTTCATTTGTACCATCAGGGGTCCCCAGATAGGCGGCAATGACTTCAGGGTTTTTCCCGATTTCAGCAGGATTGCCGTGAGCGATCACACGGCCATAGTTAAGCACATAGATGCGTTCACAAATACCCATGACCAATTTCATATCATGCTCGATCAAAAGAATAGCAACGGAGAACTGGTTTCGGATAATTTTAATGGTGGCCATCAGCTCAGCGGTTTCGATCGGATTCATCCCCGCCGCAGGCTCATCCAGCAAAAGGACCTTGGGATTACAGGCAAGGGCACGGCAAATCTCCAGCTTACGCTGCTGTCCGTAAGGCAGGCTGTCAGCCAGTGTATGGGCAACGTCCTCCATGTCAAATACCCGCAGGAGTTCACGGGCGCGGATATCGATTCCCATTTCTTCCGTTTGGTAGGAAGACCCCCTCACAATGCCTGACAGAGGGGAATACTGCATTCTTGTATGAAAGGCTACTTTGATGTTCTCAAGCACCGTCATGGATTTAAACAGGCGAATGTTCTGGAAAGTGCGCGCGATGCCGTTCTTGGTGATTTCATGTGTGGGCATACCATTGATCGATTTATTCAACAAAATGATTTCACCGTCGGTCGGGGCATAGACTCCGGTCAGCAGGTTAAACACCGTAGTCTTACCGGCGCCGTTCGGACCGATCAGGCCGATGATTTCATTGTCACATAAGGTTAAGTTAATGTTTTCAGCAGCGATCAGCCCGCCAAATCGGATACCGAGATTTTTCGTTTCAAGCACAACAGCATCTTCCCACACATCGTAGTGCGGGGTGTAGGGCATCTTCGCCTGACGCTTTTTAATTCCAAGCGTCTTCCGGATCCATCTCGCTGCACTGTCCCAGGTATTCGTCAAAGAAAATTCTTTCGTACCCATCAGTCCAGAAGGACGGAAAAGCATCATTATGATCAGCAGAGATGAATAAATGACCAAACGCCATTCCGAGAAGCCGCGCAAAAATTCGGGTAAGGCAACCAGAACCGCGGAGGAAATGATAGAGCCTGTAATAGATCCCATGCCACCCAGCACGACCATAACCAGATACTCAATCGACTTGTTAAAGCCAAAAGTTTTAGGGCTGAGCATACCAATTTGATGGGCATAAAGACCGCCAGCAATACCCGCAAAAAACGCAGCGAGTGTAAACGCAAACAATTTATAGTAGGTGGTGGGGATGCCGGTCGACTCAGCCGCTACTTCATTTTCACGAATTGAGATGATGGCACGTCCGTGACGCGAACGACCCAGCGTATAAATGCTGGCAATGATGATGACCATGATCCAGAACACAATCGAAAACTGAATGGCGCTTGATACCTTTGTGTCGGTGGAAAAAGCGCGGGACATACGCGTGATGCGTGACAATCCGCCTGCCCCTCCCGTAATGGAAAGATTTTCCACGACGACGCGGATAATTTCACCAAATCCCAGCGTAATAATGGCCAGATAGTCGCCCTTCAGCCGAAGCGCGGGCATGCCGATGATCAGGCCAAAAAGCGCAGCCATCAGACCGCCTGCCATCAACCCGATCGGAAGGCTCATGGCGAAGTTGGTCCCGCTCATCGCTTTGGTGATCAATGCGGCAGTATAGGCGCCAATGGACATAAAGCCGGCATGGCCTAACGCCAGTTGTCCCAGCAGGCCTGTGGTCAGGTTCAGGCTGACTGCCATGATGATGGCGATGCCGATTGTGATGATAATGCCTGAAATATAGTTATTGATACTGCCCGTTGAAATCAACAGAGAGAAGAGCACATAGATGAGGACAAGAGCAGCAATATTAAGCGTATAGCTTTTTACTTTTTTATTCATCGACTACACCTTCTCACTTGTCCCGCGGCCTAATAAGCCAGAGGGTTTGAATAGCAATACCACGATCAGAATACCATACACGACGGCATCGCTAAGCTGTGAAGAAATATAAGCCTTGGTCAAGCTTTCGGCCAGACCCATGATCAAGCCGCCAAGTATTGCCCCGGGGATGATGCCAATTCCGCCCAATACAGCCGCGATAAAGGCTTTTAGACCCGGCAAGGCACCGAGGGTTGGCGAGACAGTGGGATAGGCCAGGCCATACAGCAGAGATCCTATACCGGCCAAGGCGCAACCGATGGCAAAAGTAAGTGAGATGGTATTGTTGACATTGATGCCCATTAACTGCGCCGCGTCAAAATCTTCGGATACAGCGCGCATGGATTTTCCGGCGCGGAACTTGGATACAAAGGACTGCAGAAGGATCATCAATACAGCGGAGATGATGATGGTCAGAGTCGTTGTGGACCCGATCATCAAGGAACCGATCCTTAAGGCGGGAATTTTTAAGCTGATCGGATAAGGTTTCGGCGTGGGGCTGAAAATCAGCAATGCCAGATTTTGCAGCAGCATACTGACGCCGATTGCAGTAATCAGCGATGATATCCGAGGTGAATTTCGCAAAGGTTTATACGCCACGCGTTCGATCAGCACACCAAACAAAGAACACATCAGGATGACCAGAAATATAACCAGGGGAATCGGCAGGTTAAGCATCGTGATCAGTACAACAGCAGTATAGGCCCCAACCATCAGAATATCACCGTGGGCGAAATTGATCAGCCTCACGATACCGTATACCATGGTATATCCAAGTGCGATGAGCGCGTAAATCGCGCCCACATGAAGGCCGTTAATCAGCTGGTTCAAAAACAATATCACTTAAGTAAACTACCTCCGTCCTCCTGAAATAGATGGAAGGGGGAGGAGCAAGTCCTCCCCCCTTTTAATCATACCTGAATCTTAGGGGTTTTGCATCTTCACGAACACCTTGTTGCCTTGATCATCAAATGTCATGATGAAGGCACTCTTGATGGGGTCATTATGTTCGTTGAACGTGATCTTTCCGCTGACTGCTTCGATGTCAGTCGCCCTGATGGCGGCAGCCACATCATCGTACTCAGTGGATCCCTTTTTCAGCGCTTCGGTCAGGACCAATGCCGCGTCATAGCCGGTAGCGGAGAAGGACACGGTAGGTTCTTCATTGTATGCTGCTTTGAAGGCTTCAACAAAGTCCTTTGCCAGCTGGCTGTCGGCCTGCGTGGAGAAGTGATCGGAGTAGGTCATGTTCGTCAGCAGGGATTTATCGGCGATCGCATCCACGATGTCTGAAATGCCGTCAGCTCCGAGGAAGTGGACATCCAGACCAATCTCGTTGGATTGAGTCAAAATCAAAGAAGCTTCAGCACCGTAGTAAGGAAGGAAAACGACCTCGGGTGCAGCGTCTTTCACTTTAGTCAGCTGGGCCTTGAAATCAACATCGCCGCCGGCAGCAGACTCTTCGGCAACCATTTCAAGGCCTAAAGCGGCAGCTTCTTCCTTGAAGGCTTCGAACAATCCCTTTGAGTAGTCGTTGCCGTTGTCATAGAGGGCGGCCACCTTGGTATAGCCCTCATCCTTGGCATAGCGCGCCATCTGAACTGCCTGGAAGGGGTCCAGGAAGCAGGTGCGGAATACGCTAGGACGGTCGGTGGTCACGTCATAAGCGGTTGAGGACGCCGTGATCATCGGGATGCCGATATCAGCAGCATACTCGGCGACAGCAAGAGTAACGGGGGTAATAACCGCGCCGATAATCGCTACAACGCCATCGTTTTCGACAAGCTTGTTGAAGGCATTGACGCCGTCATTGGCCTCGCCGCGATCATCTTCCCAGATGACTTCAACCTTTTTGCCGTCGACACCGCCCGCTGCGTTCAGCTGGCTGATATACAAATCAACACCCTTTTGAACGGCCAGGCCATACACAGCGTAAGGGCCGGACAGGACACCGATACCTCCAATTTTAATCGTATCTTCCGCTAAGGCGGCTGGTGCAATCAAGCCGATGCCCAGGACAAGAACCAGGAAAAGAGATAACCAGGAACGCTTTTTCATGAGATCTGCCTCCTTCATATTCCGTAGTTTAGGCTACGGTTGACGGTATCATACATAAAGAGGCATGAATATGCAATAGTGAGATTGTACATGCTTTGTATTGCAATTAATAAACTCACTAAGCCTGTATGATATGTCCACACTTGATAGGATTAAATGCATGGGTGAATATTTTGCAGGTTTCTCCGGTCGACTTGCATTGATGACAAACAGGCCTGTTTGTCCCGAAGTCTATTCGAATCGCGCGCCGGATTTGCCAAACACCTCATGAACGAGTATGATATTATCGAGGTAAGCAGGGACGCGATCGGCTGCTTCGTATCCGGTGCTCCGGGAAAATCCGAAAGACCGGATCACCCGGTTTTCATCGGTTATCCGATACCGCAGGATAAGAAAGCAGCTCAAAAAGAACAGCCGCTTTCACGTCGCGGATGATTACGCCCGCATCGCCCGGCAGCGCCGGTCAACGCGGACAAGGGTTTTCTATCCTTCGACTGGCCTTTATGACGCGTCTGTTTGTCTCAAGAAAATTTGAATGTGAGGAACTTCATGCGATCCGGTAAAATACGATTGATCAGTGTTGATATGGACGGTACATTTTTAGACCCTCAGGGAGGTATTACAAAAAAGAACTTGAACGCAGTCAAGGAAGCACAGGCTGCCGGCATTATCTTTTCTGTTGCCACGGGTCGCTTTTATGAAAATGCCGCTCTTGTTATGAAAGATAACGGGCTTGACTGCCCTTTGATAGCCGTTAACGGCGGAAAGATCGCGGCATCACCTTTTGGCGAGGTGATCGCAGAGCATAAAATGACCAAAGAAAGCGCAATGGAAGCTTTCCGCATTTTGGAAGAACAACAGGCAGAATATTATGTATTTGCCAATGGGCAGGTAGCCAGCCGGGGGCTTGAAGACAGACACCACGCACAAATTGAATTTGGGGATGAACGCATGCTTCAGGAGGCAGATACTCAGTTTTTGTACGGAGCGGATGCCTGCCTGGATTTGATTGATAAGGGAATTTACAAGTTTTATGTTCACGCCTATCGTGACATTGAAAAACTGGGGCAGATCCGCTTTGCTCTGGAACAAGGGGTCAACCTCTCCACCCTGACACATTCCGGCATATATAATATTGAAATCATGCCAAAGGGCGTTGACAAAGGCAGCGGAATCGCGGAACTGGCTGAATACCTCGGTATCGGCCTGGATGCGGTCATGGCCATCGGAGACCAGGACAACGACCTGCCGATGATTCGCCGCGCGGGCTGGGGTGTTGCCATGGGCAATGCCACGGATGAGGTCAAGCAGGATGCGAGGTTTGTCACGCTCAGCAATAAGGAAGACGGTGTCTCCCATGCTGTTTTGCGTTACGCTCTGGGCCAGGCGTAATAAAAAGGCTCTTCATCCGTGCGGATCCGGACACGGCCATCGCTGCTCTCAGCGATGGCCTCTTTTATTTCTTCCTGATGCTTCAGGCGGATAATCAAAGCCGCATCAACCTGTTCGGAATATTCTGTCTCCTTAATATGCACGGGCAGAGTACCGAGCCGGTGCAATACCTTATCCCACAGAGGATAAGGTATTGACAGCTGCAGGCCAACGCTCTGCTCCATCAGAGCAATGCCCGCTGCATCAACTGCCACGACACAGCCTTTGGTATAAGCGCGCGTCAAACCGCCTGCCCCCAGGAGTACGCCGCCAAAGTAACGGACAACAACACAACAGCAGTCAACAAGACCCTGCTGTCTTAACACCTCCATGATCGGCTGCCCGGCGGTGCCGGATGGCTCACCGTCATCCTGATAGCGCATGATTCCGGCGTTTCGCCCGATAATATATGCATAACAGTGGTGGGAAGCATCCTTGTACTTTTCTTTGATATCCTTGATATAGGCCAGGGCTTCCTCCTGCGACTCAACCGGAGCGGCACAGCCGATGAAACGGCTTTTTTGCGTTACAAACTCATCACAGGCAGACTTGGCCAGGGTTTTATAATCCTTGGCCATTGTTACTGCTTAATGACCAGACGGACATAGTTTTTCTTCCCGCGCCGGAGCAACAGCCCATCACTTCCGATATCATCAATGGATATTGTCTTATCCAGGTCTGTTATCCTCATATCCCCGACTGTTACTGCGCCCTGCATGACCATCTTTCGGGCTTCGCTTCTGCTGGTACACAACCCGCTTGCGTTCAGCAAAGTGGTCAGACGGTTGTCAGCTTCCAGCTCATCCCTTGTAAGTGCAAAGGTCGGAACATCCTGCGAAGTGCTGCCGCCGCTAAACAGAGCAGCGGAAGCTTCCTGCGCTTTTTGAGCCTCTTCTTCCCCGTGAACGATCTTGGTGCATTCAAAGGCCAGCACTTTTTTGGCCTCATTGACTTCGGCGCCTTCAAGCACGCTCAGCCTGCGTACTTCATCCATGGGCAGGAAGGTGAGCATCGACAGAGACTTAGAAACGTCCTGATCGCTGACATTGCGCCAGTACTGATAGAACTCATAGGGGCTGCAAAGCCGGGGATCAAGCCACAGCGCGCCGCGCTCGGTCTTGCCCATTTTCTTGCCTTCATGCGTCATCAGCAGATTGAATGTACAGGCGAAAGCGGACTCCCTTTCTTTTCTGCGAATCAAATCAGCGCCGGCCAGTATATTGCTCCACTGGTCATCGCCGCCCATCTGCAAGCGGCAGTCATGGCGCTTGAACAGCTCGAGGAAGTCATAGCTTTGCATCAACATGTAGTTAAATTCGAGGAATGTCAGACCGCGCTCCAGTCGCTGTTTGTAGCATTCTGCCGCGAGCATACGGTTAACTGAGAAATGAACACCAATATCGCGGATGAAATCCACATAATTGAGATCCAGCAGCCAATCGGCGTTGTTGGCCATCAGGGCCTTGCCGTCCGAAAAGTTGAGAAAATGAGACAGCTGCCGGTGGATCTTCTCGGCATTGTGGTTGATGCCTTCAAGCGTCAGCATTTTGCGCATATCGGTCTTTCCGCTTGGATCGCCGATCATGACAGTACCGCCTCCCACGAGGGCAATCGGGATATGCCCGGCGCTTTGCATGTGCATCATCGCCAGGATCGGAATGAAGTGGCCAAAGTGAAGGCTGTCCGCCGTGGGGTCAAAACCGATATAAAATTTGGTCGGCTCCTTTTCAAGCTGCTTGTACAGGTCCTCCTCAAAAGTGACCTGCGCAATAAAACCCCGCTCTTTAAGTACATCCAGAATGTGCATCTCTTTCTCTCCTTAGTTTATGCCGCTGAGGCAATTTTTGAGTATATCCATACCGCGGTCGATTCCTGCCAAATCTGTTCCGGAGAAGTTCAGGCGGATGGTGTCAGTGTGCCCTTTCCCAACATAAAATGATTCTCCGGGGACGAAGGCGAGGCCGCGGTCGACCGTTTGCTTAAACAGTGACAGGGCATTAAGACCTTCCTTCAAAAAAGCGAATATAAATAAGCCGCCTTCGGGCTTTGTATAGCTTGCAATCCCGGGGATGGACTTCAGCCCGCGCAGCATCGCGCTCATCATCTCACTGTAAACGGGGACAATGCTGTTTATGTGCGGCTCCAACAGGCCATGTCTCAGGTAATGATCGACGATTGCCTGGCTCAGGTTGGCTGTGTGGACGTCCGTGCATTGCTTGCAGACGGCACAGCGGCTGATCAGGTCAGGATCACCGGCCATAAAGCCTACGCGCAGACCGGGAGAAATAATCTTGGAAAAACTCCCTAGCAGCACGACATATCCCCGCGTATCAAAGGCCTTGATGGCAGGCAGATGTTCACCGCTGTAGCGCAATGCCCGGTAAGGATCATCTTCCGCCACAACAACACCATATTTAACGGCCAGCTGAGCGACTGTTTTTCGTTTTTCAAGGTTTAAGGTCCTGCCGGTCGGGTTTTGAAACGTCGGGATAATGTACAGCAGCTTAGGCTTATGATTACGCATCATTTCTTCCAGATGCTCGGTATCGATGCCATCCTCGTCACTTTGCACCGCAACGATCTTTGCCTCAGCCGCAGCCATCGCCTGAAGCGCGCCCAGAAAGGCAGGCTCTTCCGTCAGAACGACATCGCCGGGATTGATCAATGTTCTCAACAGGAGATCCAGGCCTTGCATCGATCCGGTTGTGACAAGCAGATTGTTTTTGCTGACCTTTGCCTGGAAACTTTCTTCTATATAGCCCGGCAACGATTCTTTAAAGGGCAGATAGCCCTCAGTCTGCCCGTACTGAAGCAGCTGCTTTCCATTTTCAAGCAGAAGATTGCGGCTGATATCAGCTATTTGTTTATCAGGCAGCGCGAAAAGACCGGGGTTGCCGCCGGCAAAAGAGATCATCCCAGGACGGCTCATGTATTTGAATATCTCCCTGATTGCGCTGCCGCTCAGGCTTCTCATCCGATCTGCGTACTGAAAACTCGCCTGCTCCAATCCTGTCACCTCCTTAAAAAACAAAGCCACCTTCACCCGTTATGATGGGGGAAGGTGACATAAGCCACGGTACCACTTCCATTTGGCGAACAGATTGTCCGCCCTTGAGCGCTGTAACCGGCGTACCGGCGCGAACCTACTGAGGCATATTGCTTGCCGCTTGTTCAGTTCCGTGCTCGGGAGAGTATTCGCATCCGGGCTGCCGCCTTTTTCCACCAACCAAAGGCTCTCTTGAAGCAGTGCCCGCATGCTACTTGGCTCCGTCTTCGCCAGTTCATTATAAGTTGTCATGTTTTTATTGTCAAATAGTCCATAAACTGTAAATTATTAAAATTTAATTACGAAAATGGTTCATTTTTCTTTCTTTTATGTTATAATACTGTTGTAATCATATTTGATTGTGGAGTGAAAAGGATGCAGACAAGGCTGGAAGTACAAAACAGCATGGCACAGTACCTGTTCGGTTCAAAGATTTCTCTTAACCGGATCGAGCGTTCTGTTGCTGAATGGGCGATGATTGATGATTACCAGGCGGTACTTGATCTGTCATGCGCGCGGAAAAACATGCTGTCCCATTATATGGACCTCTATCAGCTGCGGGCCTGCGGTCTTTGCTTTGATGTCGCGTCTGCCAGAGAGCTGAGAAAGCACATGGACAAAGCTGAAATCATGTCCGCAATAGGCCCCGACATTCCCTGGCAGGGAGCCAGCTTTGACCGTGTGTTGATGACAAACTGCGCGCCGTCTTATATATCTCCCGGTGAATTGTTCACTGAAGTTTTCCGGGTCCTCAAACCTAAGGGCGTCTTTGTGGCCGCGTTGAGCGCGCTGCCCGCCAACTGCGGAAATGATGGCCTGCGACATAACCGCGACGGGGTCATTGCGCATCTGCGGGAGCTGGAAGACATAGGCTTTTCCAAAGTTGCGTATAACAGGACGCGCTTTGGCAGACGATGCCTGATAGCTCACAAGGCTGTATGAACTGCTTGCGCCGTTTCATAAGTGCCGTGCTGTGCGTTTTTTTAACGCTTTCTTTTTTTATGTTTTCGGGCGCTGCAGAAGCTGCTGAGCCGGGCACCGTCCGCGTTCTCCTTGGGCTGTCCGGAAAATCGAACCGCATGGACATTGGCATTTACGGCAGCTATCTCGTCAACGAAAACTTCAGTTTTCAACGCGGAAGCACCTTGAAGATCGAAGCGAAGGATTCAATATGGCTGTATTATGAAGGGGCTGCCGTTAATGCCGGGAATCGGCTGCGGCTTGTGCGCCAGTCAGCTAAAGCGGATGATGAAAACGGGCTGCGTCTCAATGATTCCCTCAATTTACTGGAAGGCGATCTGATGATTACCTTATCCGGCACCACGCTTCGCGTCGTACTGCACATCGGTATTGAAGACTACCTCAAGGGTCTGGTACCTTATGAAATGAGTGACAGTTTCCCTTTGGAAGCTCTGAAAGCCCAGGCAATCGCTGCGCGCAGTTACGCAATGCGAGGGCTTCGACAGGACAGGGACTATGACCTGTCAGATGATACGAACGATCAGGTCTACCGGGGGTTTAATAAGGAGCATACTCAGGCACACCGCGCCGTGAAGGAGACGGAAGGGATCGTGCTGACTTATAATGAGCAGATCATTCAGGCCTTCTATACAGCAAGCAACGGCGGACAGACGGAGTCCTCAGCGCACGCCTGGGGCAGAGAAGACTTTGCATATCTGCCCATACGTGATGATATCTATGACCTTGAGAACCCACAGAGCGCTGTAAAGAGCTTTTATCTTGCAAAAACATGGAAGACTGATTCCTCAGTGCTTAAGGAACTGGACAACATACTGATACAAAAGCTGGCCCCGCGACTTGAATCGATGGGCTATGAAGGATCGGCAGAGAATATCAGGATCGACCGATTGTCAATCCTCAGCGCTCACACCCCAAAGTATGGAGGCGGGTCGCGCCTGATGACGCAGCTTCGCTTCACAGTGCAGGTCAGCGCGAAGCGTCTTCAGATACTAAAGGATGAGGAAGAGATCCTGCTGTTCAAGGTCGAAAACAGCCCGCAATCAGCAGACTCCGCCCTAGACTTGCCGGAGGAAGAAAAAACTGTAGGTCCTTTTTCAACCGTGGAAGGAGGCCTCGATGTCGACCTGCCGGTCTTTCCTATGCTTGAAAAGCTGATGAACCTATCAATAAACATGAAAGAAAATGAAATCATCCGGGTGATTGAAGAAGATGAAAGGTTCGTCATTCAATCAGGCCGGTATGGCCATGGCGTGGGGATGAGCCAGCGCGGCGCTGAATGGATGGCCCAAAAATACGGGAAAAGTTATCAGGATATATTAGCTTTCTATTATCCCGGCACCGTACAGAGCCGATATCGTACCATTCCTGCAGCACGCCCTTATATTGCCGCTGATTTTTTGACAACGCCCGGCCCGATTCCAACACCCACGCCAAGGCCGACCCTCGTGCCTCAAAGCCGGACGCCGGGGGAAGGACAATGGGAGGTCATTGTCAAAAATATCAATCAGAACTCATCACTGAACCTTCGAATGCTGCCTAATACCTCAAGTGATATTCTTTCTCTTTTGTTCTACGGTCAGAGATTGCTTGTCCTCAAACAGGAAGAGGACGGATGGCTGCATGTACACGCGGACGGTATCGAGGGCTATGTGATGGAAAGCTTTGTGGAGAAAGTGCCTTGATCAGGATTGTCGACATGACCAGCCTGAATCCGCGGCAAATCTTACAGGCGGCACAGATACTGACGGATTGCCTGCCGGCCGGATGGGCAAGGCTGGAGGATGCCGTTGAGGAAATCAGACGCCGGCTGATACCTGGAAACACCTTGCTTGCCGCTATGGATGAAGAAGAGGTAGTCGGATGGGGCGGTATCCTGGCGCCTTCCTACAGCGGAAGGATATTTGAAATGCATCCTCTGGCCGTGCGGGCAGACCGTCAGAGGAAAGGGATCGGGCGGATGATGAAAAAGAAGGCGGAGAAACGTCTTTCGCGCAAGCAGATCTATACCATGAACTTCCGGAGAAGATCAAGAATTTTGATCCGGGCACACATCAGACTGCCTTTTACTTAAAACAAGGCTACAGCATCATCGGCGTTATGCCCGACGCAAACGGACGCGGCAAGCCGGATATACTGATGGCAAAACGTTTATAAAGAAAGACTGGCGCGGGTGATTGCTCCGTGCCAGTCTTTGCCATAAACTATATTATGCGGGCTGCTTCGGGCTGTCAAGCTTGGGGGTATCACCAATCTCGATCTTTCTGCTGCTTTTCTCCGGAAGAGGCTTTTGTTTGGGCAACTCTACGCGAAGGATGCCATCCTCATAGCTGGCCTGGATCTTGTCGTGATCGATGCCTTCAATGCTGAAGCTGCGTTCTACGTGCCCGCTGCGGCGTTCCACATAGCAATAGTTTTCCTTCTCATCTTTGCGCTGGCTTTCAATATCAGCGCTGATGGTCAAAACATCTTTATCAACGGTCAGATTGATCTTGTCTTTAGATACGCCCGGGAGTTCGGCCTCCAGCAAGTAGGCATTGTCCCGCTCCCGGATATCAACCCGGAAGTTATTCGCCAAGCTGCCGCTCATATCCATAAAGGGGCGGAAGAAGGGGTCGTTGGCAAGGCTGTTGCGTGTACCGGACAGGTTACTCAGCATACGATGGTAGGGGATCAGAGAGAACATATATCTTCCTCCTTCAATGTTGTCAATGTGTCATCTCTTGATGACGTATTGATTATACCATAAAGGTCAAAGAAAGTCAAACACATTTTAATGTCAAAAAAATGAATTTTGATTTTCTCATACCGTTGACATCATCACTCCCTCTGTGATAGAATCGGCCGATTTGCAGTCATGGCTGTGAACACAGGGGAGGAAATAAATGGCCAGAGATTTGTTGACGCTCACAGACATTCCTTCCGGGGAGGTCTTAGCGCTCATTGACGAGGCGCAGACTTACCGGGAAAAAGCGGTTTTTCCAGACTTATCCGGAAAAGTCGCCTGTAACCTCTTCTTCGAAGCTTCAACCCGCACCCAGTACAGTTTCTGCATGGCAGAAGAAAAAATGGGAATGCGGGTTGTTTCTTTTCATCCGGAGTCATCCTCGCTGAGAAAGGACGAAAGCTTCTATGATACGGTGAAAACATTTGACAGCCTGGGGATGGATGCCTTGGTCATCCGTCACAGCGACAATGAATACTACAATCAGTTCAGGGGCCGATTACGGGCCCCTGTTTTAAACGGCGGCGATGGCACGGGGAACCACCCTACCCAATCACTGCTCGATCTTTTGACCATCAGGCAGGAATTTGGCGGTTTTAAGGGGCTGAAAGCCGCTATTATAGGCGATGTGCGCCATTCCCGTGTTGCACATACAAACTGCGAAATTATGCAGAGGCTTGGCATGCGGGTGGTGATGTCCGGGCCTGAGGATATGATGGACCCAATGTTTGAAACGGAAGATATCGATCACGCGGTCTCTACCAGTGACGTAGTCATGATGCTGCGCATCCAGTACGAAAGGCATCATTTTAAAAACGCCATAACCAAGGAAGAGTATTTGAACAGATACGGGCTGACGGCAAAACGCGTCAAAAGCATGAAGAAAAATGCAATCATCATGCATCCGGCACCGGTGAACAGAAATGTTGAAATTGAGGATACCGTGGTCGAATGCGGCAGATCACGTATATTCAAACAAATGGAGAACGGTGTATATGTCCGGATGGCAGCGCTTCGCCGCGCTGTCGAGGGTTAAAGAATGGATAAAGCGATCCTGATGAAGGGGGGAACAGTTTTTACAGGAGAGATTCTTCAAAAGGCTGATGTACTGGTTGAGAATGGAATTATTCAGCAGATCGGTGAAAAAATCAAAGACGTCCGGGCAGATGTCTTTTTTGCAGAAGGGTTGATCATTTCTCCGGGTTTTACTGATCTTCATGTCCATTTGAGAGAACCCGGGCACTCTTATAAAGAGACGATCAAAACGGGTACACAGGCGGCTGCGGCAGGCGGCTTCACTACTGTATGCGCCATGCCTAACGTCGACCCCGTGCCGGATTGCCCCGATAAGCTAAAAATGCAGCTTGATACGATTGCGCGTGACGCGCTGGTGGAGGTGATTCCCTACGGTGCCGTCACAAAATCTCAGATGGGGCTTGAGCTGGCAGACATAAAAGCGATGGTCCCTTTTTGCGCGGGCTTTTCAGATGACGGAAAAGGCATTCAATCACGAGAGATGATGCGTGAAGCCATGAAACGTATCGCTGAGGTCAAAGGTCTTCTTGCCGCCCACTGTGAAGACGAAGGTCTGGTGCCCGCGGGCGGATGCGTACATGACGGCTGTATCGCCCGTCAATATGCTCTGACCGGAATCCCTTCCAAATCAGAATGGATGCACATTCAAAGGGATCTTGAGCTGGTCAGAGAAACCGGCGTACGTTACCATATCTGCCATATTTCAACGAAGGAGAGCGTTGCTCTGGTGCGGGAGGCGAAGCGGCAGGGGATGGAGATATCCTGCGAATGTACACCTCATCAGCTCATGCTGTGCGATGAAGATATTTCGGAGGACCACGGACGATTCAAAATGAACCCGCCTTTGCGAAGCCGGGAAGACAGGGAAGCAATTATAGAAGGCATCATAGACGGCACTATCGACTGCATCGCGACAGATCACGCGCCCCATGCTTTTGCCGAAAAAAATAAGGGGCTTGAATACAGCAGCTTTGGCGTCACGGGGCTTGAAACAGCCTTCAGCGTATGCAACACTGCGCTAGTGCAAACCGGACTCATGACAATGGAGCGGCTGCTGGAGAAGCTGACGAAAGTGCCGGCCGGATTGCTGATGAGGGAGCAGGATCTTAAAGCGGGCAGCCGGGCAAACCTGACGCTGCTGGACCCTGATGCATCCTGGACAGTCAGGTCCGAAAAGTTTTTTTCAATGGGCAAGGCGACGCCATTTGAGGGAATGGAACTGACAGGCAAGGTAGTGGCTACATTCTTCAACGGCAAAAAGGTATTCGAAGCCGGCTTTGCAAAGGAGGAATGAGTGGGTAAGAAGCTGATCTTTGAAAACGGGCGGGAGTTTTACGGTAAAGGCTTCGGCGCTTGCTGTGACGCAGCTTGTGAGGTGGTGTTCAACACTTCTATGACAGGCTATCAGGAGATATTGTCTGATCCGTCCTGCTGCGGCCAGATGGTCTGTATGACCTATCCGCTGATTGGCAGCTACGGGCTCAATGATGAAGATTTTGAAACACGCACACCCAGACTGGGCGGATTCATTGTCAGAGAATACAACAATGATCCCTCCAACTTTCGCTATACCAAGACATTGGCAGAGGCAATGATCGAAAACGGCATTCCCGGCATTGAGGGCGTTGATACCAGACAGATTACAAAAATGCTCAGAGATGAAGGCAGCATGCGGGCACTTCTGACCGATGAGGGCTGTGGTCTTCAGGAGGGGCTTGAGAGGCTGCGGAACACGCCTCAAGCGCGAGACCTGGTGAAGCAGGTAAGCTGTAAAAAAAGATGGTATTCCCGTACATCCAATTTTCGCTACAGTGTCGTTGCTGTCGATTGCGGTATCAAGCACAGTATCATCAGAAGGCTGAACGCGAAAGGCTGCAATGTCACGATCGTGCCCTATGATACGCCCCCGGAAGCGCTGATGGCGCTGAGGCCGGATGGCATCGTCATCTCAAACGGTCCGGGCAGCCCGGAGGATGTGAAGCCGACAATCGATTTGATCAAAGCTCTGCAGGGCAGGCTGCCGATCTTCGGTATTTGTCTGGGGCACAGCCTGATTGCTCTGGCCAATGGCGCCAAAGTCTATAAAATGCAGCCGGGGCATAGAGGCGGCAACTACCCGGTCAAAAACATGGACACGGGTAAGGTGGAGATAACAGGCCAGAACCACTCCTGGGCGGTTGATGCCGCCACCGTCCAATGCACGCCGCTGCGCGTCAGCCACATCAACCTGCTTGACAATACCGTTGAAGGCCTTTGCAACGACAAGCAGCAGGTCTTCAGCGTACAATATCACCCGGAAAGCGCTCCGGGACCCCGGGACAGCGATTATCTGTTTGATGTCTTTCTCAGCCATATGCAGGCGCACAGGGAGGGATCAGATGCCTAAACGCAGAGATATTCAGAAGATACTGGTCATCGGCTCCGGCCCCATTGTGATCGGGCAGGCAGCAGAGTTTGACTACTCCGGCACGCAGGCTTGCCTGGCGCTGAAGGAGGAAGGATATAAAGTAATCCTTGTCAACTCCAATCCCGCTACCATCATGACTGATACTGATATTGCCGACAAAGTCTACATGGAGCCGCTGACACTCGAATATGTCGCCAAGATCATCCGTAAGGAACGGCCTGACGCCCTGCTTCCCACTCTGGGCGGGCAGACGGGGCTGAACCTGGCCATGCAGCTGCACCACAAGGGAGTTTTGCGTGAATGCCGCTGTGAGGTTCTGGGCACTTGCTTTGATTCAATCACGCAAGCGGAGGACAGGGAAAAATTTAAACTGCTGTGCGAAAAAATCGGAGAGCCGGTTATCGCATCCGGCATTGCCCAGACGGTGAACGAGGCGAAGCGGATCGCCAGGGGTATCGGGTATCCCGTTGTGCTGCGCCCAGCTTTCACGCTGGGCGGAACAGGCGGCGGCTTTGCGGATAATGAAGCGGAGCTCAGGGAGATTGCCGAAAACGCGCTTCAGCTTTCGCCTGTCGGTCAGGTGCTGGTAGAAAAATCTATCCGCGGCTACAAGGAAATAGAGTTTGAGGTGATACGCGACAGCAAGGATACGGCACTGGCGATCTGCAGCATGGAAAACTTTGACCCCGTGGGTGTCCATACAGGAGACTCTATCGTGGTGTGCCCTTCTCAAACGCTGACGAATAAAGAATACCATATGCTCAGGGATGCGGCGATCAGGCTGATTCGTGCTTTGAACATCGAAGGCGGCTGCAACGTACAGTTTGCCCTGGACCCCTATTCGTTAAACTATTATGTGATCGAAGTGAACCCCAGGGTTTCCCGTTCGTCTGCACTCGCGTCTAAAGCCAGCGGCTATCCCATCGCCAAGGTCAGCGCGCTGATCGCGATCGGGATGAGGCTTGACGAGATACAGATCGCCAATACCCTGGCCAGCTTCGAGCCGGCGCTCGATTATGTGGTCACAAAAATCGCCAGGTTTCCGTTTGACAAGTTTGATAAGGCTTCCAGAAACTTATCTACCCAGATGAAAGCGACGGGGGAAGTTATGGCCATTGGCCGCAGCTTGGAAGAAAGCCTGCTCAAGGCAGTACGCTCCCTGGAAGCAGGCGTAACGCATATCTGGCTGAAAAAGTTCGATAGTGTCCCCACAGAAGAGCTGCTGGAGCTGATTATGAATGTAACCGATGAGCGGCTGTATGCTATTGCTGAGCTGCTGCGCAGGGGTGAGGATCCGGCCAGGATCTGCGATATGACAAAAATCGACTATTTTTTCATCAGTAAGATCAAAAGGATCGTTGATTTTGAAAAAGTGCTCAAGAAAAATGTCAAAAACCTGATAACACTTCGACAGGCCAAGCACCTGGGTCTGTCCGATGGTTATATCGGCAAGTGGTGGAGCATGAGCGAAACGGATGTTTATGCCGTGCGAAAGCAGCATGGCATCCTGCCTGTATACAAAATGATCGATACCTGTGCCGGTGAGTTTGAGTCCTATATTCCCTGTTTCTATTCTTCTTATGAAACGGAAAACGAGTCTATCGTTACCGATAAAAAATCTGTTATTTTGTTGGGTGCGGGACCGATCCGCATCGGGCAGGGGGTTGAGTTTGATTACTCGACCGTCCATGCCATCCGCGCGATCAGGGAAGCAGGATACGAAGCGATCATTATCAACAACAACCCGGAAACAGTTTCCACTGATTATACAGTCAGTGACAAACTATACTTTGAGCCCCTGACAGTGGAAGATGTCATGAACATCATCGATCTTGAAAAGCCTTTCGGAGTCATTGTTACCTTGGGAGGCCAGACGGCGATCAACCTGGCTGACAGCCTGAATCAATTGGATGTCCCAATCATCGGGACGGACGTTCATGCCATCGAGCGAGCTGAAAACCGCGACAGCTTTGAAAAAACGCTGCGGCAGCTTGGTATCCCTCAGCCGCCGGGCAAGGCGGTCATTGATATTGAAGAGGGCTTGGCCGCGGCTGATACGATCGGCTTCCCGGTGCTGGTCAGGCCGTCCTATGTGCTGGGTGGCCGCGCCATGCAGATCGTGCGTGACAGGCAAGGTTTGCGGAGATATCTGAGTGAAGCAGTATTGGTTACTGAGAATCAGCCGGTGCTCGTGGATCGCTATATTTCAGGCAAGGAGCTGGAAGTGGACGCTGTATGCGATGGGAAGGATGTTTATATTCCCGGCATCATGCAGCATGTTGAGCGTACAGGCGTGCATTCTGGCGACTCCATCAGCGTATATCCACCCTTTTCCGTCAGCGCGCAGGTGAAGAAGACGATCGTTGAATACACGGTCCGACTGGGACTGGGTATCGGTATCAAAGGCCCTTTCAATATTCAGTATATTGTGGATGACAGAGAGCAAGTCTATGTCATCGAAGTGAATCCCCGTTCTTCACGCACAGTGCCATTTATTTCAAAAGCCACCGGCATACAGCTGGCGCAGATTGCTGCAAGGATAGCCCTGGGGCAAAGCATCTCCGCGCAAGGATATCAAAACGGAATTGCGCCGGAGCGCAAACGCTGGTACGTGAAGGTTCCCGTATTCTCACTGAGCAAGCTGCGGGGCGCCGACACCTATCTCTCCCCTGAAATGAAATCAACGGGGGAAGCCATCGGCTACGATGACACCCTCAACCGCGCGCTGTTTAAAGCATTGCAGGCTGCCAATATGCGGGTGACCAATTACGGCACGGTGCTTGCCACCATAGCCGATGAGGATAAGCAAAGGGCATTGCCGCTGATCAGGCGATTTTATGACCTGGGCTTCAACATAGAAGCCACCGAAGGCACTGCAGCCTTTCTGAAAGAGAACGGTATCCGTACCAGAAAACGCAGGAAGATCAGCGAAGGCAGCAATGAAATCCAGGAATCGCTGAGGCTGGGCTACGTTGCCTATGTCATCAATACGATCAGCGAGCAGGCTGCGGATACACATCGCCAGAACGGCTTCCTGATCCGCCGCTGGTCGGTCGAAAACAACGTGACAGTATTGACATCACTGGATACCGTGAAGGTGCTGCTGGATGTTCTGGAGGAAATCACCCTGAAGGTGTCGACCATTGATCAGGAGAAGTATGAGTGATAAAACAAGGCATGTATGAAGTGAGAGACAATCGCCCCATTGCCCGTGATGTGTGGGAGATGACCTTGTCCGGGGACACCTCCGCGATCAGCCAGCCGGGCCAGTTTGTAGAGATACGTTTGGACAATCTGTTTTTACGCCGACCGATCAGCGTCTGTGCCTGGGATAAGGAGTCATTCAGGCTGATATATAAAGTCATCGGCAAGGGAACGGCCTGTCTGTCAGACGCGGGGCCGGGAGACATGCTGGATGTACTGACAGGGCTGGGACAGGGCTTCACCCTCGATAAAGCTAGGGGAAAGAGAATTGCCATCATCGGCGGAGGGGTCGGTGTGCCGCCTCTTTACGGCCTGATGCAAAACCTGGAGGGGGAGAATGTATACTGCGTGCTTGGCTTTAATGCCGCTGAGGATGTGTTTTACGAAAAGCAGTTCAAGGAGCTGGGCGCTGAAGTCACCGTGACCACGGCTGATGGCAGCTATGAGCTTGAAGGCTTCGTCACTGACGCGCTGCGTAAGATCGATTATGACTTTTACTTTGCCTGCGGTCCCATGCCGATGCTCAAAGCGGTGCACGCTTTGGGCAGGGAAGGGCAGCTGTCCCTTGAGGCCCGCATGGGCTGCGGATTTGGCATATGCATGGGCTGCTCGATGGAAATGAACAGCGGCATGAAGCGTGTCTGTAAGGATGGGCCCGTGTTCGGCAGCGAGGAGGTGAGGCTGTGAGCAGTCTGTCTGTCACGTTGGGGAATATCGGGATGAAAAACCCTGTCATTCCTGCAAGCGGTACCTTTGCCTTCGGCTATGAAATGAACGAGTACTACGACATCAATCTATTGGGCGGCATCGCGATCAAGGCTGCTACGCTGTCGCCGCGTACCGGCAACCCTCTTCCCAGGGTGGCTGAATGCAGGGAAGGGATGCTCAATGCCGTGGGACTTCAAAACCCAGGGCTTGAAAAAATTATTGATGAAGAGATCCCCAAGCTGCGACAGATATATAAGGGCCTTGTCATCGCTAATGTGGCAGGGTTTTCTCTGGATGAGTACGTAGCTGTGGCCTCCCGGCTGGATGCGGAGGAAGGCGTTGATATCCTTGAGATCAACGTCTCCTGTCCGAACGTGAAGCACGGCGGCATGTCTTTCGGTGTCACCCCGCAGGGCGCATTTTCCGTGTGCAAAGAGGTGAAAAGCGTATGCAAAAAACCGGTTTATATGAAGCTGTCTCCGAATGTATCGGATATCGGGGAGATTGCCCGGGCCTGTGAAGACGCCGGCGCGGACGGCTTGACCATGATCAACACCCTGCTGGGGATGGTCGTCGACACGCGGACGGGAAAACCCATTGTATCCACCGTGATGGCAGGCTATTCAGGCCCCGCTATTAAGCCGATTGCCCTGCGTATGGTGTACCAGGCATATGAGCGTGTCGGGATCCCGATCATCGGCGTGGGCGGCATCACCTGCGCGGACGATGTGATCGAGATGATGTCCGTGGGGGCATCGGCTGTGCAGATAGGCACGCAGACTTTGCTGGACCCTTGGGCCCTTGAAAAGATCATCAGGGAACTGCCTGAAAAAATGAGCATCTATGAAATTGACAAGCTGTCGGACATAATAGGGAGGTCGCATACATGAGGGATGTTATCATTGCCTGTGATTTTCAAAACAGAGAAGAGACGATGGGTTTTCTTTCCCGCTTTGAGGGAGAAAAACCATATCTGAAGATCGGCATGGAGCTTTTCTATGGCCAGGGTCCGGAGATCGTCCGGGAAATCAAGGGGGCCGGGTTCAGCGTATTCCTGGATCTGAAGCTGCATGATATTCCCAACACGGTGAGAAAAGCCATGACAAATCTGGCGCGGCTGGGTGTGGATATGGTCAACGTCCATGCATCCGGCACCATCGCCATGATGGAGGCCGCGAAGGAGGGCCTGCTTGAAGGGCAGGGAGATGACATTAAGCTGATTGCCGTGACACAGCTGACCAGCACCACGGAAGCTGTAATGCAGCGGGAGTTGCTGATAAATGCCGGCCTTGATGATACGGTGTCGAAGTATGCACACAACGCCAAGCTTGCAGGACTGGACGGAGTGGTCTGCTCGCCGCTTGAAACCCGGCTTGTCAAAGCCGCCTGCGGACAAAGCTTTCTGACGGTCACACCCGGCATACGCTATCCCGAGGGCAGCGCTGACGACCAGAGGCGCATTACAAGCCCCGGCAGGGCAAGAGAGCTTGGCTCTGATTATATCGTGGTAGGAAGGCCAATTACGGCAGCAGATGATCCTCTTGCCGCCTGGCGTCGTGTCAGAGCGGATTTTATCGGATAAGAAAGGAAATAATCCATGCAAAAAGATATAGCAAAACTCTTGCTGAAAATCAAAGCTGTATTCCTTCGCCCCGAGAAACCTTTCACCTGGGTCAGCGGCATTAAATCGCCCATCTATTGTGATAACCGCCTGATCCTTTCTCATCCTAAAGAACGCAGACGGGTGGAAGGTGCTCTTGCCGCACTGATTCGCGAACATTATCCCGAAACTGAACTGATTGCGGGAACAGCTACAGCGGGGATTCCGCATGCGGCCTATGTATCGGATATTCTGGATCTCCCTATGGCTTATGTACGCGGGGCAGCGAAAGACCATGGCCGAAGTAACCGCATTGAAGGCAGAGTCAGCACGGGGCAAAAGGTGGTCGTGGTTGAGGACCTGATATCCACAGCAGGTTCTGTGGCCGATGTCGTACAAGTATTGAGAGATGCAGGGGCCCAGGTGCTTGGCATTGTCTCGATCTTTACCTATGGTATGCAAAAAGGCATTGACAGGCTGGCTCAGGCCGAGGTAAAAAATGTTTCATTGACTACATTTGAAACCCTGATCAAGGTTGCTGCTGAAGAGGGCTATATTGCAGAGCGTGATATCCTTCGCCTGGAAGCATTTCAAAAAAATCCATCCGATGAAGGATGGATGAGATTATAAGATATCCGATTACTGAATCTTCGGAAGGCTTGCCGCTGCGACGGATTGTCCGACGCGGCGGCTCTTTTCATCGGGGATATGCAGCTGCACACGACTGTTCAGCTCAGGAAAATCCTTTTCGAGCACTTCCCTGGCTTTATTCAGCATCAAGGTGCCCCCTTCGCCGGATGTAACACGCCCCATGATCAGCACGTGTTCGATCTCATAAAACAGGGCATAGTACGCGATGGCATAACCGAAATAGACGCCGATCGTCTCATAAAGCCTGCCAGCTTCCGGGTTGCCGGCTTCCATTTCAGCCTGTACGATTTTCAGCTTTTCGGCCGGGGAGAGGCTTTCTTCCAAGTGGATGCCCGCGGCCGGCGCAAGCTTGATCACTGCATCCTGAGAGAAGTACTTCACCCCGCAGCCGATATCACCGGACCATTCGTCAACCATTGCGCCCGGATTGAAATCAACAGGCACAAAGGCTAATTCGTTCAGCCAGCCCATGATGTGCATGTCGCGGTCGACATAGCCGCCGGCTTCGCTTGTGCCCATGGCGATGCCCAGCACATTGCCCGCGTTGAGACTCATGGCTCCCGCCAAAGCGGTCACGTCGCCGTCATTGGCAACAACCAAGGGAACATCGCTGACCTCTTTGGCGATATCGATATACATATTTTTAACCTTTTGATCGAATTGCTCCTTGGGCACCTTCAGGAAGAGGGAAGCCACCATGATTCGGTTATCAATGTACACTCCGGCGCTGCTGACACCGATTGCATCGACGCGGGGCATATGCTCTGCCGCTTCTTTCATGGCTGACATAATACCCTCATAATGATAATCAGGATTTTCATTGATCTTTGGAAACCAGACAACTTCCTTGGAAAACACAGCCTCTCCGTCAATAACAGCGGATACCTTGCGGTCGCTGCCGCCCGCGTCGAAACCGATGCGGCATCCATCCATATTCCGTCCGATGGGGCTGGCAGCTTCGATGGAACCGGAAATGCTCTGCGCGTCCTCTGACCACAGGACCTCAAAGGGTTTTTCATATACACCGGCCATGAAATCGGCATCGAAAGCACGAAGACCGCCGGGGGCATAGGCTTTTTTCAAATATTCATAGAGAGCCCTGCATCCAGCAATCTCGATCTTGTACCCGCCGCGGATCCATAAAAGTGATTTGACGATGCGCTCAAGCAGTGCGACAGTCCGCTGCTCCTGGACGCCTTCAGGCAAAATCTTGGCCTCCCAGGCAGAGTTAAGCCCCTTGTCGCGATGAATGGCGCAGACAAAACGCCCGGGATTGTCACTGGCCTGCGCTTCGCGCTGATAATCCCTCCATACCAGGGAAAGGGGTAAGAAGTCCGGCTCCAGCGGGGCGGTAAGGGCTGGTTTTGACATCGGTCAGTTCTCCTTGCTGTATTTGAGCGTGCCGCGCACATAGGTGGAATAGACGTGGCAGTCATCATCAATCAGTATAAAATCGGCATCCTTGCCGTTCTCAATTGAGCCTTTTTCGCGATCCGCTCCGATTGTTCTTGCCGCACTGAGTGAAGCGGCATGGACGGCGTCCTTCAAAGAAACACCGCCCAAATGATGCAGGTTGCGCACGGCATTGTTAAGTTTCAGCACGCTTCCTGCAATGGTGCCATCCTGCAAACGGCACTGGATGCCATTGACAAAGATCGGCTGGCCGCCCAGCGTATACTCGCCATCAGGCAGTCCGCCGGCCCGGGTACAATCGGTCACCAGTACCAGCAGATCCCGTTTCACATTGTACAACAAACCAAAAAGCCCCTCATGCACATGGAAGGCATCGGCAATCAGCTCTGTGAACACATCACTTGTCAGCCCCGCGCCGACGATGCCGGGTTCACGGTGATTCAGACCGGTCTGCGCGTTGAACAAATGGGTTATGTGAGATGCTCCTGCCGCAATGGCTTTCTTGGCCA
>CAZVUU010000006.1:0-11642 GCA_964630465.1 uncultured Christensenella sp.
TGAGCTTCTCTCGCATCGACGAGGTACTGGACATGCCGAACCTGATAGAGGTTCAAAAGAATTCCTATCGGAAGTTCCTTGAAGAAGATTTCAGGGAGGTTTTGGCGGATGTTTCGCCGATCACGGACTATAGCGAGAACCTGATTCTTGAGTTCGTAGACTACTCTCTTGACAAGACACCAAAGAACTCTGTAGAGCGCTGCAAAGAGCGCGACCTGACCTATGCGGCGCCTTTGAAGGTGTTCGTAAGACTGAAAAATAAAGAAACAGGCGAAATCAAAGAGACGGATGTCTTTATGGGTGATTTTCCGCTGATGACTGAACACGGCACCTTTATCATTAATGGTGCCGAACGTGTTATTGTCAGCCAGCTGGTCCGTTCCCCCGGCTCCTATTACTCAAAAGAGATCGATAAAGCCGGAAAGCAGCTTTTCTCAGCGCAGGTGATTCCCAATCGCGGCGCGTGGATTGAATATGAGACCGACTCCAACGACTGCCTCTGGGTGCGCATCGACCGCGCGCGCAAGCTGCCCATCACCGTCATCTTGCGTGCGCTGGGTTACGGCACGGATATGCAGTTGGTGGATTTGCTGGGTGAAGATGAGCGCCTGATGACCACCATCAGCCGCAGCGACGTCAACATCAAATCTCAGACGGACGCGCTGCTTGAGATCTACCGCAGGCAAAAGCCCGGTGAGCCGCCGACGGAAGAAGGCGCGCGCACCCTGCTGCACAGCCTGTTCTTTGATCCCAAGCGCTATGACCTGATGCGCGTCGGCCGCTATAAGTACAATAAGAAGCTGGGCGTCAGCGCCCGCATCGCCGGCCAGGTCGCCGCGGAGGATATCGTCGACCACTTCACCGGCGAAGTGATGGTAAAATCCGGCGAGACCATCAGCCGCGATACGGCGGCGGCGATTCAGAACGCCGGCATCAATGCCGTGAACATCCGCGTCGCGGACCGCGTTCACAAAGTGGTCGGCAATAACTTTGCCAGCGCAAAGGACTACCTGCCTTTTGATCCCAAAGAGGCCGGCATCCTGGAGATGGTCCATCTGCCCACCCTCCTGAGCCTGATCGAAGGGGCGGAAGAAGAAGATCTGCTGCGGCTGGTCAGCGAAAACGCTTCCCTGCTGGTCCCCAAACACATCATCATCGATGATATCGTGGCAACAATCAGCTATCTGCTGGGCCTGCCCTACGGCGTGGGCGAGGTGGATGATATCGACCACCTGGGCAACCGCCGCCTGCGCAGCGTCGGCGAATTGCTGCAAAACCAGATCCGCATCGGCATGTCCCGTCTGGAACGCGTGGTGCGTGAGCGCATGGCGATCCAGGACGCAAACGACGTTAAGCCGGGTGACCTGATCAACATCCGGCCTGTGTCCGCGGCCATCAAAGAATTTTTCGGCTCTTCTCAGCTGAGCCAGTTCATGGACCAGCCCAACCCGCTGGCAGAACTGACACACAAGCGGCGCCTGTCTGCCCTGGGCCCCGGTGGCCTCAACCGCGACCGCGCGGGCATGGAAGTGCGTGACGTTCACTACAGCCACTACGGCCGCATCTGCCCGATCGAGACGCCGGAAGGCCCCAACATCGGCCTGATCGGCTCTTTGGCGACTTACGCCCGTATCAACGAGTATGGCTTCATCGAGTCCACCTACCGCAAGGTCGACCCCGTCACCCATACCGTGACAAATGAAATCGTCTACATGACAGCGGATGAAGAGGACAACTATAACATCGCCCAGGCCATGGAACCTCTGGGTGAGGACGGCAGTTTTATCAACGAATCTATCCCTTGCCGGTGGCGCGAAGAGATCCTCAGCGTTCCGCGCGACCGCGTTGACTTTGTCGACGTATCGCCCAAGCAGCTCGTCTCCGTCGCCACGGCGATGATCCCCTTCCTGGAAAACGATGACGCCAACCGCGCTCTGATGGGTTCCAACATGCAGCGGCAGGCCGTTCCCCTTCTGAGGCCGGAAGCCCCCATCGTGGGCACTGGCATGGAGTTCAAGGCCGCCTATGATTCCGGTGTGGTGCTTTTGAGCAAAACGACCGGTACGGTTGAAAACGTATCCGCGGATGAAATCACCATTCGCGATGATCTGGGTGAGCTGTTCCGGTACAAGCTGACGAAGTTTGCCCGGTCCAACCAGTCCACCTGCATCAATCAGCGCCCGCGTGTTGCCATCGGCGACAGAGTCGAAGACGGTGACCTCTTAGCGGACGGTCCCAGCACCGAGAACGGCGAAATCGCCCTGGGCCGAAACGTATTGATCGGCTTCATGACCTGGGAAGGCTATAACTATGAGGACGCTGTGCTGATTTCAGAACGCCTCGTCAAAGAGGACCGCTACACCTCCATCCATATCGAAGAATATGAGTCCGAAGCCCGTGAGACAAAGCTCGGCCCTGAGGAAATCACCCGCGATATCCCCAACATCGGTGAAGAAGCGCTGAAGGATCTGGATGAACTCGGCGTAATCCGCGTCGGAGCCGAGGTGCGAGCGGGCGACATCCTGGTCGGCAAAGTCACTCCCAAGGGTGAGACGGAGCTGACGGCTGAAGAGCGCCTGCTGCGGGCCATCTTCGGTGAAAAGGCACGTGAAGTGCGCGATACCTCGCTGAAAGTTCCCCACGGCGAAGGCGGCATCGTCGTCGACGTAAAGGTCTTCACCCGCGAGAGCAAGGATGAGCTGTCCCCCGGCGTCAACCAGATGGTCCGCGTATATATCGCTCAAAAGCGCAAGATCTCTGTCGGCGACAAGATGGCGGGCCGCCACGGCAACAAGGGTGTCGTGTCCCGCATTCTGCCGGAAGAGGACATGCCCTTCCTGCCCGATGGCACCTCGCTTGACATCGTGCTGAACCCCATGGGCGTTCCCTCTCGCATGAACATCGGCCAAGTGCTCGAGGTTCACCTGGGCATGGCCGCCAAAGCCCTTGGCTGGCATGTGGCAAGCCCCGTATTTGACGGCGCGACCGAAAAGAATATCGAAGATTGTTTGGTACAAGCCGGGTATGAAGGCGACGGAAAAACCCTGCTCTATGATGGCCGCACAGGTGATGCTTTTGAAAACCGGGTGACGGTCGGCTATATGTACTTCCTGAAGCTGCACCATCTGGTCGATGATAAAATGCATGCCCGTTCGACAGGGCCCTATTCACTGGTCACACAGCAGCCTCTGGGCGGCAAGGCCCAGTTCGGCGGCCAGCGATTCGGTGAGATGGAAGTGTGGGCGCTGGAGGCCTATGGAGCCGCCAACACCTTGCAGGAAATTTTGACGGTCAAGTCCGATGACGTGGTAGGCCGCGTAAAGGCCTACGAAGCCATTGTGAAGGGCAAATCCATCCCCACTCCCGGTATTCCCGAGAGCTTCAAGGTGCTCATTAAAGAGCTTCAGGCACTCAGCCTGGATATCAAGGTCTGGGGCGAGGACGCCCAGGAGATCGTGATCCGCGAAATCGAGGATGATGAGGGTACCTCCCTGATCACCAGGCGCGATGAGTTGACCGGGGAGGTCCAGGTCGTGCGCGAGGACATCGAGGATATCGATCTGGATGACCTCCGTCTGGGTGACGAAGACCTGTCCCTGGCCGATGAAGTCAGCACCCCCAGCCTGAATGAGGATGATGGCAAGGAAGATGAGGATGACCTCAGGATTGATCTGGATGATGAAGACCTTGACATTGAGTAAAGCCGAGCAGGAGGAAATATATGTTTGAACTGACCAATTTGGAATCCATCCAAGTCGGCATGGCTTCGCCTGAGGAGATCTTGAACTGGTCTTATGGTGAAGTTGTTAAACCTGAAACCATCAACTACCGCACCCTTAAGCCCGAACGCGGCGGCCTGTTCTGTGAAAAGATCTTCGGCCCGGTGAAGGACTGGGAGTGCAGCTGCGGAAAATACAAGCGCATCAAGTACCGCGACAAGGAAAAGATCTGCGATAAATGCGGTGTGCAAGTCACCCGCGCCAAGGTACGCCGTGAGCGCATGGGCCACATTCAGCTGGCCGCTCCCGTCAGCCATATCTGGTACTTCAAAGGCATTCCCAGCAGAATGGGCATGCTGCTGGACATCTCCCCCCGCAACCTGGAAAAGGTGCTGTATTTCGCTTCCTATATTGTGATCGATCCCGGCAACACGGACTTTACAAAGGTCGAAAAGTATTCTTTGATCTCCGATGTTGCCTATCGCCAGATCATGCAGAAGGATCCCAGCCAGCGCGGCAATTTCCGCGCTGGCATCGGGGCCGAGGCGGTCAAAACACTGCTTCAGGAACTGGATCTGGATCAGGTAAGCCAGGACCTGAGGACAGAAATCGCCATCCTGGTAGAAAAGGAAAAGGATAAGGAGACCGAAGGCCAGAAGCGTTCGCACGCCATCAAGCGGCTTGAAGTGATCGAGGCCTTCCGCACCAGCAATAACAGGCCGGAGTGGATGATCCTTGACGTGCTGCCCGTTATTCCGCCCGAACTGCGCCCCATGGTGCAGCTGGACGGCGGCCGCTTCGCCACCAGCGACTTGAACGACCTCTACCGCCGGGTACTCAACCGCAACAATCGCCTGAAGCGGATGCTGGAAATGGGCACCCCGGACATCATCGTCCGAAATGAAAAGCGGATGCTGCAGGAAGCCGTGGACGCCCTGATCGACAACGGGCGTCGCGGTCGCGCCGTCACCGGCCCGGGCAACCGCCCGCTCAAGAGCCTGTCAGACTTGCTGCGCGGCAAACAAGGACGCTTCCGTCAAAACCTGCTGGGCAAGCGCGTTGACTATTCGGGCCGTTCCGTTATTGTCGTCGGCCCCGAACTCAAGCTGCACCAGTGCGGGCTGCCCAAGGAAATGGCGCTGGAGCTCTTCAAGCCCTTTGTGATGGAGCGTCTGGTCAAGCTGGGCATCTCCAACAACGTCAAATCCGCGAAACGCGCCGTAGAAAAGGTAAGGCCCGAAGTATGGGACATCCTTGAAAACGTCATCAAAGAGCATCCCGTGCTGCTCAACCGTGCCCCTACCCTGCACCGCCTCGGCATCCAGGCCTTTGAGCCGGTGCTCGTCGAGGGAAAGGCGATCAAGCTGCACCCCCTCGTCTGCTCTGCCTACAACGCCGACTTTGACGGCGACCAGATGGCCGTTCACGTTCCGCTGTCTGTTGAAGCTCAGGCCGAAGCGCGCTTTTTGATGCTGGCCGCCAACAATATCATGAAACCGCAGGATGGCAAACCCGTTATCTCCCCTGCGCAGGATATGGTTATCGGCTGCCACTACCTGACCTTCACCGATCAGGATGCCAAAGGCAAGGGCCGTGTGTTTGTCTCTATGAACGAAGCGGAACTGGCCTATTTCGACGGCCAGATCACCCTGCAGACGCCCATCAAGGTGCGTATGGAGCGCGAGTTTGAGGGCAAGGCGCACCGCCGGCTGATCGATTGCACACTGGGTCTGCTGATCTTTAACAGCGTGGTCCCGCAGGACCTGGGCATACAGCCGCGTGAGACGCTGGATGACATGTTCCGCCTGGAGATCGATCACGAGGTCATCAAGAAGGACCTGAACAGGGTTGTCGATAAATGCTTCCATGTTCACGGTGTCAGCATCACGGCCAAGGTACTGGATGATATCAAGTATCTCGGCTACGCCTACTCCACCAGAGGCGCCATCACCGTATCGGTCGCCGACATCATCGTACCCCCTGAAAAACAGGAATGGCTGAGTGAGGCTGATGAAAAGGTAGCCACCATCGAAAAGCGCTACCGCCGCGGCCTCTTAAGCGAGGATGAGCGCTACAAGGCCGTCATCTCCATCTGGACTGACACCACCAACCGCCTGAAAGGGCGCGTCATGGGCGTGCTGAACCCCAAGAACCCCATCTATATGATGACCAACTCCGGCGCCCGCGGCTCTGTCGGGCAGGTCGCCCAGCTGGCCGGCATGCGCGGGCTGATGGCTTCCCCCTCGGGAAGAACCATCGAGCTGCCCATCCGCGCCAACTTCCGTGAAGGGCTGAACGTTCTTGAATTCTTCATGTCTTCTCACGGAAGTCGCAAATCTCTGGCAGATACGGCGCTTCGCACCGCGGACTCGGGCTATCTGACCCGCCGTCTGGTCGACGTGTCGCAGGAAGTGATCGTCCGGGAGGCCGACTGCTTTGAAAGCAGAGGCGAGAAGGTGCGCGGCATCACGGTTGAGCCGATTTCAGAGATCGCGCCGCTGGAGGACCGGATCGAAGGCCGCGTCGCGGCGGAAGATGTGATCCATCCTCTGACCGGCGAGGTGCTCTGTCACGTAAATGACGCCATTGAGGCAGATCTGGCCAAGAAGATTTCCGACGCCGGTGTCACCAAAATGCAGGTTCGCAGCGTACTGACCTGCCGCTGCCAGACAGGCGTCTGCGCCCGCTGCTATGGCAGCAACCTGGCGCACGGCGGTGAAGTGGACATCGGTGAGGCTGTCGGCATCATCGCGGCTCAGTCCATTGGCGAGCCCGGCACCCAGTTGACGATGCGTAACTTCCACTCCGGCGGTGTTGCGACCGCGACCGATATCACGCAGGGTCTTCCCCGCGTCGAGGAACTGTTCGAGGCCCGCAAGCCCAAAGTCGAAGCGACGCTGGCTGAGATCAGCGGCACGGTGTCGATGAACAATTCCAAGAAGCGCCGTGAGCTGATCATCACCTCCGATGATGATCCCAACGAGAAGAAGACCTATCTGATTCATTACGGCGCACGCTTGAAGGTAGAAGAAGGCGATCACGTGGATGCCGGTGATGAGCTGATCGACGGCTCCATCAACCCCCACCACCTGCTGCGCATCCTCGGCATCAAAGCCGTATATGAGTACCTGCTGCGCGAAGTGCTGAGCGTCTATCACTCCCAGGGCGTGGGCATCGCCGACAAGCACATCGAGGTGATCATTCGTCAGATGCTGCGCAAGGTACGCGTGGAAGACTCCGCCGATACCGATCTGCTGCCCGGCAGCCTGGTCGATATCTTCCGGTTTGAGCAGGCCAATGAGGCCGCCATCGCAGCCGGCGGAAGGCCGGCTGTCGCCAAGCGCGTGCTGCTGGGCATCACCAAGGCCTCCTTGGCCACCGAAAGCTTCCTGTCCGCCGCTTCCTTCCAGGAAACAACGCGCGTATTGACCGAAGCCGCCATCAAGGGCAAGATCGATCCACTGGAAGGCTTGAAGGAAAACGTGATCATCGGCAAGCTGATCCCCGCGGGTACGGGCCTCAAGCGCTACAAGAACATCGAACTACAGGAAACATTCTGAACCGGAAGCGTTTTCTGATACAAGGGAGCAGGCGAATGTGCCTGCTCCCTTTGTATATTCAGGTCAAAGCCTTGACACAGTTTGCTTATGTCCTTATAATTTGTGGTGCAAGGGAACTTCCTGGGGTGTTCGCCAGTTCTCTGTTTTTACCCACATTTTTCATTACGGAGTCTTTGTCGCTTCATTGGATGTCAGGCCCCCGTGGCAACACGCTAGGGGACGGCAGAAGGCGGACGCGGGACACCGGCCTGCTTAACATAGCGGGTGAAAAAATAGAGGACAGCGGCACTTTGGGGTTCCCCTGCCGTTACAAGGGCTTCGTGCCCTGTTTTTATTTCCGGAGATGATGACGTTGAACACAGAAGTTTTAAAAGTTACAGGGCAAAGCCTGGAAAAGGCTGCAGCACTTTTGTCACGGGGGGAGGTCGTTGCCTTTGCCACCGAGACGGTCTATGGCTTGGGCGGGCATGCGCTGCGCGTATTTTGGGGATACCAATGTAGTGGACGTATATATCAGATATTTAAGGCAAAACAAAGGCCTGCGGATAATCCTCTGATCGTACATATCGATGAAAAAGAGCAGGCCTATCCCCTCTGCCGTTGGAACGAGACGGCGGACAGCCTGGCACGGGCTTTTTGGCCGGGGCCTTTGACCCTGCTGCTTCCAAAGAAAGACATTGTTCCCGATATTGTAACGGCAGGCCTTTCGACAGTCGCCGTGCGTCTACCGTCTCACCCCGCTGCCCGGGCGCTTCTAAAAGCCTGCGGCTTTCCTTTGGCCGCGCCCAGCGCCAACCGCTCCGGCCGCCCCAGCCCAACGACCGCCATGCATGTCTATGAAGATTTAAAAGGGCGCATTCCTTTGATACTGGACGGAGGCAGCTGTGAAGTGGGGCTTGAGTCCACCGTGCTGGATCTCAGCGGCGAGATCCCCACCATTTTACGCCCCGGCGCAGTGACAGCCGAGCAGATCGCCATGGTATACGGCAGCTGCGATATCGCCGCATCCGTCATGCGGCCGCTGCTTGCGGACGAGCGCGCCCCTTCCCCCGGCATGCGCCACCGGCACTATGCCCCCAAAGGGCGCCTGACGCTTGTGGCAGGCGATACAAGGACGGTTGCCCGTGAGATCAGCAGAATGTATGATGAACATATAAATGCCCGCATCCTTGCGATGCACAAAAACCTGCCTTTATATCAGGACAGGCTGGTCAGTGATCTGGGAGAGGACGTATCAAGCGCCGCTCACAGGCTGTTTTATCTGTTGCGTGCCTTTGATGAACAGGGCATCGATCAGATCTTTTGTGAGACCCTTCCAGAATCCGGCCTCGGTCTGGCGGTCATGAACCGGCTGGCCCGGGCCTCGGATTTCAATATCATCAGGGTATAAGAGAAGTATCGGTATAAGCCTCGCCCAGAAGAGCGAGTATATCTCCCGTCAGCGGTGAAAGCGGCCCCATGCGCCTGTGTGCCATGCGGGCCGCTTTTCCAAGCCATAAGGAAGCTGTCCTGGCTGCTTCATAACCGGATAGACCCTGAGCCATCAGGCCCGCTATCATGCCAGCCAGGGCATCGCCGCTTCCGCCTTTGGCCAGCGCCGGGGATCCCACGATGTTGATGCTTGTTTTGCCGTCATCCCGTATCACGGTGCTGTGGCTTTTAAGCACCGTCACCGCGCCGAATCGGCGCTGCAGTTTTTCGGCGGAGGCAAGCATGTCCCCCGACACCGTATCCGCGCTTTCACCAAGCAGGCGCGCCGCTTCACCCACATGCGGGGTGATGACGGTCTCCCTGCCTAACCCGAAGGGGCGCCGGCTAAGCCAGTTCAGCGCGTCGGCATCCAATACGGATGGGGTTGCGGGATTATAAAGCCCGGTCAATCGCCCGTAGACTGCCTCATCCTGCCCCAGGCCGCAGCCAGCTAAAAACACATCATGCCGGGGCGCTTCTTTCAGCGCCTGTTCGATGGGTACACACTGGGCATTGGGAGCCAGAATCTGCAAAATGGGAATGATCGCCTCATCACAGGCAATGTACACCAGCCCCGCTCCCGCCCGCAGGCAGCCGAGGGCTGCCATCGCGGCGGCCCCTGCCATGCCCATGCTGCCGCAATACAGAAGCACTCGCCCGTTTTTCCCCTTGTGCACCGCCTTGCCTCGCGCGGGCAGACAGCGGATCAGGTCTTCTTCTTCCAAAACCTCTGCCAGCTCCATTCCCACAGCAAATTGGCTGATGCCGATGTCCCTGACAACAAGCTCGCCCACCGAATCTAAATCGGAAGACAGATAATGCCCGGTTTTCGTCCAGCCAAAGGTAAGCGTTTTGTCCGCTCGCACGCATATACCGCGGCTGCTTCCCGTCAGCGCGTCGATACCTGTGGGGATATCCACCGCCAGCACTGGACAGCCAAGCGCGTTGATGCTTTCGATGCCGCAACGAAGTTCCGCTGATAGGGGGCGACTGCCAAACCCGATGCCGACCAGGGCGTCCACGGCTGCGTCGAATATAATCCCCTGCGGCAGCTCCTTTTCGACAGGGATGCCCAAAGCCTGCGCACGCTGAAGATTGATCTTTGCGCCCTGCGTTACCGCGGCTTCCCGCATCACGATCAGAGCCTGACCGCCACGGCGGGTATGGATGCGCGCGGCAGCCAGCCCGTCCCCGCCATTGTTTCCTTTGCCGCAGAAAAAAACAGCCTTGCCGCGGGAGCCGATCATCGCGGCCAGTTCCTCAGCAATGCATTCAGACGCCAGCTCCATCAGTCCGATCGGATCAATGCCGCTGTCGAAGGCGGCATGTTCAATGGCGTACATCTGCTGCGGACTTACGATGTGCTTCACGGGCTGTTTCCTTCCAAAACGCAAAAAGCCCCGGCCATGCCGTGATCATGGCTGAGGCTGAGGTGCATGTTTGTGACGCCCAGGTCTGTCGCGCGCTCTTTGGCCAGGCCCCGCAATTCAAAATACGGACGGCCGTTTTTTTGATGCAGCACCGCCACATCCTTGAGCGCGATGCCGTCAAAGCCGGTTCCCAGCGCCTTGACCAGAGCCTCTTTGGCCGCAAAGCAGGCAGCCGCGGACGCGGCCCGGCCCGGGCCGCGCGCATTGATGTATGCCTGCTCTTCAGCCGCGAAGTAGCGCGGTAAAAACCGCTCGTTTTGCAGCTGCCGCTCGATGCGCGATATTTCGCACAGGTCGAACCCTATGCCGATGATCATGAGCGTCTGGAGTAATAGATGGCGTTTGCAATGGCTCTGGCCGTTACCTCAGCAGCGGCGGCGCAGAGCTTCACGAAGTTGACCTCTCTGCCAACGCGCTCGGTCGCCAGGGCAAACATGGTGTCACCGTCCATCTGCGTGTGCACCGGCCGGATGGCGCGGGCCAGCCCGTCATGAGCCACGTCTGCCAGGCGGTTGGCCTCCTCCTTGGACAGCTTGCAGTCCACGGCCACAACGCCGATGGTGGTATTGCTGCCGGGTGCCGGGATCCTGATCTGCTGGGACGCGGGCGGGTTGCCGTAGAGCAGCCCCTCCGCGCGGACGGGCGTGCCGTCGGGCATCAAAGCGCAGGCGATGCACTCCCCGCTCACCGGATCAAAAATGTCGCCTACCGCGTTGACAGCGACCACCGCGCCCACGGTCACCCCTTCCGCCAGGGTCATTGACGCGGACCCCAGTCCGCCGGGCTGGGGGATCGCCGAGCTGACCAGCTTGCCTATCGTCGCCCCACAGCCTGCGCCGACAAGCCCCTGGTTCATGCCCTTGGCAGCCATCGTGGCGGCGGCACGGCCCATCGCGGCATCGGGATAGATATTCGGCTCACCATGCATCAGATCAAACAATACAGCCCCGGGGACGATCGGTACCAGCGCGCCGGCCATCTTCAGGCCTACACCTGTCTGCGCCAGATATCTCATGACACCGTCCGCAGCCGCCAGGCCGAAGGCACTGCCGCCGGCAAGAACGATGGCATGCGCCTTCTCGACCAGGTTGCCCGGGCGAAGCAGGTCGGTCTCTCTGGTGCCGGGCGCGGCCCCGCGGACGGATACACCGCCTACAGCGCCGTCCTTCGGCGCCATGACGACCGTTACGCCGGTTTTCGCTTTTTCATTTTGCTGCTGCCCGACACGGATACCGTGCACTTGAGTAATATTGCCCGGATAGATGCCTGCCATAAAACAGTCCTCCTTACTTTAAGCCGGATGCGGCCTGTTGATCCATGCGATCAGGTTTTTAACTACCTCATCACGGTTGACTTCATTGAACATTTCATGGCGCCCTTGGGGATAAAGCTGCATGGTGACGTCGCTGAAGCCCGTCTTCTTATACTGAGCTGCCACCTCTTTGGGCCCTTGAGCGCTTTTG
>CAZVUU010000006.1:11652-52102 GCA_964630465.1 uncultured Christensenella sp.
AAGCTTTTTGTTTTCAACTTCATCCAGCCTGCTCACCCGGGTCAGCTGTGTCAGGCCTGTAAACAGATCATACATGCCGCGGCCCGTAAACATGAAGCCGCACAAAGGATCATTCACATACAGATCCACCTGCTCCTCATCAGCGCTGCCCCAGTCAAAGCTGGTGCGGTTGGGTCTGAAGGGCCTGTTGTTTTTTGAGAAAGCGAGTTTATGCAAAATTTCGGATGGCTTTGTCGCGCCGCCCAAAGCGCAGACCGTCTTTGCGAGCAAAAGCGCCGGGTATACGAGAGCAGGCGGCATAAAGCCCGTTCCGCTGAGAACGAGCCCGTCTATTCCTTGCCCTTGGTGCTGCAAAAGATATTCGCGGGAAATAAAGCTTCCCATGCTGTGGCCGAGCAAAATATGGCGGCTGTCCCTGTAGCGCTCTTTCAGGGCAAGATGGGCCGTATGAACATCGTCCACCAGCATCTGCCAGCCATCCTGATCAGCGAAGTAGCCCAGCCGTTCCTTTGGCGTATCCTCTCCGTGCCCCAGATGGTCATGCCCTGCCGCGGCTATGCCCGCGGCGTTCAGGGCCTCTGCCAAAGGATAGTAGCGCGCATAGTATTCCGCCATGCCATGCACAATTTGCACGACGGCGGAAGGCTTTCCCTGCGGCTCATGGATCGTCAGCTTTCTGTTGCCGCCCGCGGCGGATGAAAAGAACAGCTCCTTCACACTCCTTCTCTCCTTTCAGCTACACTTGGTAGAGTCCGATCTTCTTGTATACCTTTCGCAAGGTGCGCCGCGCCATGGACTGCGCGCGTTCCGCGTTGTTTTTCAGCGTTTCGTTCAGGTATGCCTTATCCTTGATCAGCCTGTCAAACTCCTCGCGAATCGGCCGGATATGCTCGATGACAGCTTCCGCCGTGCGGTCTTTGAGAACGCCGTAGCCCTGCCCTTGCAGTTCCCCGCAGATGGTTTCAATATCGCTGGAGGTGACCGCCGACAGTATGCTCAGCAGGTTGCTGACGCCGGGCTTGTTTTCCGGATCAAAACGGATGTCCACCTCAGAATCGGTGACCGCGCGGCGGAACTTGCGCCTCATGGCTTCCGGGCTGTCCAGCATGGCGATGTAGCTGTCCTGTGCGTCTGACTTGCTCATCTTGCGCTCAGGTTCCGTCAGGCTGAGTATTTTGGCCGTCTCTTTGGGGATATAGGGCTCGGGAACAACAAATGTATTGCTGTACAGCCCGTTGAAGCGTCCCGCGATATCCCGGGTCAGCTCCAGGTGCTGCTTCTGATCTCCGCCTACAGGCACCAGATTGGTCTGATACAGCAGGATATCCGCTGCCATCAGTGTGGGGTAGGTGAACAACCCGGCATTGACATTATCCTGATGGCGGGAAGACTTATCCTTAAACTGCGTCATGCGATTCAGCTCACCCATATAGGTATAGCAGTTCAATATCCATGCCAGCTCCGCGTGCTCGGGTACATGGCTTTGGCAATAAATAATATTCTTTTGAGGGTCCAACCCGCAGGCAATATAAAGCGCTGTCAGCTCAAGGGTCTGGCGACGCAGGTCGGCCGGTACCCGGCGAATGGTCAGGGCGTGCAGATCCACCACGCAAAACAGGCAGTCATAGTCCTTTTCAAGCAGTGTAAAGTTACGGATCGCGCCGATATAGTTGCCCAAAGTGATACTGCCCGTAGGCTGAATCCCTGAAAATATAACCGGTTTTCTGGCTGTTGGTTCACTCATGCTTTTTTATCCTTTGATTCAATGTTCATATCTTTCTTCACCGCTTCAAAGCAGCTGACGGCGAAGTCCAGATCCTCTTTGCTATGAGCCGCGCTCACCTGGGTTCGGATGCGGGCCATGCCTTCGGGCACCACGGGGTACGAGAAGGATACCACATACACCCCTTTGTCAAGCATGCGCTGAGCGAATTCCTGAGCCGTGTGCGCGTCGTAAAGCATCACAGGAACAATGGGATGTTCGCCGGGAAGGACATCAAACCCCAGACTTTCAAGTCTTGAGCGGAAGTAAGCCGTGTTCTCGTGTACGCGGCTGCAAAGATCATGATCTTTGCTCAGCAGGCTGATGGTCTTCAGCGTCGCGGCGCATATCGCGGGCGCCAGCGTGTTGCTGAACAGATAAGGGCGTGAGCGCTGGCGGAGCAGTTCCACGACAGGCTTGCTGGCTGCAGTAAAACCGCCGGACGCGCCGCCCATCGCCTTGCCAAAGGTGCTCGTGATGATGTCCACCCGTCCCATCACACCGCAATGCTCATGTGTGCCGCGCCCTGCGGCGCCCATGAAACCCGTGGCATGGCTGTCATCAACCATAAGCAAAGCATCATATTTATCCGCCAAATCACAGATTTCCGGCAGCTTCGCGATATATCCGTCCATGGAAAAAACGCCGTCGGTCACAATCAGCCGGATGCGTGCGTCCTGTGAATCCTTCAGATGCTGCTCCAGCGCCTGCATGTCGCTGTTTGCATAGCGCAGCCGCCGCGCCTTGCACAGGCGGATCCCGTCGATGATGGAGGCATGGTTGAGGGCGTCCGATATGACCGCGTCTTCTTCCGTCAGCAGGGTCTCAAACAGCCCGCCGTTGGCGTCATAGCAGGAGGAATAAAGGATGGTGTCCTCCATGCCGAGAAACTCGGATATGGCTGCCTCAAGCTCTTTATGAATGTCCTGCGTTCCGCAGATAAACCGTACGCTGGACAGACCGAAGCCCCAGGCATCGTAACTCTCTTTGGCCGCTTTGATCAGATCCGCGTTGTTGGACAGGCCCAGGTAGTTGTTGGCGCACATGTTCAATACATTGTCCGCCGTGCGGGTGGATATTCTGGCCCCCTGCGGGGTGGTGATCACACGTTCTTCCTTGGAGGTGCCGGCCTGTCTGATTCCTTCCAAAGCCGTTTCAAAATAGTTGATCGCGCGTTTCATGCTCTGCTCCCCCATTCCAGTATGATCTTCCCCGAATTTCCCATGGCCATGATGTCAAAAGCCTCCTGAAACTGCGTATAATGGAATCGATGCGTGATCAGCTTTTTCAGATCGAGCCCGGACTCCACCATCGCTCCCATTTTATACCAGGTCTCATACATGCGGCGGCCGTAAATGCCTTGAAGTGTCAGCCCCTTGAGAATGATCCTGTCCATATCCAGCGGCACTTTGCCGCCAAACAGCCCCAGCAGCGACACCTTTCCTCCATTTCGCATGACGCGAAGCATCTGGTCAAAAGCGGAAACGGCACCGGACATTTCAAGCCCGACATCAAAGCCCTCCACCATGTTTGAAGCCTTCATCACGTCTTCAATTTTTTCATGATTGACGTTCACGGCGGCTGTTGCGCCAAGCTCTCTTGCCAGGCTCAGGCGGTAATCGTTGATGTCGGTGATAACGACATGGCGTGCTCCCGCATGCCTGCAAATAGCCGCCGCCATGATCCCGATGGGCCCGGCGCCCGTGATCAGGATGTCTTCGCCGATCAGGTCAAACATCAAAGCTGTGTGCGTCGCGTTGCCCAAGGCGTCAAAAAAGGCCACGATTTCTTCATCCAGGTCCTCGCTGACGGGGATGCAGTTGGAGGCGGGAATACACAGGTACTCGGCAAACGCGCCGTCGCGATTGACCCCCACACCCTTTGTAAACTTGCACCACTGGGCATTGCCCGCGCGGCAATTGCGGCATACGCCGCAAACGATGTGCCCTTCTCCGGAAACCCTCTGGCCGGCCCTCAGTTTTTTCACGCCGGCGCCGACTTCGGCAATTTCACCGACATACTCATGGCCGATCACACGGGTCGGTTCAATATGCTTGCGGCTCCAGTCGTCCCATTTATAGATGTGCATGTCTGTTCCGCATATCGCTGTTTTTCTGATCTTGATCAGCACTTCATCATCGCGGGGAACTGGCTTTTCAACCCGGATCAGCTCCAGACCGGGAGCGGCCTTTGTTTTGGCAAGAGCATCCATCAACATGATGATACCACCCTTCTGTTGTTCCTTATCGTGGGTTTAAGAGGGTTTCGAGTTCCTGCGAGGTATAGGTAAACACGGGAATATCCGTCCCATCGCCCAGAAGGCCGGGCTGCAGGTAGAAGGACACGTTTCCGTCCCGGTCCGCGTAGAAATGCGTCTCGGGAAAAAAATCCGCGGACAAGAGCTCAAGGCTCATATCCTTTGGGATGTCAGGATCTCCCGCCCGCATCCTTTCCTCGATCCGGCGCCATATGTCCGGGAGGACATGTTCGGAGATCTGGCTCGAGCTTTCGCCGATTTCCCGGGCCAGGCCGCGCAGGGTAAGTGAGTCGCCTTTATATGGGCCGGATACCGCGAAAACAGCGGACTGAAGCGAATATACCTCATGATCCGCCGCGCTCTGGCTGCGGTGCAGCAAAAAGCTGAAAAACTCATCATTATTGCAGGTGATCTCATAGCGGTCGCTGATCCGGTTAGCCCCCTCGCCCGGCATATCAACCGAGAACATCGGCAGCACCAGCTTGACCATCTCACCTATCGCGGTATCAAAATAGTGGTTCAGCTCTTCCGACAGAATTTCGTCTCCGGCAAGCTCCGGAAAGGTATAGGTGTAGTGATACACCCAATCCTTCTGATCAGGGAACCAGGCTTCGCCCTCTGTCCAGCTGACATCAAGCCCGGCAGAGGCTGACGGGATGCACAGCATCAGCCCCGTCAAGATCCATGCCAATCGTTTTATCATATCATCCTGCTCCAGATTTATCTTAACATGCCGAGAGATCGGGGATCTGCCGAGTCATCTCAGGCATCTGCCCATTCCTCGACCTGCTCCTGCGGGGTGATCTCAACCCACTCGATCCGGCGGTCCAGTACGCTCAGCACTTTGAAATGAAGGCCGTAATAATCGATCTCGGGCTGGCTGCCTTCGTCGGGAATGGTGCCCAGCTCGTTTAAAATCAGGCCGCCGATCGTGTCGTATCCGTCGTCAAGCGGCAGATCCAGCCCCGACGCTTCGTTGAACGCCTCGATCTCCACGCCGCCTGACACTTTATAACATCCCTCGCCCAATTCAACAACATCCTGCTGCACCTGAGGGTCATATTCGTCATAAATATTGCCCACGATCTCCTCGATGAGATCCTCCATGGTGATCAGGCCGCTGGTGCCGCCATATTCGTCGACCACAACGGCCATATGATACTTATTATGCTGCATATCCCGAAACAACACATCGGTGCGGACCGACTCGGGCACAAAGCGCGCTTTTCTGATGATCTTCTTGATCGGGAGCGGCTGAGGTTTCTGTCGGTTCAGCAAGAAATCGCGCGTGGAAATGGTTCCGATGATATGGTCCAGGTCTTCTTCATAGACGGGGAAGCGGGACAGGCCCGTATCTTCGATCATCTTGGTGATTTCATCCCAATCCTCGTCTATCCAGATGGCCCATACATCCGTCCGATGGGTCATGGCGTCGGCAGCCGTGAGGTTATTAAACTCAAACACATTCTCGATCATCTCGCGTTCGGCTTCCTCGATCGCGCCTCTTTCTTCGCCGACGTCGACCAGCTGCCGGATTTCGTCTTCCGTCAGCTGATCGCTGTCTTCGTCCGGGTCAATGCCCATCATCCGCACCAGGGCGCGGTAGGCAGCATTGCAGGCACGGGCCAAAGGGAGAAACATGGTATTGAAAACCGAGGCAAAGCCGCTGAGCCTGCGGATGACCTTTTCAGGGTCGCGCTGCGCCAGTTTGCGCGGCAGCAAGGAAGAAAACACCAGCAGAAAAAAAGTATAGAACAGGATGATCAATACCGATGACAGCCAGATCGGACCATCCTCCCCTAAAAACGCGATCCATCCCGTATCTTTTATAAGAGCAGCGAGGGGCGAACCCAGGGACCAGGCGGACAGACCTGCGCCCAAAAAGCCGGTAAACCCCAGACAGGTTCGCAAGCCCGATGGGGTATCGGAGAGCCTCTGAGCCAGCGCGATCAATCGATCGGATTTCCCGTCCTCCATATCGGCCTGCTTGCGCAAACGGTTTTTATTCAGCCCCCGGGCAGCAGTTTCTGCCGCTGTCAGCAGGGCATGTAAAAGAATCAGGATCAATAAAAACGCTATTGTTGTACCCGACGGGCCAGCTTCCATTGCTTTTACTCCCCTTTCATGTGTGCATTATATCATAATCAGGGTTTTACTTCTATTGTTCGTAGAAAATTTACATGCAATTTGCAAGTGGATATTGTATAATGCGCTACGGAGCATATGAAGGAGGGCAGCCTATGTTTGGTTATGTCGTGGCCAATCTGGAAAAGCTGACAGATTCCCAGCGCGAATTGTACCAGGCGATATATTGCGGACTTTGCAAGGAGCTGGGCCGACTTCACGGCCAGATCAGCCGTTCGACGCTGACATATGATATGAGTTTTTTGATCCTTCTTCTCTCCTCACTGGCCGATGAGGAGCCTGTGTACGAGGCCTTCCGTTGCGCGGTGCATCCTTTGAAAAAGCGCAATGCCTTTGTCAGCCGGTTTACACCCTACGCGGCGGATATGAATGTGATTCTGGCGCGCGCGCAGCGGATGGACAACTGGGCAGACGATCGCAGCCTGCTCTCTTTGTCACAGGCCAAGCTGCTGGAAAGCGCCGCCGGCAAGGCGGAAGGGGGCTATCCCCGCCAGGTAAAGGCTATTAAGGATGCGCTTCGGAGGCTGTCGCTGATGGAAAAAGACGACATCACCAACCCGGACCTTCCGGCATCTGCTTTCGGCGGACTTCTGGGAGAAATATTCGTACCGGACGAACATATGCCTCAGGCAGGCGCTCTGTATGACCTGGGCTTTACGCTGGGACGATTTATTTACATCATGGACGCGGCGCTGGATCTCAAGGACGATATTAAAAAACAGCGTTATAATCCCCTGATCACCATCCCTTCATCGCAGCACGAGGAGATACTCCGCCTGCAGATGGCGCAGTGCGCAGCTTGCTTTGAGCGGCTGGACATACGGCGCAACAAGGAGCTGCTGGAAAACATACTCTATTCCGGCGTCTGGACAAGCTACGCGGCCAAGAACCGCAGGGAGGCGGAAAAGGCATGAGAGACCCTTATGAGGTGCTGGGTGTTTCCCGCAGCGCCACACAGCAGGAAGTGACCGATGCCTTCCGAAAACTTGCTAAAAAGTATCATCCGGATCTGAACCCCGGGGATAAAAACGCACAAAGCAAGATGGCTGAGATCAACGTGGCCTACGAGGAGATCAAATCGGGCCGGGCTGCGCATACCGATTATTCAAGGCCCAGTGCGGGGCCATCCGGTCAGTCCCCATACCGGGGCTATAACCCCTACGGCTACGGCGGCGGATATGGCGGCGGGTTCAACCCTTTTGAAGAGTTCTTCAGGAGTTTCGGCGCTCAGCAGCAGTATCAACGCCGCGGCGACGGGCTGGATCCAGTCCGGCAGTATATCAACGCCATGCGTTTTTCCGAGGCGCTCTACGCGCTCAGCCAGATCAGCGATCGATCAGCCGCATGGTATTTCCTCAGCGCCGTTGCCAACTATAACAGCGGCAATACCGTCACGGCGATGCAGCACATCGATCGTGCCGTCAGCATGGATCCGGGCAACCCGGAGTATCAGAATATCAAGCAGCAGATCATGGCCGGCTCTCAAAGCTATACAGCCAGACAGCGCGGTTTCGGCATACCGAGCTTCGGTATCCATCCCCTGTGCCTGGGGCTGTGCCTGGCCCGGCTCTGCTGCAGGTGCTGAGAAATTCTCCGGTCATTTAGAAAGGATAGATTTCATCTATGAATAACTGGAAATATAAATTAGCCGTATGGATGCAGGGACGCTATGGGATCGACCCACTGTACAGAGGGCTTCTGGGCCTTTATCTTATCATCCTGGTGCTGAATTTGTTTGTTCGTTCTCAGCTGCTGGGCGCACTGGGCATCGCGCTGCTGGCTTTTGCACTGTATCGTTTTTTCTCGAAGCAAACAGCCAGGCGGGCTGAAGAGAACAGGCGTTATATCCTCTTGCGTGACAAGGTAAAGAAAAAAACGCTGCTGACATTCAACCGCATTAAATACTCAAGAACGCACCGCTACCGTGAATGCCCGAGCTGCCATACCATGCTGCGGCTGAAAAAACAAGTTGGTACCGTAACGGTCACCTGCCCTAAATGTCATACTATGTTTCAGGTAACGATTAAATTCTGATCTGTCCGGTGATTCGTTTTGGCGGAAGATCTTCCTTCCGCTTTTTAAGTGGTTTTGCCAGTTTTAAATTTTTTTGTTCCGTACTGTTGCTCTTTGGCAGAAAAGGTGTATAATACATCTATATTCTGTTTTAATGTTCGTGTTTTTGGAGGTTTCAGGCTGATTTGAACGCGTTGAAGAAGGCTATTTTAGACCAGGGGCGAATGATCTCGGAAGGTGTCGTAAAAGTAGACAGCTTTTTGAACCACCGGCTTGATACCGGTCTTTTGTTTTTGATGGGTGAAGAGATCGCTCTGCGCTTTAAAAAATTTGAACCCGATCTGGTACTGACAGTCGAAGCTTCCGGCATCGCTTTGGCTATGACGACGGCCCGGGCTCTGGGCGATATCCCGGTCGTGTTTGCGAAAAAAGGGATTGCCGCCAACCAAAGCCCGGACATGGCGGAAGAAAAAATATTCAGCTTCACCCATCGCTCAGAATCCTTTATCCGAGTGGATCTGAGCTACCTGCCGAAAAACTCCCGCGTGCTGATCGTGGATGACTTTCTGGCCAACGGCAAAGCCGTCAATGGCTTGATGGGCATCGTTAAAAAGGCCGGAGCCGAAACGATCGGCGTGGCCATCGCGATCGAAAAGGGTTTTCAGCCCGGCGGCAAACTCCTGCGCGAGCAGGGTGTTCCCCTGTTGTCTTTGGCGGTCATCGACGAAATATCGGATGAAGGCATCCGCTTTCGCGATACCGATCAAGAAATATAATCATCATCTGGGAGGAAAGTATGTTCAAAAAAGTGTGGTCACTCGTCCTGGTGCTCGCTCTGGCAATGGTTGCCCTGCCCGTGGCGGCAGAGTCCGCCTTTGCCGCTATGTCCGCTGAAGACATCAAGGTCGGCGCGGTATTTATCGGCCCCAAGGATGACGGGTTCTCCGGCGCGCACTACAACGGTATCGAAGGCATGAAAGAAGCGCTTGGCCTGAAGGACGAGCAGATCCTGTACAAGTTCAACGTCGCCGAGAACTCCGAGTGCGAGACCGCCCTGCGCGAACTGGTGGAAGCCGGCTGCCATATCATCTTCGGCAATTCCTGGGGCTATATGGACTACATGCTTGAAATGGCCGACGAATACCCCGAGGTCGTTTTCTCCCACTGTTCCGGCTATAAAAACAACGGCGTCAACTTCAACAACTACTTCGGCCGCATCTACCAGGCCCGTTACCTCTCCGGCATCGCCGCAGGCCTCAGGACAGAATCAAACCTGATCGGCTATGTCGCGGCCTGGCCGGACAACGCTGAGGTAAACGGCGGCATCAATGCTTTCGCGCTGGGTGTGCAAAGTGTCAATCCCGATGCCGTTGTCTACGTGAAGTACATCTACTCCTGGGGCGATCCCACCCTCGAAAAGCAGACCGCTGAAGCCCTGCTGTCCCTGGGCTGTGATGTGATCGCCCAGCACGTTGACTCTGACATGCCCCAGGTAGCAGCACAGGAGCAGAGTAAGTACGGCATCGGCTATAACACTGACATGACCCCCTCCGCCCCCGATGCTCACCTGACAGCGCCCATCTGGCACTGGTCCAGCGTTTATGCCGCGCAGGTGAAGGACCGCATCGACGGCGTCTGGGTCCCCGAGAACTACTTCCTGGGCCTGGCTGAAAACATGGTGGACATCTCCCCTCTGTCAAAGAATGTGGCTGAAGGAACCGAGGAAGCCATTGAGGCCGCCCGCGCCAGGATCCTGTCCGGCGAATGGGACGTTTTCACCGGTCCCGTCTACTCAAACGCGGATGAACTGGTCGTGGAAGACGGCGTCGCGCTTGAAGACGGCGATATCACCGGCGGCCTGATGACCACCCTGCTGGTCAAAGGCGTTGAAGTAAAATAAGGTTTTGACCCGACGGGCTGCCGCCATCAAGCGGCAGCCCTATCTTTTTCCTTGCATTTTTTCGGGATGTTTTGCATAATCACCCTATCACACCGAAAGGACCACTCAATGACTGAAACTCAAGTTGCCATCCGGCTGCGCGGCCTGACCAAGACCTTCGGCAGCGTAACCGCCAATGACCGCATCGACCTGGACGTGCGCGGCGGCGAAATATTGGCCCTGCTTGGCGAAAACGGTTCCGGCAAGACCACCCTGATGAACATGTTGTCGGGCATCTATCAGCCGGATGCGGGCAGCATCGAAATCAAAAACAATCCTGCCAGCATCCGTTCGCCCTATGACGCCATCAACCTGGGGATCGGCATGATCCATCAGCACTTCAAACTGGTGGATCTGTTCAGCGCGCGTGAGAATATCCTCCTGGGACAAAGCGGAAAACCCGCTCACTCCCCGGATGAGGTCTGCAGGCAGCTTGGGCTCAAAGTGGATCTGGATAAAAAAGTCTACGCCATGTCTGTATCCGAGAAGCAGAGTGTTGAAATATTGAAGGTTCTGACGCGGGGTGCTGAGATTTTGATACTTGATGAGCCCACCGCCGTTTTGACGCCGCAGGAGATCGAGAATCTGTTTGACATCCTGCGGGCCATGAAGCGGGAAGGCCGGGCCATTGTGATCATCACCCATAAGCTGGAGGAAGTGATGAACATATCAGACCGCGTGGCCGTGCTGCACAAAGGGCGCAATATCGGCACCATTGATACCGCGGATGCAGACCGCTTTGTGCTGACGGAAATGATGGTGGGCCGCCAGGTCGATCTGCAGATTCGCCGCGCGCCGAAGATGGCCGGCGACGCGATCCTTGACATCCACCGCCTGACCATCACGGGCGATGACGGGCACCGGGAGTTATCCGATGTCAGCTTCCGCTTGCATGCGGGTGAGATCCTGGGCGTTGCGGGCGTCGCAGGCTCCGGCCAGCGCGCGCTGTGCGAGGCCATTGCCGGCCTGCAGGCCATATCGGGCGGCAGCATCCTCATGGACGGCAAGCGCATCGACGGCCTCAGCCCCCGGGAGATCATCAAGCGGGGCGTATCGATGGCCTTTATTCCGGAAGACAGGCTGGGCATGGGCCTGGTGGGCAGCATGAACATACCGGACAACCTGCTGCTGAAAACCTACCGCGATCACCCCGGCGTTTTCTTAGACAGAAAGAGCGCGAAGGAAGAGGCGAAGGATCTGGTCGAGCGGCTGGATGTCTCTACCCCCGGGCTCAACACCCCCGTTCAAAAGCTGTCGGGCGGTAATGTGCAAAAGGTGCTGCTGGGCCGGGAGATCAACCTGTCCCCCCGCGTGCTGATCACCGCCTATCCCGTTCGGGGGCTTGATATAGGCGCCAGCATGCGTATCTATGACATGCTCAACGAGCAAAAGCAAAAGGGCGTGGGCGTCCTGTTTATCGGGGAGGATCTCGATGTGCTGCTGGCCTTGTGTGACAGGATCGCCGTGCTGTCCGGCGGCAAGCTGACCGCTGTGGTGGACAGCCGCTTTGCCACCAAAGCCCTGCTTGGCATGAAGATGGCCGGCCTGACCACGGACAAGGAGGACGCCTATGCCTAAGAACGCGCTGCTCTCCCGCCTGCATGTGGTGCAGCGGGGAGAACTGAGCCTCTCAAAAACCTGGCTGTTCCGTTTACTGGCTGTTCTGGGGGCGCTGGCAACGGGCGGGCTGTTCCTGCTGGTCCTGGGCTTCAACCCTTTCCGGGTCTACCGTACGATGCTGTCAGGCGCGCTCGGCAGCTCCGGCATGCAGAAGGAGACCATCAAGCTGATGATCCCGCTGTGCCTGGCGACCCTGGGCATCGTGCTGGCTTTCAAAATGAAGTTCTGGAACATCGGCGGCGAGGGGCAGATCTGTGCCGGTGCCATTGCGGCCAGTTATTTTGCTTATTTTCATAATAACCTGCCCTCCCCCGTTCTGCTGATCGTGATGGCTGTCGCGTCCGTCATCGCGGGCGGTCTGTGGGGGCTGATCCCGGCCTTTTTTAAAACACGCTTCGGCACCAACGAGACCTTGTTTACCCTGATGCTCAACTATATTGTGATCAGCTTCATCACCTATCTGCGTGAGGGGCCATGGCGCAACCCCGAGGGCGGTTTCGCGGCCATGCCCCGCTTTACCAAGCAGGCCCGCCTGCCGGAGCTGCTTATTCCCGGCATCGGCGCCGTGCACATCGGCTGGGTCGTTATGATCGCGATGGTCATCTTTATATTCATTTACCTGCGCTATTCCAAACAGGGATATGAGCTGACCGTGGTCGGAGAAAATATGATGACGGCCCGGTATGCCGGCATGCCGGTCAAGAAGATCGTGCTGCGCACCATGTTCATGTCCGCAGGTATCTGCGGCCTGGTCGGTATGCTGCAGGTAGCGGGGCCCGACCGGCAGCTGACGGATGCCGTCGCCAACGGGCGCGGGTTTACGGCCGTTTCCATCGCCTGGCTTGCCCGTCTATCCCCTTTCGGGGTGATGGTGGTCTCATTTTTATTCAGCGTCATGCAAAAAGGCTGCAGCATGATGCAGACTGAATACCGCATCCCTGCCTCTATGTCCGACATTCTGCAGGCCATCATCCTGTTCTTCGTGCTGGGCAGCGAGTTCTTCATCCGCTACCGCGTCGCCCGCAGAAAGGAGCTTCGCGCATGAGTTTCGCCGAGCAAGTACCGGCCTTTTTATATGCCGCCATCTTAGCCAGCGTGCCGCTGCTTTACGGGACCCTGGGCGAGATCCTGATCGAAAAATCAGGCAACCTTAACCTGGGCGTGGAGGGCATGATGTACCTGGGGGCCATCATGGGCTTTCTGGGCAGCTTCATATTTGACAGCGCAGTCGCCGCCATCCTCTTCGCCTTCCTGGCGGGCATGGCGGGCGCCGCCGTATATGCCTTTATCACCGTCACATTGAAGGCCAACCAGAATGTGACCGGCCTGACCCTGACTATCTTCGGCACCGGCATCGCCAACTTCATCGGTGAAACGCTGAAAGAGAATTACCCGGCGGGCACATCCTTTATTTCGGACCATGTGAAAGCGGCTGTTCTGCCGCTGCGCATGGGATCGCTCAGCGAGATCCCTGTGATCGGGAAGCTGCTGTTCAACCACTCCGTATTCACCTATTTGGCTGTTCTCATCGCCATCGGGATGAGCATCTATCTCAATCGCAGCCGCAATGGACTCAACCTGCGCGCCGTGGGCGAGAACCCGTCCGCAGCCGACGCCATGGGGATCAACGTCAGCCGATACAAGTACATCCACATCCTGATCGGCGGCGGCATCTGCGGCCTGGGCGGGGCCTATGTGTCGCTGGTGACGGCGGTGGGCAACTGGCAGCCCAACATCATCGGCGGTCAGGGCTGGATCGCTTTGGCCCTGGTCATCTTTTCCTCCTGGAGCCCGGCCCGAGCCATTTTGGGCGCCCTGATCTTCGGCGCGCTGAGTGTGCTGCGCCTGTACATTCCCAAGGATGTCATCGATATTCCCGGTGCCATCTTCTCCATGCTGCCCTTCGTGGTCACCTGCCTGGTACTGATCTTCTCCAGCATAAAGATGAGACGTGAAAACCAGCAGCCTGCCGGCTGCGGCGTCAACTACTTCAGGGAGGAGCGATGACGTGCAGGCGCTGTATGACACCATTGAAGCCCTGATGCCCTTTTCCCCTCCACTGGTCGCCATCGACGGCCCATGCGGCGGCGGCAAAACGAGCCTCGCCCTTCATCTGCAGAGCCGATACCCTGACGCGCAGATCATACACATGGATGACTTCTTTTTGCAGCCGGATCAGCGCACAGCACAAAGGTTAGCCGAGCCGGGCGGCAACATTGACCATGAGCGCTTTCTGACTGAGGTACTGCAGCCACTTGCGCAGGGCAAAGAAATAACCTATCATGTATACAATTGCCGCGAAGGCAGCCTGTCGCCGCGCACAGTGGGCAGCGCTCCTGCGTACATCATCGAGGGCTCGTACAGCCTGCACCCGGAACTTCGCGGCTACTACGATATCAAGGTATTTCTTGACATCGACGAACAGGAACAAGCGGAGCGTATTCTAAAACGCGAAGGCAGCGCAGCGGATCGTTTTTTCAAGGAATGGATCCCTATGGAAAACCTTTACTTTGAAGCATGCGGGGTGCGCGAATGTAGTGATTTTCATTTATCGAGAGATCATTGAACTTTTTTCCCGTCACGTGCATGAAAATGCCCTGCTCGTGCGTTATATAGTCGGGTGATGAAAGGAAGGCAGTATTGAATAATCAAAACAACGCGGCCTCCCTTGTCGAATCACTGTACACACGTTTTGCGGACGATGTACTGCGCGTCAGTTATTTCTATCTGGGTGACAGAGAAAAGGCAGAGGATGTCACACAGGAAGTCTTTTTGCGGGTGATGGAGCGTCAGCCTATGCTCAAGGAAGGCAGCGAAAAGTCCTGGCTGCTTAAGGTGGCGCTGAATATCTGCCGTGATCAGTGGCGAAGCGCCTGGGCAAAACGCGTGATACTGGGCAGTAAAAAGCTTGAGATCCTTCCGGCGGGTGACGATCTGGATGAACGGGTCGAAAAAGAAGCCCTGATGCAGGCAATCCACAGCCTGCCTGCAGACGTAAAAGAAGTATTCCTTCTGTTTTACTATCAAGGTTATACCATCGAAGAAATCGCCGCCATTTTGAATGTGAAAGCGGGCACCATATCGAGTCGTCTGTCCCGCGGGCGTAAGAAACTAAAAGCATTGTTGGAGGAGGATGAGGCAAAGAATGAAGCTTGACCGGCTTCCTCAAATCGCAGATGAAACCCTGGGCGGCCTGAAGGCCGACGCAGCGCTTTATCAAAAAATCAAGCAGAGGGCGAGCAGGCCCCGTTTCAGCCGTGTCTTTTTGCAGCGGCGGACCGCCTTAGCCTTCTCACTGGCCCTGATGCTGACTCTGGGTGCCGTCGGGCTCAATGCGCTCAGCCCAAAGGAGACAGAGCTGCCCCGGATCATCACCAAAGCAGCGGGCCAGCTGCCTGACAGCGCCGTGCTCAGCGCTGATCTGCCGCGCGGCGTGATCACGCTGGGACAGCCCGGCTCTGTTCCCGGCTATCAGGGCATATGGGCCAGGGCTTCGGGCGCCAATTTTCCCTTGATCCGGGTGAACGGGGCCTTTTACCGACTGCTGAACAACCCTATCTCGATTGACGGCAGCATGCTTGGCTCAGCGCTTGGCACCGTTGAAGTCTATACGGACGAACCCGCGCTCGATTCCTCCGGGCAGACGCTGAGCAATGTCATTCAGGCGGGCACCCCGGTATCACAAGTTACCGGCATGGCGGGCACAGCGGTCGCGGCGGAACTGGACGGCAAGCTGCGCGTGTTTCAGCGGGTCAGCTATTCGGGCAGTGCCCTGCTTGGCAGCGAGGGGCTGTCCTCTACCCTTCAAGGGAAGGTCAGCGGCCTGCAGCTGTCGGGCGTAGGCACCGTCACCGATCCCGCTCAGGTGTCTGCTTTGATGAACATCCTTTTCAATGAATCCAGCTATCAGAGCGGCTCTACCCGCACAACGGACCAGGCCCTTTTAATCCGGTACAGCAACGGCATCGTATTGCAGATGGCCGTCAAGGATAACAGCCTGATCGCCTGCGGCACCTGGAGCAATCCCGGTTTTATCGAGGCCTTTACAGAGGCGGCACAATAATAGACAGCGCATTTATATAAACGCCTGTCATCAAACAAAACGGAGGAGCAGCGGAATGTCTGCTCCTCCGTTTTGCTTACGGACGTCTGATTATATATTGTCAAAAAACGGTTCTTTATCCTCCGTGCAGAGGATGCCATCTTCGTTGAAATGCAGCGGAGTCGGTTCGCCCTTAATGTAGCGCAGGATCTCGTTCATCCGCACGCTCTCCTGATAGGTCATCATGGTGAAGGAAACCCCGTGCTTTCTGGCGCGGCCTGTGCGGCCGATGCGGTGGGTATAGTACTCATTCTCATTGGGCAGGTCGTAGTTGATGACTGCTTCCACATCGAACACATCGATGCCGCGGGCCGCCACATCCGTCGCCACCAGAATGGGAAATCTGCCGCGCTTATAGTTGTTCATGATCACCGTGCGTTTGCTCTGCGGTATATCCCCGTGCAGGGCGTCTGCCTTATAGCCCAGCTTTTTCAGCCTGTCTGACAGCTTCTGCGTCATGTATTTGGTGTTGGCAAAGATCATTACCCGCCGAAATTCGTCGCTGTCAAGCAGATAGGTCAGCTTGTCGAGCTTCTGTTCACGCGGCACAACGATCGTGTACTGGGTGATTTGAGGCTTGTCTTCTTTCGTTGCCTGTACGTAAATCTCAATTGGTTCCTGCTGGAACTTCCATGAGATGGTCTGTACATCTTGATTGGTGGTGGCGGAAAACAGCACCAGCTGACGGCCTGCCGGAACGGATTCAATGATCCGGGTCACATCCTTTACAAAGCCCATCTTGAGCATCTCATCCGCTTCATCGATCACCATGGTATGCACCTGATCCAGGCGCAGCATGCCGCGGTTCATCATATCAAGCAGGCGGCCGGGTGTGGCCACGACGATCTGCGGCTTTTTCTTCAGCTGATTCAACTGCCTGGCGATGGGCTGGCCGCCGTAAAGCGTGGCAATACGCACCTGAGGGATAAAATGGGCCAGACTGGTCAATTCCTGAGCAATCTGAAGGGCCAGTTCACGGGTGGGGGCCAGCACCACCTCCTGCACCCTTTCCTCTTTCAGGCTGATGTATTCAAGCATGGGAATCCCGAAAGCTATGGTTTTCCCGGTACCGGTCGGGGCGATGGCTATGATGTCGCGCCCTGCCATCATGGGCGGAATGGTCTCCTGTTGAACGGTGGTGGGGGTATGGATATTCATACCTTCAAGCGCTTTCATCACCTCTGTCGAGACGTTCAGCGCTTCAAATTCTTTTGAGTGGGCCAAATAACTACCTCTTTCACTTACATGGGCAGCTATCCGGCCGCCTTCCATCTATCAAAGCTCCAAAACAAGCTTCATTATATTATATCCGCCTTAACAAAGAACTGTCAAATGCTCGACAAAGACGGAGGCATAAGGTATGATTGTCGTGGTGTTTTAAGGAGGGATGCGGGTGTATACACAGGAATCATTTTCGGCAGCCGACAGACAGTTCAAAAAAAGGCTTGCCTGGTGCCTGACACCTGTTTTTATATTGCTGGGCGCTCTTATCGTGTCGTTCATTTTAAGGATACAGTGGTTGTCCGTGCTGCTTTTGATCACGGGCGGTGCCTTGCTGATCTTTTTATGGGATACGATGCTGTCCCCTTTGAAAGCATACCGAAAGTTTCTGCGCGACCTGCTCGGCGGACGCAAGCGTGAGTACTCGGGCGTGTTTCAAGGGTTTGAAACCATCGATATCGTCCGAGAGGGCGTCTATTGCCGTCCTTTTATGCTGAATGTCGGTGATGTTCAGGATGAAAAGGATGAGCGCCTTTTGTATTGGGATATCCAGCTGAGCCTGCCGCAGTGGCAGGAAGGAACGAGGCTGTGGGTATCGACCTTTGACAAGTCCGTCTGCGACTGGCGCCCGGAGGGCTGAAGCCTTGCGTGCGTCACTTTGGGAAAAGCAGGTCAATAAAACACGCTTTAAGTGGATCACGGCAATTGTCTGCGTGGCTGCGTTCTTTCTGATCGCCTATCACATCGATGCTTTGCAGCCTGCAGATGAAGCTGTCTCCAGGCAGGTAGCCGGATGGCGGTCCACCGGCATGACCGGCGTCATGAAGCTTCTTTCGCACATGGCGGGGCCGCCCGCGATCATGATGGGCAGCATATTGCTGGCCGTACTGATCCGCCAGCAGCGTAAATGGCTTTCTATCTTTATGAACTTGTCCATCTCCGTCACTCTGAACCTTGGGCTGAAACAAATGTTTGCCAGGCCAAGGCCTGTTATCATCGCAGCTCTGGTGTCTGAAAGCGGCTTTAGTTTCCCGAGCGGCCACAGCATGAGCGCGGCCGCCTTCTATGGGTTTATCATTTATCTGATCTTCCAGTCAAATTTGAAAACATCTGTCAAACGGACCTCGTCCGTCCTGATTGTGGCGCTGATCGGCCTGATCGGCTTCAGCCGTGTCTATCTGGGGGTACATTACCTGAGCGATGTGATCGGCGGCTTTCTGGCCTCATCTGTCTATCTGATCGTATTTACGGCCTTCGTCAAAGCGTATATTGACCACGATGAAACGCTCAGCGAGCGCATCGCGGGCATTGGATCGCAGGGCGACCTGCTGCACAGCTTTGCCTATGCCTTTGACGGTGTGCTCAGCGCATTGAAGACTGAGCGCAACCTGGTGATCCACTTTGCTGTTGCAGCTCTGGTGACTGCTTTGGCCTTCGTGCTGCGCTGTTCCGCAACAGAGTGGTACATTCTGATCATTCTTTTTGGCTTGGTGATTACCGCTGAGCTGGTGAATACAGCCATCGAAACCGTCATCAACCTGGTGTCTCCCGAGTATCACCCCCTGGCAAAACTGGCCAAGGATACAGCCGCCGGCGCAGTCCTCGTCATGGCTGTGGCGGCGGCTGTTATCGGCATGATTATTTTTGTTCCCAAGCTGTGGATCCTGATCCAAAGCAGCCTGTACTGATGCGCGGAGGGACCGTATGAACAAACGCAAGCGCGGTATGCCTGTCTATTTAAAGGTGGCTCTTGATATTGCCGGCCAGATAGCGGATGGCAGGCTTCAGGAGGGCTATCGCTTTTCAGGCCGCTCCCTGATGAGTTCCAGATACGGGGTGTCACCTGAAACCATCCGCCGGGCGCTCGGTCTATTAAATGAGATGGACATCGTTTCCATTGAGCCCGGCAGCGGCGTCGTGGTCAAGTCCCGCGCGCGGGCGGGAGAGTACATCAAGCAAAACAGCGAAGCGGCAGATGTGCGCCGTCACAGAGAAGACCTGGCCGCTCTGACGGCACAGCGCCGCGCGCTCGACCTTCGAATTGAAAACGCAATGAACCGCTTGATCGAGATGGCTGAACGCTCGCGCCGAAGCAAGGCGATGGATACCTATGAGTTCACCATACCGCCCAATGCCCGCATAGAAGGGCTCAGTATCGCGCAAACAGCCTTCCGCCGGGAAACCGGAGCAACGATCCTGGGGATTCGGCGCGCAGAGGAAGTCATGCTTTCCCCTTCTGCCGAAACGGTGTTATCTGCCGGTGACGTGCTGATCGTAATCTGTGATCTCTTGGTAGTGCCTGTGGTGTCTGAATTTGTGAATCATATGAAATAGAGTGATCCCCCCCCGGTGCTTCAGCAGCCCTTCGTAGCTGCTGTTCTTTTGTCTTTAGGGTTGACAAAGTGCCAACTTTATTACATAATGTAGGTTGTCGGTTGATGCAATGTCAACCGTTTGCTATGAAATCGGATTCAAAAAGGAGTTTAAAATGAGACGATTACTGATATTGACACTAATGTTATATATGCTCGCTGCAGCAACCGCCGGCGCCGCTGACGGGGATACCATCGTTTTCGCGGACGTGGGCTGGGATTCCATTCGCCTGCACAACGCGATCGCCGGAACCATCGCGGAAGCGGTATTTGATTATAGCTGGGAAGAGATATCCGGCTCCACCCCCATCACGAGTGAGGGGGTTATGTCAGGCAGCATTGATGTGCACATGGAAATGTGGACGGACAACCTGCCCAGCTATGCGGATGATATCGATCAGGGACGCCTTCAGGAAGTCTCCGTCAACTTTGACGATAACTTCCAGGGCTTGTATGTGCCCAGATATATCATTGAAGGCGACACGGACCGCGGCATCGAAGCACTCGCGCCCGACCTGAAGGCTGTTGCCGATCTGAAAGACTATGCCGGCATTTTTGCTGACCCCGAAGACCCGGGCAAGGGGCGCATCTTCGGCGGCTTGCCCGGTTGGGAGGTCACGGAGATCATTGAGAAAAAAATTGAATATTACGGCCTGGATGAGTTCTATAACTATATTCTGCCCGGAAGCGACGCCGCGATGAGTGCGGCGATCATCTCTGCCTGGGACCGCGGACGGCCGATCGTCGCCTATTATTGGGAGCCCACCTGGCTGATGGGGATGTACGATTTCGTTCTGCTGGATGACGCGCCCTTTGACCCGGATACCTACCAGGCAGGTGAAACACGCATTCCCCCGATGCGGGTCACCATCTGCGTCAGCAATAAGTTTGCGCAAGAGCATCCGGAGTTTGTTGAGTTTTTGCGCAACTATCGCACTTCTTCAGCGCTGACCAGCGAAGGTCTGGCCCACATGCAGGATACCGGCGATGATTACATCGCAACCGCCAGGTGGTTTTTAGTCAATCACCCTGAGCTGGTCGATACCTGGCTGAGGCCCGAGCAGGCGGATATTCTGCGATCGACACTGTAATTCGGAGGATTTTGATTAGTTTATGAGTGATATTGGTGATTTTCCCTTTGTCTTTAAGCCCAATGTAGGCGCAATCGATCGTGCTATGCGTGAATTCGCAGCGAACGCGGCCTGGTTTTTCGAAGATATTATCGGCCAAGGCCTGGTCAACCTGGTCGTCACGATCAACCGCCTGCTTGGGCATATCCCCTGGTTTGTGATGGTGCTCTTCGTCTTCGCGCTGGGATGGCGCGCACGCGGCAGCCTGAGCAGCGGCATCCTTTATGCCGCCATGTTATGCGCCGTCGGCATCGTTGGCCTGTGGCAGCTGATGTACATGACGTTGTCCATCGTCTTGGCGAGCGTCCTGATCGCGCTAATCATCGGCTTGCCTGTCGGCATTTTACTGTCCGCGTCTGACCGGGCGATGCGTGCTGCCCGCCCTGTCCTGGATACCATGCAGACGATGCCGGTTTTCGTCTACCTGATTCCGGCGCTCCTTCTGTTTGGTCTGGGCTCTGCCTCGGCTGTGATCGCCACCGTGATCTATGCCGTGGTGCCTGTCATCCGCCTGACCAGCCTTGGCATCCGTCAAGTGGATGAAGGGGTGGTGGAAGCATCACGCTCCTTTGGCTCGACCCGCATGCAGACCTTGATCAAGGTACAGATCCCTCAGGCGATGCCGACCATCATGACGGGGGTCAACCAGACCCTCATGATGGCCATGTCCATGGTTGTGACCTGCTCGATGATCGGTGCGAGAGGGCTGGGCAATGAAGTGCTGATCGCGGTCAACCGGACCGAAATCGGCCGCGGGTTGGTGTCCGGCTTCTCCGTCGTCATCCTGGCCGTGCTGCTTGACCGCTTGACTCAAGGCTGGTTCAGCGATGAAAAAAGAGCCGCCAGGCAGGCGCGCCGCCTGAGGGCCAGGGCCAATAATGTATCAACAGGAGGTGAAGCCAATGGATGATCAGCATCAGGATTATATTTTAGAGGTCAAAAACCTGTCGAAGCTTTACGGGCCCAACCGCGAAGCGGCGTCCCTCATGATGAGAGCGGGGTCCGATAAGGATGAGGTCTATCAGAAGACCGGGGCGACTGTCGCGCTGTGGGATGTCAATCTGCGCGTGAAACGCGGTGAGATTTTCGTTGTCATCGGCTTGTCCGGCTCAGGCAAATCGACTGTCGTTCGTTGTATCAACAGGCTCAACCGCCCAAGCTCAGGCAGCGTATTGTATGAGGGGCGCAATATCATGAAGATGGACAGAAAAGAGCTTCTTGATCTGAGGCGGACAAAGATGTCCATGGTTTTTCAATCCTTTGGGCTGCTAAGCCACAGAGACGTGCTCAGCAATGTCGCCTATGGCCTGGAACTGAGAGGCCTCTCAAAGGCGGAGCGCGATCAAAAAGCGAAGAAAACTTTGGACATGGTTGGTCTCTCCGGCTGGGAACATCAAAGCTGTGACAGCCTTTCGGGCGGCATGCGCCAGCGTGTCGGCATTGCGCGCGCTCTGACCAATGATCCGGATGTCCTGCTGATGGACGAACCTTTTTCCGCGCTTGATCCTCTGGTGCGCAAGGACATGCAGTTTGAGCTGCTGAAAATCCAGCGCCGGCTGAACAAGACCGTTGTATTCATCACCCATGACATTGATGAAGCTTTTAAGCTGGGCGATACCGTCGCCATCATGCAGGGCGGCAGGGTGGTTCAGGTGGGCAGCCCCGAGGAGCTCAGCGCCAGCCCAAACGGAGACTATGTCCGACGCTTCATTGAAGGGGCGGACCTGTCCCGCGTGACCTCCGTCAAAAATGTCATGATCACGCCTACGGCTCTCGCCCGATTGAACGATCAGCCCCGGCGCGCCATCCACACCATGAACAAGAACGCTTTCTCGACCGTGTATGTAGTGGATGACAGGCTGATGCTGCGCGGCATCCTGACCATCGGCGACGCGGTGCGCGCTCACCGGGAAGGGCTGAAGATCAAGGATGTAATGATCACAGAGTATCACACGGTCTCGCCGGAAGTGACGGTACACGACGTCATGCCGATTTCCGCTCAGGCCGCCTACCCCGTTGCCGTCATTGATGATACCGGACAGCTTCAGGGAATTGTCACAAAAGCCTCGGTGCTTTCATCCATGATCAACGAAGAGGACATGGAGCCCGAATCAGCCTGATCCGCTGTAAGCTCCCGATCTGTTGCTACGTATAATACTTTAATCTCGAGCCATGGCCCTTTTCGTGTTGCATTTGATGTTCAAACGGCCTACTTTATGCAGTATTTCGGCTGCATCGTATCACACGCATGCAACACGGAACACCGCAGAAACCCTATATAAATCAAAGAACCGCTGATATTTCAAGCGGTTCTCGTTGGTACCTCCGACGGGATTCGAACCCGTGTTGCCGCCTTGAGAGGGCGGTGTCCTAGGCCTCTAGACCACGGAGGCAAGGTTGGCTGGGGAACTAGGATTCGAACCTAGACAATACGAGTCAGAGTCGTAGGTGCTGCCGTTACACAATTCCCCACCGTCAGCCCTGATAGACTGCGAGAGTTATGATATAAAAAATCCTTGCGTCTGTCAAGTGCAAATTCGCGTCTTTTCGCTTGAAGCTTAGATAATCTCGAAAACAGACCGGTAAATCGCTTGTGATATACATTGACACTTTATCGTGTTTATGGTAGTTTATGGGTTAGCCGCTCGGGAGAGGCTCAAATGCGCATGCGCTGCCTCATGGCTGAAAATGCTTAATGGATCCCGGCGAGTAAAGTTATGGAGGTGCTGCAGGTGTACGCAATTATAGCGACTGGCGGCAAACAGTACCGTGTCTCTGAGGGAGACATCATCTACATTGAAAAACTTGACAATCAGGTTGACGATTCCGTTTCATTCCCGGTGCTGATGCTGGGGGGAGAAGTTGTCAAGGCAGGCAATCCGCTGGTTGAAGGCGCGGAAGTTACCGGTAAAGTACTTCAGCAAGGCCGCGGCAAGAAGATCATCGTCTATAAGTACAAGAGCAAAAAGAATTACCGCCGCAAGCAGGGCCATCGCCAGCCTTTCACCAAGGTGGAGATTACCGGCATCAAGGCCTGAGATGACCAGCATCCTGCTGTACAAAGAGCCTGACGGAGAAATTTCCGGTTACCGCGTCAGCGGGCACACAGGTTTTGCTGATGCAGGTCAGGATATCGTATGTGCCGCCATCTCTTTTATGTCCATTGCCTGTGCCAATGCCCTGGAAAGGGTCGCGGGCATGAAACCGGAGATAAACGAAGGAGAGGCCTTGCTGGAAGTCAGACTGCGCAAGCCGAACGACCGGGCGCATACCATCTTCAGGGTATTTGAAAGCGGCATGAAAGATCTTAAAGAAGCCTATCCAACACACTTAAAGCTCGGTGAATCCGAGTCGCCTAATTGAAACGGAGGAAATCACCATGTTGAAAATGAATCTTCAGCTTTTTGCCCGTAAAAAGGGCGGCGGTTCTACAAAGAACGGGCGTGACAGCGAGTCCAAACGCCTGGGCGCAAAGCGTGCCGACGGTCAGTTTGTCCTGGCCGGCAATATTCTGGTTCGCCAGCGCGGCACCAAGATACACCCCGGCACCAACGTCGGAATCGGGAAGGACGATACCTTGTTTGCCATCGCCAGCGGCATCGTGCGCTTTGAGCATTACGGCAAGTTCCGTAAAAAGGTCAGCGTATACCCCGAGGCCGAGACCCTCGCCCAGTAAGCAATAAAAACGCTTATAAAAAGCCTGTTTGTCTCACAGGCTTTTTATTTTGAAAACGAACAGCATCAAGGCCCGCCGATAACTCGGCGGGCCTTGATGCATGCAAAGGTCGTCAGGTTACAATCTTCAGCTGCTCGCTGAGCGTGCCTTCATCATCAAAGACGAGAAACTCTTCGATGTTCAAGCCCACTTCATCCCCCGGGGAGAAGCGGCTGAAGCGCCGCCCTTCGGTAATAACGCGCAGGCTGGTCTCTCCCAGAACAATTCGCCAGTCTGCCGTGTCGCCCAGGTAGTAGCGCCTGTCAATCGTGCCTTTCAAGCCCGTATCGCCGGGGGTGGTCATGGTGATATTTTCGGGACGGATCGCTACTTCCACCATTCCCCTCTTCTCTCCGTCATAAGGCAGGTGCTGATCCGTTCCCAGCAGATGGATGCGGCCGCCCTCACTCTTGCCTTTCAGAAATTCTACCTTTCCAAGGAAGTCAGCCACAAACTGATTTTTAGGCTGATTATAGATCTCATCCGGTCTGCCTGATTGCTGGACCACGCCCCGGTTGATCAGGAAGATTCTGTCACTCATGGCCATGGCCTCTGTCTGATCGTGAGTGACATAGACGACGGCAATGTCCAGACTCTGCTGAATCTCCTTGATTTCAAAACGCATGGATTCACGCAGTTTGGCGTCCAGATTTGAGAGCGGCTCGTCCAGCAGCAGCAGGTTCGGCTCCGCCACCAGTGCGCGGGCAAGCGCCACGCGCTGCTGCTGGCCGCCCGACAGCTGGTTGGGAAAACGCTGCGCGTATTGGCCCAGATGGACGATTGACAGCACCCGTTCCACCTTGCTCTTGATATCAGTTTTATTCATACGCTTGATCGTCAGCGGGTATGCCACGTTATCAAACACATTCATATGCGGCCACACGGCGTAGCTTTGAAATACCATGCCCATATTGCGCTTCTCGGGCGGTACAAAGGTTCTGTCGCTGGATACCAGGGTGTCGCCCACATAGATTTCGCCGGTTGTCGGTTTTTCAAATCCTGCGATCATGCGAAGCATGGTGGTCTTTCCGCAGCCCGAAGGCCCCAGCAGGGTGACGAACTCGCCATCCTCAAAGACCTGAGAAAAATCTTGCAATACAGTGTTATCCCCAAACGATTTGCTTACACTTTTGATCGTTACGGCAGACATATCATCATCCCTTTCTTAAATCGAGAATTCTCCGCTGGTGATGCGGTTCAGCACCCCGTTGAGCAAAACAACCATCATCAGGATGCCGAAGGCCATAGCACAGGCCTGGGGCTGGCTGGTGTAGGTCCAGTATTCATAGAGCTGGAATCCAATGGTCTTGGTTGTATTGGAGTACAGCAAGGTTGTCATCGACAGCTCGTAGAAACACGGTATGAAGATCAAGAACCAGCCGGCTGCAATGGACGGGAAAATTAAGGGACCGGTGATCTTGAACATGGTTTTCAGCCAGTTCGCTCCTGATATCGTAGAACTCTCTTCCAGCGATACGTGAATCTGGCTCATCGCCGATACTACCGTTCGCATGCCCATCAGCTGATACTTGACAAGATAGGCGACGATCAGGATATATGCCGTGTTGTAGATGTTGACGCCATAGCTGCCCTGCATGGTCATGATCAGTCCGAGGGCAATCACAACGGAAGGGGTGCCTGAGCCCAGTGTAATCAGAAAGTCCGGTATCCGCCTTCCTTTTACATTGGTGCGCTGCAGCAGATAGCTCATCGTACAGGCGATGGCAATACCGATGGTCGCCGCGGCCGCGGCGAAAATGAGACTGTTGGACAGGCTGTTCAGCGTCTCTCCGCGTGAAAAGATCGTCTGCCACTGCCCCCAGGTAAAGTTCCCATCCGCCCACATGCTCTTGCCCACATCAATCTTAAACGATGTGGTCAGGATGGTGGCAAAAGGAATCAGAACCACGATCACGGCAACCAGAGAGATCAAGGCGGTCATCGGAATGCGCCAGGAGCGCAGATCGACGATATTGGGCCTGGTGCTCTTCCCGGACACGGTGATATACTGCCGCTTCGCCAGCAGGAAGTCAGATGAATAGAGGATCACCAGGGCCATCAACATCAGGAACACAGCAAGCCCAGTGGCGTCATTAAGGCCCTGCGTGCCGCGGCCGTAATATTCGATGATGCGCGTTGTCACCGTGTGCACTTTGCCCGGCGCGCCGATGATCGAGGGGATGCCGTAGCAGCTGGCCGCGCTGACAAAGACGAGCAGAGCGCCCGCAATCAGCGATGGCGTCATCATCGGCAGAGTAATCCTTGCAACGGTCAGCAGCGGCGAGGCACCGGAGATGCGGGACGCTTCTTCAAGGGAAGGGTCCATTTTTTCCATTGCGCGCGAAATGGTAATGAAGGCATAAGGGAAGTAAAAACAGGTCAGCACCCAAATCATGCCGGGCAGGCTGTAGATATTCAGCGGGCCGACCGTTGTGCTCAAACCAAAAAGGTTGCGTACCAGCTGGTTGATGATCCCGACGTTGGGGTTCAAAAGCCGCAGCCACGCCATCGCCCCGACATAGGGCGGAACCATATAAGTAAGTACAAACAGCCGGCGGAAGAAGCTCTTCCCGTAGAGGTTGGTCCTCCCCACCAGCCAGGCCAGGGGAAAAGCGATCAAGGTACCCAGGAACATTGTGGAGAGTCCCGCGATCACCGTATTGGTCAGCGCGTTCCAGTTCATCTTATAATCATACAGTCTTCTGAATGTAATCAGGCTGAAATGGCCGTCGGGCGTGAATGCCTTGATCACAAGATGAATCATGGGAAGCAGCTGGAAGACCAGCAGCAGATCGATGATCACCAGGATGATCAGCCATTGTATATTGATCTGCCAGCTTTTCTGGCTGGCCATCAGCAGGAAAAGCGCCAGCACGTCGATGATCAGCAGAATGCCGATCAGCAATGTAATTTTGCTGTGCGAAAAAACCAGCTGTGTGATCACATTGGTATGACCCTTGACAGCATCCTGCGCCGCCTGGACACGTGGGGCGTTCTGACGGATCGCCTGTCTGAATGCGCCCTGCAGAGCAGCGGGCAGCAGGCTTCCGTCTTCCGAGCTCAAGGTCAGAAACAGCCTCATCGCGCGCTCATTCTGCTGCTCGGCCTCACCCTTCGTAATGAAGTCATCCACTCCGGCAAGCTCCGCTTCCCCGCCGGACAATGCCTTGAGCAGCTGCGGCCGCAGATTCTGACGCTCGTCGGAAGAAAGGTCCTGGACCATCTTTTCAGCGTCGCCCGTTCCTTCCAGTGAATAGAATACACGCAGCATCTTCAGCTGCGCGCTCAGGCGCTGCGCATCCGGCAAAGAGGCTGAGAAATCCTCCGCGACGGCGGCATTGAGCCCGTTGCGCACAAGGATCAATTCTTCTGTCATGGCTTTTTGCGCATCCGGCAGGGATAAGCCCTCTTCCAGGGACAGGAGCAGATGAACCATCCGCCCCTTCGCGCTGTCCTTTGAAACACCGGACACGCTATCCAGGGTCCGGGTATAAAGCGGCGACAGCAGATCGTTATAATGTACGGATCGCATGATTGCCTGCTGGGCCGTCAATTCTTCTCTGGCATCTTCACTGGAAACATCCAGCAGCACTTCCAGCAGCCCTTCATAATCAGGCCTCTCATTTTCATGGGACGCGGATTTCAGGGCTTCATAATAGCCTTTTGCCGCAGCCAGCATCTTGACGCCGTTTGTATCTTCATGCGTGATGGCATCCAGGATGGCTTTGGCGCCTTCCTGATCGTCAGAAAGCTTCTGCGGCAAGTTTTCGGGCGCGTTGCTTGCCTCAAAAACCAGTTTGGCAAGGCCCGTAAAAGAAGCCTGATCATACTGGGAAAGCGCTTCGTGCAAGCTTCTTGTCAGGGATAACAAACCCTTGCCGCTGTCTTCAAATCGGGTGATTCTGCGCGTGCTGATCCCCTCGTCAAACAGCAGCTCCGTATCTTCCGCGAGCAGGCTCTGTGCCCGGGCATCAATCGCTTCGGAGCTTGACTTTAGTTCAGCCAGCAAAGCTTGTCCGCCTCCGGGGACCAGATCTGCCATTTCGCCGATCAGCGCTTCATAGGCAGCTTGCCCTTCGATGGTTTCTCCCGCCATGAGCCAGTTGAGCGCTTCCCAGGCAGGTACATATTCATCGCGCATATCGGCGGGCAGGCCATTGATCAGCCGGTCCAAAAACTCTGCCCTGCGGGGCTCATTCATACGGGGGATGTCGGATATGGTTTCTCCGCTGTACAGCACACGGTACCAGGCATCCAGCAGGAGGCCTTCAGTTGTCTGCGCAAACTGGGCTCTGCTCTCTATGTCCATGGCATCAACCGGTATCATCTCCTGCTTGCTTAGCATGTCGAGTGTTTTGCGCAAATCATGCACGACGCTGAAACCGGCCTCATCATCATAGCCTGACTTGGCGAACTCGCTGATGCCATAGACCCCGGCCGCAATCATAGAAAGGGCAAGCACAAAGACCAGCGCTATCGCTATCTTCGCGCGCCTGCCGCTGCGCCGTAAGGTTGACGTATCGATTACAGTCAAACTGCTTCATCCCCCATTCAAGATCTCTTCATATCGACAGGGGCCGAGGTACCATTACCCGGCCCCTGTCTTGATTTAAAACTGTCGTTTATTTAGTTGCTTGTGACATAGTTCTGGAATTCGTTCTGGATTTCCTCACGCATGGTGTAGCAGCGCACCCAGTCAACACCGATGTCGTTTGCGATCAGCTCATCAGTATCCACAGAGTCGAAGGGGATCCTGTCGGATCCGGCAAATACGGAATGCATGTAGCCGGCAACGACAAATTCCTGTCCCGCTTCTGAGAGCAGCCAGTCGGTGATCGCTTCGCAGGCCTCGATGTTCATGTTGGCGCTGCGGTCTTCCGCCACGGTCATGACGGTGGAGGGGATCAGGATGACGCCGTCTTCAGGATAAATGACGCTGATCTGGCTTCCGTCATCATCACGCTTCTTGAGCACGGACTCTTCCAGAATCATGATCACGTCGCACTCACCGGTCTCCAGTTTTGTAAGGGCAACGGAGCCGGATTCGATCATGGTGTCGTTTTCACCAAGTTTCTGGAAATACTCATATCCGTACAGGTCGCTGAGGGCGGCGATGGCCGCCATGGTGGTGCCGCTGGTGAGCGGGTTACCCATGGATGTCCTGCCCTTCAGGCTGGCATCATAGGCAAAATCGTAGAAGGTCTTGGGCAGTTCCTCAGGCGTCTTCAGATCGGGGTTGTAGGCAAGCACCATGTTGCAGACGCGGACAGGATACCAGTAGCCTTCCTTATCATACTCAAAGCGCAGCATGCTGTCGGCATCCTCAATCATATAGGAGTGCAGCCATCCGCCCTCCCTAAGCTCCAGAGAGTATGCGGGCTCCGCAACCAGCATCATGTCGCAGTTCAGTTTTCCGGTCTCGATCTCGCCTGTCAGCTTCTGCTGAAGGGCGCCAGTGCCGCCGTAGAAAAACTCAACATCCAGGTTGGGGAATTCTTCTTTGACCGCTTCGTCCATCATGTCGATAACAAACTGATACATCGATGTGTAGATGACCACCTTGCCCGATACCTCGGTGTTTACGGCCAGGGCGCTGGGAACAGCCATCAGCATGGTCAGGAGTGAGATACCGGCAATCCATTTCTTCATAAAGATCTACGTGCCTCCCTTAATATTCTTTTCATCCGGACATGTCGCATCAGACCACCCACTCCGGTGGTGAACGCATGAACAATGTCCGGTGAACTGATGTCAGTATAATTGAGAAAAAAAATCTTGTCAAACAGTTTTTGGTTTGCATCCGCTCACATTTTATATTTATACCGCTATATTTTTACCATTCCCGGATAATCTTGTGCCGCTGATACCTTGACAGCCTCAGTTTGCCTTGATAAGATACTGGCACACAAAGATAAAAAATACCCCTGATAGTGCCATACCATGGAAGATGGAATTTATTAGCCAGGAGGAACAATGTCTCAGCACACAACCGCCCGTAAGCGCAGAAAGAAAACCTTCTACGAGGTAATGGAGCCATGGCTGTTTCTGTTGCCCGCGCTTGCCGTTTTTATCGTGTTTCTTTACTACCCCTTCTTTAAAACCATCCATCTCAGCACCTATCTGACAGACAGAAACGGGCTGCCTAAAGTATTTTATGGTTTAAAGAACTACGAAGATATCCTGATCGGCAAATATTCCGCGGCATTCTGGAACAGCATGTGGGTCACGATTCGCTTTGTGATTTTTGTTGCCTTTGGCAGCTTGATTGTGGGCCTCAGCACCAGCCTGATGACCACGAAAAAGTTCCCGGGCCGCGCCTTCGCATCCGCCATCTATGCGATGCCGATCGCCATCGCGTCCGCCGCGGCTGCCATGAGCTTTAAAATGATCTTTCACCCTTCGATCGGCATCGTCAACCGCCTTGCCGGCACCAACACCAACTGGCTGAATGACCCGCTGTGGGCCTTCCCGATCATCTGCGTTATCTCCATCTGGCTGGCCAGCGGCATCAACTTTATCTTTATTTCCGCGGGCCTTCGCAACATCCCCGAAGAGCTGTATGAAAGCGCCTCCATTGACGGCGCGGGCTACTGGCGCCAGCAGCTGCATATTACGCTGCCCAGCCTGTCTCCCACCCTGTTTTTCCAGATCATCATCAACATCATCAGCGCCTTCCAGTCGTTTACTCAGGTACGTCTGCTGACGTCCGGCGGCCCCAATGAAACCACCAACGTGATTGTGTATTCCATCTATCTGGATGCCTTCCGCAACTTCCGCTTCGGCTCTGCCGCGGCGCGGTCAATAGTTTTGTTCATCATTATCATGATCATCACGCTGCTGCAGTTCAGGGCGGAAAGAAGGAGTGTACATTACCAATGAGTCAAGTCACCGTAACGCGCCGCCAGAAGAATATGCTGGGTGCTCTGCTGCGCATCGTTTTGAACCTGCCTTTTGTCCTCATCATTATTCTTCCGCTTGTTTATACCTTCATGATGAGCGTCACACCCGCGGATCAGCTGTATACCCGGCTGCTTCCCAACAGAATGGATTTTGTATCCTACGCGCATGTATTTTCAAGAACAGCGATCCCGAGGCAGATACTCAACTCCTTTATCGTCGCGGGGTCGGTCACCATCCTTCAGATGGCTACCTGTTCCATGGCGGCATTTGCCTTCAGCTTTCTTGAATTCCGCGGACGCAACCTGGTGTTCATCGGCATTTTAGCTACGATGATGGTGCCCTGGGAAGCGACCATCATTGCCAACTATCTGACTGTATCAACCTGGGGCTGGCTCGATACCTATCATGCCATGATCCTTCCGTATGCCTGCTCGGCGATGGGCATCTTCCTGATGCGGCAAAATTACCTGACCTTTGCTAAAGAGCTGCATGAGGCGGCCAAGCTGGATGGCTGCAACAACTGGCGCTTTCTGACCACCATTGTTGTTCCTCTGGCCCGCCCGGCAATGGGCGCGCTGGGCGCGTACGTGTTCCTGCAGCAGTGGAATCAGTACATGTGGCCCCTGCTGGTCACCAACTCCGACAAGGTACGCACGGTTCAAATCGGTATTTCTCAGCTGTACGACATCGACTCCGAACAGATCGGCCTGATGATGGCCGGCGTGGTCGTCGTCCTGGTTCCTTCCTTATCAATCTTTATCTTCATGCAAAAACAACTGATCAACGGCCTGATGGCGGGTGCCGTCAAAGGCTGATTTATCCAGGGCTTATCGCCCGCTTAGCGCCGGGCGAAGGAAATAATATACAAAGCCAAATCGAAAGGAGACAACATGAAAAGACTGGTCGCTATCCTCTTGGTTCTCATGCTGGGGCTATCCGCCTTCAGCGCCCTCGCCGAGGGTGGAAAAACAAAGGTCGTGTTCTGGTATTCGCTGGGCGGCACCAACGCTGAAGTCATCGCCAACATGACCGAGGCCTTCAACGCCTCTCAGGACAAAATCGAAGTGGACGCTCAGTATCAGGGCGAGTACGATGACGCCATCAATAAACTGAAGGCCACAAGCATCGGCGAAGCGCTGCCGTTTGACATCGTGCAGAGCTACGAGATCGGTTCCCGCTTCATCATCGATTCCGAAAAGATGATGCCCCTGCAGGAATACATTGACAAGACCGGCTTCGATACCTCCGTGATCGAGCCCAACCTGCTGGCCTACTACACCATCGACGGCGTGATCAACTCCATGCCCTTCAACTGCTCCACGCCCCTGATGTACTACAACAAGACTGTCTTTGACGAAGCCGGCATCACCGAGATTCCCACGACAGTTGACGGCATCCTTGAAATCGCTGAGAAGCTGACCACCCACAACGCGGACGGTTCGATTGACCGCGCAGGCTTCCTCTTCTCCAACTACGGCTGGTTCTTTGAGCAGTGGGTTGGCAAGATGGGCCGCCACTATGTAGACAACGGCAACGGCCGCGACGGCTATGCCACCAAGGTTGTCTTTGACGAGAACGGCGCTGCGCTTGACCTGTTCACCATGTGGAAGAAGATCTCTGAGAGCCCCTTTACCTCTTACATTGAGCGTGGCGGCACACCGCAGGCCCGTGCAGCCTTTGTTGCCGGCAAAACTGCGATCTTCCTCGCTTCCACCGCAAACCTGGCCGGCGTGCTGGCCAACGTCGGCGATTCCTTTGAAGTCGGCACTGCCTACTTCCCCTATGTCAACAATGATGACCAGGGCGGCGTCTCCACCGGCGGCGGCACCCTGTGGATGGTCAACTCCGGCGACGAAAAGAAGATGGATGCTGCCTGGGAGTTCATCACCTACATGATCAACCCCGAAAATCAGGCTGTGTGGAATGCCAAGACCGGCTACTTCCCCATCAACATGCTGGCTCACGAGACCGAGACCTTCAAGGAGAACATCTCGCTGTATCCCCAGTTCCAGACGGCACTGGATCAGCTGCATGACTCCTCTGCCGAGTACGTCGGCTCCCTGCTGAGCGTCTTCCCCGAAGTTCGCCAGTACGTTGAAGACGTGACCGAAGAAGTTGCTCTGCAAGGCCTTGCGCCCGAAGACGCGGTCAAGAAGCTGGCTGAACTGGCCAACGACGCGATCGAAATGTACAACCTGACCAACTATTAATCTCTGGCTAAATAAAAACCCGGAGCGCTTCGCTCCGGGTTTTTTGTTTATCCGGCTGATTTCCGCTGTCTTCTAAGCGCGGATGCTGTCGTAGCCCGCATCATCCAGGGCGGCGACGGCTTTTTCAACCTCCGGCTCGCCGCCGTCGATTTCCACTGTCTTGTTTTCCAGAAGGACTTTAAATCTCAGCTTTTCTTCTTCCAGCGCTTTGGTGATGCGGCCGACACAGTGGCTGCAGCTCATATCAGGAACTTTCAGAATGGTCATTGTATTTCTCCTTGCTACTTGATCATCTTCTTGATGGTGTTGCTCAGCTCGGCCAGTACTTCCTCGTCCCCGGCCCCTATGCCGCGGCTGACGCAGCTTTGGATGTGGCGTTCCAGCAGGAGGGTGGAAAAGGAATTCAGAGCCGACCGGATGGCTGCTGTCTGATTGATGATATCAATACAGTAGGCATCGTTCTCCAGCATATTTCTTACCCCGCGCACCTGCCCTTCAACCCGGTTCAGGCGATGGATCATCGCCTTTTTTTCATCGGCATTGCGTTCTGTGTGCTTATCGCTCAAATCTTTGCCCTCCTCAATCTTAAGGCATTGCCCACGACGAATACCGAACTAAGAGACATCGCCAGGCCTGCCAGCATGGGGTTCATCAGGGGGCCGCCGAAGATATACAGCAGGCCTGCCGCGATCGGGATCCCGATGATATTGTAAATAAAGGCCCAGAACAGGTTCTGCTTAATATTTCGGATGGTTTTCTTACTCAGGCGGATGGCGCGCGGCACATCCTGGATATCGCTCTTCATCAGCACCACATCAGCCGTCTCAATGGCGATGTCCGAGCCATTGCCAATTGCCAGGCCGACATCCGCCGCCGCAAGCGCCGGGCTGTCATTGATGCCGTCACCGACCATGAGCACCTTTTGACCCCTTGATTTGATGTCGTTGACCACCTGTGCCTTGCCTTCGGGGAGGACATTGGCGATCACCTCGTCCACCTCCAGCAGCGCGCCGATGGTCCCCGCCGTCCGCTCGTTGTCGCCCGTAAGCAGCACGGTACGGATGCCCATTTGCTTCAGCTCATGAACGGCATCCTTAGCGTTATGTTTCAGTTGATCGGCTACGCTGACCAGGCCGCTCAAGGCGCCGTCCAGGGCGACATAAACGGGTGTCTCTCCCTTGTGGGCATAGCTTTCAGCCTCTTCTTTGAGAACATCCACGTCAATCCCGTTTTTAATCATCAGCTTTTCATTTCCGATGGCAATGGTACCGCCGTCTGAGAAGTCCGCTTCGATGCCCATGCCGGATGTATTGCGGAATTCTAATACGGAGAGACCGGACAGGGATGCGCTCATCTCTTCAGCCTTAGCGATAAAGGCCGCTGCCAGAGGATGCTGAGAGGCCTGTTCTGCCAGCGCGGCACGGGCCATCATATCCTTGTTGTCACCGTTCAAGGTATTGATGTAGCTGACTTCCGGCCTGCCGTTGGTGACGGTTCCGGTCTTGTCAAAGATGACCACATCCGTTTCATGGGTTCTTTCAAGCGCCTCACCGTTGCGGATCAGGATACCGTTTCCGGCCCCCAATCCCGTGCCCACCACGATTGCCGTAGGTGTCGCAAGACCCATGGCGCAGGGACAGGCGATGACCAATACGGCTGTCAGGATGCTGACGATAAAGGAGAGGTCCTTCCCGGCGACGAGCCAGGCGACGGAAGATACCAACGCGATTCCGATGACGATCGGCACAAATACCGCCGCGACCTTATCGGCCATACCCGAGATCGGAGCCTTCTTGCCCTGAGCGTCCTGCACAAACCGCACGATACGGCTGAGCGTCGTTTCCTGGCCGATCCTTGTAACGGTCACGTACAAGGCGCCCTGATGGTTGAGCGAGCCGCCGATCACCTCGCTGCCCTCGGATTTTTCGACAGGCATGCTCTCTCCTGTCAGAAGAGATTCGTCGACGGCGGATTCCCCTCTGATAACCCTGCCGTCAAGGGGCACCTTGCTGCCGGGGCGCACCAGAATGGTATCCCCTGTCTTGACGGTATTCGTAGGCACCTCCATGACGCTGCCGTCTTCCTTCACAAACACAGCCGTATCGGGGGTCAGCTCCATCAGTTTTTTGATTGCTTCGGTGGTCTTCAGCTTGCTTCTGGCCTCCATGTGCTTGCCCATCATGACAAGGGCAACAACGATGCCGGCAGACTCATAGTACAGGTGATGCGCGTGCTGGGGAAAATCCGAAATCATGAATGTCATGTACAGGCTGAACAGGAAGGAGGCCGACGCGCCAAGCGCCACCAGACTGTCCATCGTGGGGTTGCCGTTAAAAAGGGCCTTGAATCCGTGCGTAAAGAAACGCCGGCCGATCCACAAAATCGGGATCGTCAGCAGCATCTGCAGGATGGCGGCATTGACAGGGTGTGTGTCTACATGAAAAATATCCGGAATCGGTATGCCGCTCCACAGCATCGGGCCCATTGCAACATAGAGCAGGATGGCTGAAAGCGCCAACGCCAATCCTACCAGACGATCTTGAGACTTCAGTACCTCCAACTCATCAAGCTCAGGTTCGGCCTGCACAGCCTGCGTTTCGTCAGCCTTCAGGCGGGCGCTGTATCCGGCCTTATCGATCTTTTCTATGATGGTCTCAGGCGTTACCAGCGTTTCATCGTAGGTGATGTCCATGGTACCCATGATCAGGTTGACCTGGCTTTCTTCGACGCCGGGCAATCTCCTGGTTATACGCTCAACGGCAGAAGAGCAGGACGCGCAGGTCATGCCATCCACCAGATAAACTTCTTGCTTCATTGAGTTCCTCCCTCAGACAGTTGATTGTTTGCTCACCCGTCTTCTGCCATTGTATACCCTGTATGGGTATATTTCAAGCCCTGAAGCTGATATATTTTATGAAATCTCCCCGCCCCGCTTCATATGCAGAGCATTATGTTGTATAATGGCATCAGTATACAGGAAAGGGTGAGCGCTGTTTGAGAAACTTTGTCGATCAGATCGGCGCGTTTTTCTGGAATATATTTAACAGGCCGCAGCTGAAAGACTGGCTTGACATCATCATCGTCGCTTTCCTGATCTATCAGCTGTTCATGCTGACGCGTGAAACCCGGGCAAGCCAGGTGCTCAAAGGCTTTGGCGTGCTGATCATCGTCAGCTGGCTCAGCAGCTTCTTCGGCTTCGTCACGCTGAACTGGCTGCTGCTGAACATCGTCAATAACGGTTCGCTCGTCCTGCTGATCCTTTTTCAGCCGGAGATGCGGCGCGCGCTTGAGCGCATAGGCCGGGGCGCCAACATCGACCGGTCCATTTATGATAAGGATGAATCGCTGCGCATCATCAATGAAATCAGCCAGAGCATGCTGAGCCTGTCACGCCGCAGGGTAGGCGCCCTGGTCGTGTTCGAACAAAAGACCGGTCTGAAAGACTATATCGATACCGGCACCTTGATCGACTCCATGGTCTCCGGCCCCCTGCTGGTCAATATTTTTGAGCCGAACACTCCCCTGCACGATGGCGCGGTGATCATCAGGGATGACCGCATCATCGCGGCAGCCTGCGTGCTGGGCTTAAGCGACCAGAGCAACCTGAGCCGGGACCTGGGCACTCGCCACAGGGCGGGACTGGGCGTATCGGAGTCAACGGACGCGATTGTTTTCATTGTATCCGAAGAAACAGGCATCATAAGCATGGCCCAGGGCGGCAAACTGACCCGTCACCTGGATGCGGACGGCCTGAGCAGGGCTCTATCCCCTCTGTATCAGCGTGAAAAATACGGTTTCAAGCAGATGATCGGCCATGTCAGTGACAGGCTGAGCGCCTGGAGAATGAAAAAGCATGAGCAATAAGGCCCTTGATAAAATGCGTGATTTTATGCAGTCACCCAATGTAAAAAGCTTTCTGGCCTATATCAGGAAAGTCCTGCTGAACCGCTGGCCTTTGAAATTAGGCTGTTTTTTCCTCGCCTTGATTCTGTGGGGCGTGCTGATCAGCTCTGACGCGAATATCACCCGTGAAAAGATACTGACAAATGTCAGCATCAGCGCCGTGAATGCCGATACCTTGCAGCGCAACGGTCTGATTGTCGTATCTGGGCTCGAGGATCTGTCAGACCTGCACATGAAGATCGACGTCCCCCAGCGTGTCTACAGTACGGTGACCGCAAGCAACTATAATGTGCGTGTCGACCTGTCGCGCATCACGGCCCCCGGCCGTCAGGATCTCGCGATCCAGACCACGGGCAGCAACGCATACGGACAGGTGACCTGGTTGTCCAAAGATACTGTCAGCGTTGTCGTTGAAGAGCTGATCACCAAGCGGAGGGTCCCGATTCAGCTGAGCTTCACGGACGAGAGCCCGGCAGGGTTTTACGCCCCTTCCTCCGCCTTCAAATACGACCCGAGCTGGGTCGTCATCACCGGCCCGCGCAGTATCATGGAAGATGTTGAAAAATGTGTCGCCGTATTTGACCTCAGCCGCTTGCAGGCTCAGCCCGGCGTGCAGGTGGCTACCGTTCCCTTCGAAATCTTCAGCAGCAGCAACGAAGCGGTCTCCTCCCCCTTGCTGACTGTCACCAGTGAAGGCATTGCCGTTGACGGGCTGATCGTTGAGCAGCGGCTCTACCCCATGAAGACTGTCGATATCGACCTGACGGGCATTACCTCAGGCTCTCCGAAGGAAGGTTATTTTGTAGCCGATATCAGCGCTTCGCCGAGCTATCTGTCCGTCGCGGGGACAAGTGACTTCTTGAGATCCCTGACGCATCTTGAAGTTTCTACCAAGATTGACATCGAGGGAGCAGACGGCGAGCTGACCCGCCAAATCGTGGTTGAGCGCCCCAAAAACGCGGAATATGTCAGCGAAGAAGTTGTTTTTGTCAAGATTGACATCCAGCCGCAGAGCAACGATCCCCCCGGGACCCCGATCGGAAGCATACGATGAACGCATTTGCTGACTGGCTGTTTGGCGCCTTGTTCGGGTGGATGGGCAGCGCGGCCAATGGCGCCTGGAACGCCCTGGTCAACGCAGGCGGCGGTATATCCTCGTTTTTCACAAAATATTGGTTCCTGCTTCTGCTGGCTGCCGTCATTATAGGCACTGTGCTTGACTATGCTGTGTGGCTGATTCGCTGGCGCCCGTATCTTGTCTGGCGCTCCTGGCTGACCCGCGGCCTGCGGCACAGACGCCATCAACGCCACGCCCGCGATCTTGAATCCGCTGATATGGATGATCAAACCCGCGGCGCTCTGGCCGAATGGGTGACGGCATCCGAAGCAATCTATCCGCTGCAGCATGACGCGGACAATGAGTTCATTGCACAAGAGCCAATCTATGATCAAGCCTTTGATCCAAACGGCACATTCGCAGAGCCCTACTACACGCAGAGCCCCGAGTGGGAATATGCGGCACCCCCGGCTGAGGGCTTTCAAAGCCATCATTACGCTCAACAGCCCGGCGATGCTCCGCTGCATGCGCCTCAGCCCATATGGGCGGAGCCCGCTGCCGCCCAGCCTCCGCAGGACTATTCTCCTCTGGCGGTCGATCCCAATCAGCCTTTGATCGATTATATGCAACCGGCGGATTACTCTTCTTCATCCTTATATGGCGACGGGCAAAACGTTTATGATCCTTCTCCTGCTTTTGAAGAAGAGAGGTCTTTTGCTCCGTCTTATTTTGGAGAAGGAAAGGCGCAGCCTGATACGGATGCGCAAACACGCAGGCGCCGCGCTGGGAGAAAACAAAGGCCGATGGTCAAACGGCTGTTCGATGACATCCGCGAGCGTATCGTCAGCGGCGAAGACGAAGAAGGCATGCTTGACAGCCTGCCGTCAAGGGTGCGGCCCGAGGACGCTTTTCACGAAGCAGTTTATCCCAAGGGGTATCGCTACCGGGATCGGGACGGCGCACAGGATGATGAACGGCATTAAACGGCGGGAAGGAAAGCTATGAATTTTTCAGACTATCAGCAAAAAGCAATGCGTTCAGCGCATGTCAAAGAACCGGGTGAGCTAAAAACGCTGCAGAATGCGGCGCTTGGTCTGGCCGGAGAGTCCGGCGAGGTCGCCGATCTCATCAAAAAGGCTAGTTTTCAAGGGCACGCCATCGATGAAGGCCATCTGGCCGAAGAAATCGGCGATATCCTGTGGTACTGCGCTTTGGCTGCTACGGGCCTGGGGATGGATCTCAATGAGATTGCCGAGAATAACATCGCCAAGCTGACAGCGCGCTATCCTCAGGGCTTTGACCAAAACAGGTCCATCCACCGAGAATAGCGCCAATACCAAGGCTGCTGATATCTTCCATAGAAATCAGAAATCCCCTTGAAACGCTTTTTCGTTCCAAGGGGATTTGATTAAATGTTCGTATTTGTCAGCGCTTGGAGAACTGCGGGGCACGACGGGCGCCCTTGAGGCCATACTTTTTGCGCTCCTTCATGCGAGGATCACGCGTGAGGAAGCCGGCTTTTTTCAGCTCCGGGCGCAGTTCGGGGTTGGCCTTGATCAGCGCGCGGCTGATGCCGTGGCGGATGGCGCCGGACTGGCCGGTCAAACCGCCGCCGTTCACATTGACAAGTACATCAAATCCGGTGGTCTTGGTGAGGACCAGAGGCTGGCGTACAGTCATCTTCAAGGTTTCCAGGCCGAAGTAATTGTCAATATCGCGTTTATTGATAACAATATTTCCGCTGCCCGGTACCAGGCGAACGCGGGCAATGGCCTTCTTGCGACGGCCGACTGCGTTATAATCTGCATGTGCCATAATCTATTTGCTCCTTCCGCTTACTTGATGAGGGTCAGCACTTCGGGCTTTTGAGCCGCGTGCTCGTGCTCTGCGCCTGCGTAGATGTGCATTTTAGTAGCCATCTTACGGCCCAAAGGGTTCTTGGGCAGCATGCCGACCACAGCGTGGCGGAGAACAAACTCCGGCTTTTCAGCCATCAGTCTGCGGTATTTGATTTCCTTCAAACCGCCGACATAGCCGGAATGACGGTAGAAAATTTTCTGATCCAGCTTTTTGCCGGTCAGGACAACTTTGTCCGCGTTGACGA
>CAZVUU010000007.1:0-51612 GCA_964630465.1 uncultured Christensenella sp.
AGTATCTGAGGCATCAATCTTTCTTTCGCGCTCATATTGACATGAGGCACTGCGTTTGATCAGGGCAGGCGCAGGTATCCGCTCAAGACATAACCGGTTTGTCCGCCATAGCTGACCCTGCTCCAGGAAACGCTGTATTCATGCAGCCGGACAACCGCGCCCGAGGGAATATTGGCCAATATGTTCTTCCGGCTCGCCGTGTTTTTTGAACTCCGCAGGTTCAGTGAACGACCCGGCTGCGTTGTGACGGAGGCCTCACCCGGCTTGATGACAGGCATTTCCTTGTCAGGCGTTGAGGGGAAGCGCAGGAAACCCGTCTGTACGTAGCCGGTTTTACCGGCATACTTCACCTTAGTCCAGCTGCCTCCCTTGGACAGGACGGTCAGCTTGGTGCCGGAAGGGATATTGCCCATGATGTTCTTTGAGTTTTTGTCAGAAGCGGATGAGCGCAGATGCAGCACCCTGCCCCGCTGCGTATCGACGATGGCCGTTGTATCCTTGCCTGCCTCGCCCGCATAGCCCAGCGCTTTTCCGGAATACAGGAGGCCCAGCGTCTGCCCGCCCGCAGCGCCGTCAACCCTCAGCCGGTTGCGGGACTGAAAAGCCTTGACCGCGGCAAGGGTATCCTTCCCGAATACACCGTCCGGTCTGACCGGGTAGTTAAGGTCCTTCAAAGCGCTTTGCATCCTGCGGACCTCCTCGCTCCATTCGCCCGGCCGGAGCACACCGTCCCCCACATGGCCGCCGGAGTATAGCTTTTGAAGCGTTACGGGCCCCACCTTGCCATCTGCCGCGATGCCTTTCCTCCTTTGAAAGAGTATAACGGCAGCTTCTGTCTCCGGGCCGAAGACGCCGTCCACCTTCAGCTGATAATCCAGCGCTTGAAGGGTCGTCTGGATGGTGCGAACCTCTTCTCCCCTGTCTCCCGGGCGCAGAATGCCATCTGCGGCCATCCCTTGAAAGGCCGGCAAAAGCATCAGGCACAGGCTGATCAGCAGCGCTCGGGCTGCCCAACCGGTATGTTTCACGGATTCACCCTCCTTTAAAATGTTCTCTGCTATATATGACGTATGAGAAGGGTGAAATGTTGCATGCTGCTAAAAAAATTTACAAACCGCGCTCCGTTCGGTGGACAAGCCCTTGGCAAGGGCTGTCTTCGTAATCTGTCATGCCGGCAATCACCGGACGAAGTCGCGCTTTTGTATTGTTTCCTTTTCGCCACCGGGGTGTATGAGATGTTCTGAGAAACAGGCAGGCTTATTTTTGCCTCGATCAGTACCATTTTTCTCCATGCATGTGATAGAATAAAAAGGATGGCCACGGCAGACGGTCACGACAGGAGGTCTATTCATGTTTGGTGTCATTGTCAACGCATTGGCCGTTGTCCTGGGAAGCGGATTGGGGTTATTGCTCAGGCGCGGCCTGCCTCAAAAATTCACGGAGGGCTTGATGCAGGCCCTGGGTTTGAGTGTTGTGACCATTGGCATCCTCGGCATAAACAGTGAAGTCAACAGCATGGTGATTATTCTTTCAATCGTGCTGGGCAGCCTCATCGGCATTGCGCTTGATATTGACGGAGCCGTGATTCGCCTGGGAGACAGCGTGAACAGCCGGTTTAAAAGTAAAGCTGAAAAGAACGGGCATACGCTGGGTGAAGGCTTTGTGACCACCACCCTCCTGTTTTGCATCGGCGCGATGACGGTGACTGGCTCTTTGCGCTCCGGTCTGGAAGGGGATCACAGCATTCTCTTTGCCAAGTCCGTACTGGATTTTATTTCCGCCATCCTGTTTACAAGCGCCATAGGCATAGGCGTCATGCTCTCCGGCCTGTCCGTGCTGGTGATTCAAGGAAGCATCGTGCTGCTGGCCCGTCTGGTCGAGCCTTTGTTCACACAGGCTGCCATTGCGTCGATCTCCTGCGTCGGTTCGGTTCTCATTTTAGCGCTCGGCCTCAATATGTTGAATATCACCAGGATCAAGCCGGCCAATATGCTGCCGTCATTGATACTGGCCCCCCTCATGGCAGCCGTCATCGCTCTGTTCTGACCGAAAAGCCATGACCAATAAGAACGAGCCGCCGGACAGAACATCCGGCGGCTCGTTTTGTGCTGAGTTTTTAATCAGCGGCTACCACGCATGGACGCAAAGCAATCGCTGCAGTAGATAGGACGGTCGTTTCGGGGAAGGAAAGGCACCTGCGTGTCGGCGCCGCACTGGGCACAGATTGCACTGTGCATTTCGCGCGGAGCGCCGCTGTTGCGGTTGGCCTTGTGGGACTGGCGGCATTCTTTGCAGCGGGTGGGCTCGTTCTGGAAGCCCTTCTCGGCATAGAACTCCTGCTCACCGGCGGTGAACGTGAATTCCTGTCCGCAGTCACGGCATACCAGAGATTTGTCTTGGAACATGAGTGGTAATCCCCCTGAATTTTAAATGGGCTGACGCGCGCTGACCTGGTCTTTGACCCCACACTTGCCGGCTGGAGTTTAGCTACCCGCCTTAGGCTCTCACACCGCTCTCTCGGGCATTGCTGCCCGGCCGGGCTTACCTCTAGACCGCACCATGCTCACCGGAGTTTCTCCGGCTTACGTGGGCCGTTTTGCCTGCGGCTGGCATCGGCTTTCAACCACAGCCGCACATCAACCAGGCCCATTATAAAAGCATTTGACTAAAAACGCAACATAATTTTCCATCCCGATGAAAGGTTTTTTCATGTCGCCGCACCGGCTCTGTTTTCCCGATGCTGTACAGCCGTGCGGACAATGCGGCGCGGCTGTGTCCACACTCGCGGTTATTGCCTCATAACAAGCCGGTTCTCTGCTCCGGATGTTTGAAAACACGCCATTTGGATCTTGCTCCCTCTCGCCAAATCATGGGTGAAAATGACAAGGCCCGTCTCACTTTCATGAAACGGGCCTTGTTGTTAAGCATTCCGGCGGAATGACCGCTGATTACTCGGCGTTCTTTTCATTGATCGCGGCCTGCGCTGCAGACAGACGGGCGATCGGTACACGGAAGGGGGAGCAGCTCACGTAATCGAGTCCGATGTTGTGGCAGAACTCAACCGTGGACGGATCACCGCCGTGCTCGCCGCAGATACCCAGCTTCAGGTCGGGGCGAGCCTTGCGGCCCTTCTCAACAGCCATCTTCATCAGACTGCCGACACCCTCCTGATCCAGGCGGGCGAAGGGATCGCTTTCAAGGATCGTGTTGTCATAGTAGGACTCCAAGAACTTGCCGGCGTCATCACGGCTGAAGCCAAAGGCCATCTGGGTCAGATCGTTGGTGCCGAAGGAGAAGAACTCTGCCTCTTTAGCGATCTGATCAGCCACGACACATGCGCGCGGAATTTCGATCATGGTGCCGACCTGGAACTCAATGCGGTCGTTTTGCTCGGCGAAGATCTCTTCCGCCGTCTCCATCACGATGTCCTTGACGAAGGTCAGCTCTTTCACGGTGCCCACCAGCGGAATCATGATTTCGGGCTTCACATCCAGCTTGTTCTCGCGGCGGACTTTCAGCGCGGCCTGAAGGACTGCGCGGGTCTGCATCCGGGCGATTTCAGGATAGGTGACAGCCAGGCGGCAGCCGCGGTGGCCCATCATGGGGTTGAACTCATGCAACTCGTTGATCTTGGCAACGATCGCTTCGCTGGTGGTCCCCAGCTCCTTGGCAATCGCTTCAATCTCGTCTTTCATGCTGACCTGCGGCAGGAACTCGTGCAGCGGCGGATCCAGGTAGCGCACGGTCATCGGGCGGCCTTCCAGCGCGATGTACATTTCCTCAAAGTCCTTCTGCTGGAAGGGGAGGATCTTATCCAGAGCGGCGGTGCGCTGCTCGGCGTTATCAGACAGGATCATTTCGCGCATGGCCTTGACGCGGTCAGCCTCAAAGAACATGTGCTCGGTGCGGCAAAGGCCGATGCCCTCGGCGCCGAACTCAACGGCCTGCTTGGTATCGCGGGGCGTATCGGCGTTGGTGCGCACCTTCAGGGTGCGGGCCTTGTCCGCCCAGCTCATCAGCTTGGCGAAGTCGCCTGTCACAGCGGTCTCGACCGTGGCCACCAGGCCCTCATAGACCTTGCCGCTGCTGCCGTCCAGCGATACATTGTCGCCTTCATTGTAGACCTTGCCGTTGACGGTCATGGTCTTTTTCACGTCGTCAATGAGCAGAGAGCCGGCGCCGACGACGGCGGGGCGGCCCATGCCGCGGGCAACAACGGCCGCGTGGCTGGTCATGCCGCCGCGGGCGGTCAGGATGCCGCGGGCCAGGTCCATGCCCTCAATGTCTTCGGGTGTAGTCTCTTCACGCACCAGGATGACAGCCTTGCCTTCTTTGCCGGCCTTAGCTGCGTCATCGGCGGTAAAGTACAGAGCGCCTGCAGCCGCGCCGGGAGAGGCAGGCAAGCCGCCGGTCACAAGGGTAGCCGCTTTGAGGGCCGCTTCGTCAAAGTTGGGGTGCAGCAGGGTGTCGAGCTGCTTGGGATCCACCTTCAGCACAGCCTCTTCTTCGGTCAGCTGGCCTTCGGCCACAAGATCAACGGCAATCTTGATGGCTGCGTTGGCCGTACGCTTGCCGTTGCGGGTCTGCAGCATGAACAGCTTGCCGCGCTCAATGGTAAATTCCATATCCTGCATGTCACGGTAGTGGCTTTCGAGGTTTTCGGCGATCTTGACAAACTGATCATATACCTCGGGCAGGGTATCCTTCATGGTTTCAATGGGGTTGGGGGTACGGATGCCCGCTACAACGTCTTCACCCTGAGCGTTCATCAGATACTCGCCGTAGAGCTTCTTTTCACCCGTAGAGGGGTTGCGGGTAAAGGCAACGCCGGTGCCGCAATCGTCACCCATGTTACCGAACACCATGCCCTGAACGTTCACGGCCGTGCCCCAGTCACCGGGGATATCATGCATGCGGCGGTAGTAGATGGCGCGGTCGTTGTCCCAGGAGCGGAACACGGCCTTGATGGAAGCCATCAACTGCTCCATGGGATCCTGCGGGAACTCGGAACCCTTGGCATTGACATAGATTTCTTTGTAGCGGCGAACCACTTCCTTGAGGTCTTCGGCGGTCAGGTCGGTATCCAGTTTGCAGCCGTTCTCGCGCTTCACATCTTCCAGCGCCTGATGGAACTTCTGCCTGTCGACTTCCATCACGACGTCGGAGAACATCTGGATAAAGCGGCGGTAGCTGTCATAGGCAAAACGCTCGTTGCCGGTCAGCTTGGCCAGGCCCTGGACAGCCTCGTCATTAAGGCCCAGGTTGAGGATGGTATCCATCATGCCAGGCATGGACGCGCGGGAGCCGGAGCGTACGGAGAGCAGCAAAGGATCTTTCAGATCACCGAATTTTTTACCATATTCTTTTTCGGTCTTGGCCAGAGCTTCATGAATCTGGGCCTCGATCTCGGGAGCGATGGTCTTATTGTCGGCATAGTACCGTGTGCAAGCTTCCGTTGAAACAGTAAAACCCTGGGGGACGGGCAGGCCGATCTTGGTCATCTCAGCCAGGTTGGCGCCCTTGCCGCCCAGGGTATTCTTCATAGAAGCATCGCCTTCACGGAACAGATAGACGTATTTGGTCATGTGAGTTCCTCCTTAAAAAAATAGTTGAATGCCCGAAGGCAAACATCCGTTAATCGGACACAATCCAAATAATTATAACCGATATATCTGAAATTATCAATCCGTTTATGAAAAAGGATTCACCACATTCACCGGCTTTCCGTTTAGAAAGCCATTTAGGTTATCCGCGGCGATATCCAGCAGTCGCTGCCTCGCCTCCCGCGGCGCCCAGGCGATGTGCGGGGTGATAAAGCAGTTTTTGGCGCCAATCAAAGGACTGTCCGCGGGCAAGGGTTCTTGGCTGGCGACATCCAGCCCCGCGGCGTAAAGCCTGCCCGAGTTCAGGGCATCGGCCAGATCCTGCTCCACCACCAAAGGGCCTCGCCCTGTATTGATCAGAATGGCTTCCGGCTTCATTTTTTCGATGCTGTCCTTATTGATCATTCCCTGTGTGGCCTCCGTCAGCGGGCAATGCAGACTCACCACGTCGCTTTGAGACAGGACCTCGTCCAATGCCTCAAAACGTACGCCGTCCTGTTCGGTGCCGGGCTGTGTCGAACGGCTGTAAACCATGACCTTCATTCCAAAGGCTTGCGCCAGTCTGGCCACAGCCCGGCCGATCTGCCCGTAGCCGATGATGCCCATGGTTTTTGACGCCAGCTCGATCAGGGGATAATCCCAGAAACAAAAATCTACGCTCGTGCTCCAGCGGCCCGCGTGCACGGCATCGCTGTGGTGCCCGACGCGATGACAGATCTCAAGCAGCAGCGCGAACACAAACTGTGCGACTGACACCGTGCTGTACGCCGGTACATTGGATACGATGATCCCCAGCTTCTTTGCTTCCTCTGTGTCCACAACGTTATAACCTGTTGCCAGCACCCCGATGTACCTGAGGGTTGGGCAGGCGTTCAGCACCTCTTTGGTCAGCAATGTTTTGTTGGTGAATACAATCCGCGCGTCGCCTATGCGCTGCACGACTTCGTCGCCGAAAGAGCGATCATATACGGTCACTTTGCCAAATTGTTCCAGCCCTGCCCAGCTCAAATCACCGGGGTTGGTCGCCCGGCCATCCAGCACCACGATCTTCTCCATGTTTTCTCCTCCGCTCTGTCTTGAATACGATGTCAATATCATGTTTTATGTTTTGTTTCTCTTTGATCAACGGAAGCATGCGCCTGCCTGTCAGGCAGGATTTATAGTAGACATTCAACTTGCAATTGTCAATTAAACCCGTTACAATACGAGGAGTAATCATGGTCAATCAGGAGGTTCACATGCCGCGAGATTATGTACTCATGACAGATTCCGACAGTGACTTGCCGTGGCAGTACGCCAAAGAAAAGGGCATTCCCGTCGTCCGCATGCCTTACAGCCTCGGCGGCCAGGAATATTTTGACGATAACGGCGAATCAGGCGGCCAGCCTGAGTTCTACGATCAGATGCGCAAAGGGGCCTCGGCCGTCACCTCCCTGCTGCCCACTGCCGCCTATCTCGAATATTTCGAACCGATCCTCGAAAAAAGCGATCTGCTTTTTATCGCTTTCTCCAGCAAGATGTCGGCTACCTTCAACAATGTTCTGGAGGCACGCGAGGAGCTGCTGGCCAAATATCCGCAGCGCAAGTTCGTTGTCGTCGATACGCTCAGCATCTCATTCCCCATGGCCATCCTGGTCATACGCGCCCATGAGCTGTATGAAAAGGGCGCCTCTATCGAAGAGGTTGAGGCGTGGCTGCTCGAGAACCGCACCCGCTCCCAGGTCTTCGTCACGGTGGATGACTTGGTCTATCTCAGGCGCGGCGGCCGCATCTCCTCCACCAGCGCGGTCGTAGGCTCCATGCTCAACATCAAGCCCATCCTGGTGCTGACGAAGTCCGGCAAGCTGGAGGCCTTCGGCAAGGTACAGGGACATAAAAAGGCCTTGAAGGCCATGGTGGACAATGTCGCCCAAAATATAGAGGATCCTGAAAACCAGGAGATCTTTATCATCCATGGAGACGCCCGGGATTCAGCTGATCTGCTCAAGCAGATGCTGCTGCAGAAAGTCCCGCAAGCGCAGAAGGTCACCATTCAGATGATCGGGCCGGTCATCGGCGCGCACGCCGGTCCCGGCACCCTGGCCATCTGCTTCATGGGCAAGGAGCGCCCGCTCTGATCTCCATGCAGCCTCATATTCTCATTATCCAGGATATATCCTGCATCGGGCGGTGCTCGCTGTTAGCGGCGCTGCCCCTTTTCAATGCCGCGGGCATCCGGGCCACTCCTCTGCCCACGGCTCTGCTCAGCAGCCATACCGGCTTCCCCGATCCCGCACGCCGGGACCTGTCAGAGGACATGGCTTCAGCGCTTGATCACTGGCAGACCCTTGATCTGCGCTTTGATGCCATCCATATCGGCTACCTCGCGGGTGCGCACCAGCTGCCGATCGTCAGGCGCGCCCTCGACCTATTCCGGCGAGAGGGCACACACCTGTTCCTTGACCCCGTCATGGGTGATTGGGGCAAGCGCTACAGCTTTTGCGACGATGCCCTGCTGGAAGGGTTCCGCGAGCTGAGTTCACAGGCGGACCTGATCCTGCCCAACCGTACGGAGGCTGCCCTGCTGCTTGACCTGCCCTATTCAAAGGCACCCGATAGCCCGAAAACCCTGCTCGATCAGCTTACCCGCCTGCGCAGCCTGGGCGCTGACAGCGCCGTCATCACAGGCGTCAACAGCCAGCCCGGCTACACAGGCGCCGTATACCTCGGCCCCGGTATGCAGGCTCCTCAGGCCGCGATGACAAAGCAGATAACAGGCGCCTGGCCGGGCACGGGCGATCTGTTTGCCGCCGCTCTGGAGTCAGCGCTCCTCAAAGGCAAAAGCCTCGAAACCGCCTGCGATGTCGCCGTGCGCTTTATTGCCCGCTGCCTGGAGGGCGCGGACCCCGCTCCCAAGGCCTCCCGCTTCGGCGCGCCTTTTGAAAGGACGCTCCCCTGGCTGATTGAGGTATTGGGAAGAGATTAAAACCAGGTTGTTTCATTATCAGCAGCTATTGAGTCTCCCTTCTCAATGGGTGTGTAATGTTTTCCATTGAACCAAATGACTTTTGCCCCATTTTTTGAATAGCTCCATATCCATCCACATCTTGTTTTTCTATATTTGAATCAAGAATATTAGTTCAAATTTCATTACTCGCCTCGCCATGCAGCTCTTCCCACTCACGCTGCGCCTCTTCCCGGTCCAGCAGCTGCAGCATCACCTGGTTGGGCAGGCAGATGATCATGTCCATCAGGGCCCTGTCGCTCCGATTGTCCAGGGTGACCGTGCCCTGGTGCAGGCAGTCCTGGTTGTCGCAGTTTGAGGACAGCATGGCCACGGAATCCGGGGTGATTTTGATGACATTCTGCTTGCCGTCGGGCTGGTCGATCACAAGCTCCCTCTCCTGCGTCAGGGCAAGCGGCTCATACACACTGTTGCCCACCTGTACCTTCAAATATGCCTCGGCAGCAATCAGCTCTGATAACGGCTCATGCTCCTCTCCCAAAGATGCGGGCCTAGCGCCCTCTTCCTGCGCGGCATGAAGCCGGCCTGCGTTTGCCTGCTTGCCCGTACCTGGCAGCAGCCTGGCCGCCGCCAGCAGAACAATGAGCAAAACAAGCACCGGAATGATGATTTTTAGATCCCTACGCATCGCCGATCTCTTACCTCCGGACAGATTTTTCACATAGATTTGCCGTCTTTTTCTTCTTCCTCTCCCTTTTTCAGCTCAAAGCTTTGAGCCCCGGGCAGGAAAAAGGGGCTCGCGCGGCGAATATATAGTATTCGACCATTTTTGTGTCGGCTGAATCTCTATGTTTCAGACGTCACCTGCCGGAGGAAAAGACAGATGATCTCAGAAACCAGGCTCAGGAAATTTACGCCGCCCGAGGATTGGGCAGCGGGGGTTGCCTTGGCCGCTCGCGGAATGCTGCGGGAGCTTCGAACGGCTCCCGGCTTGATTGAATATATGATTACCCAGGAGCCTTATGCTCTCGTCCGCCTGTATGCCGATGAGGCCGCCCGCTGTGACTGCGGGCAGGAGAACTGCCGCCACATCGTGGCCGCTTTCATGGCGGCGCAGTCAAACGGCAGTCTGGCCGAATTGGAAAGCTTTGGCGGACGCCTGGCAAGCGAGGCCTTTTATGAGGCTGTGGAAAGCGTGATCCCCAAAGCTGCTTCGCTGAGCGTGGAGCCTTCACTCTTCGTCGGGGAAAAGGGGGACCTGAGCCTGTCACTGCGTGCCGGAGAAACCCGGCTCTATGTGGTGCGGAATCTGCCCCGCTTCTTAAATGCCTTGGCAGAAGGTGAAGAGGTGGAGCTGAGCAGCGGCCACAGCCTGCAGCCTCGTTTTGACGCCTTCACGCCGGAAGAAAGCGCCTTTTTACGCGTCGTTCTGGGCTATACCCAGGCCCTTGAGATGGGCGAGATGAAACTCAGCCCCCAGGAAGCGCGCAAGCTGCCGCTTCGCGGAGAGATCGCCTCCCGTATGCTGGACGGCTTGTCAAAGCTGCGCTTCCGTCTGACACACGAGGGAACGACACGCCTGCAGACAGGGATACCCGTCACGTCTCTTCCCGCCGTATTTTATGTCAGCGGCAACCGAAACGGTCTGTCCATCCGCGCCCGGCTGGATACGCCCTGTGAAGCTTTGGGCAAAGAGGGACGTTATATGATCATGTCCGGTCAGCTCCTGCGCCTGGAAGACAATGACATCGCGCTGACCCGCGTGGTGCTCAGCCGCGACAATCAGCTGTTCACCTTTCCCAGGGGAGAGATCGCCCGCGTGACGGGTGAACTGCTGCCTACTCTGATGCGCGGCCATGCCGTTATCCTTGACGAAAAACTGGAGCGTCAGATGATCCGGCGCCCGCTCTCACCTCGGGTATATCTGGACCAGCAGGGCAGCTCAATCCGGGCACAGGTGCGATTCGCCTACGGTGATATCGAGCTGGACCCCTTCTCCATCGAACAGGATGACGGGCGCCTTCTCTTGCATGACGCCATCGGCGAGCGCCGGGTGCTGGAATCCCTGGCAGACGCCGGTTTCCGGGTGCAAAAAGGGTTTGTTTATTTATCGGGCGAAGAAGCCATTTATCGTTTCCTTACCGGCGGAGTACAGGATCTCGGTGAAAAAGCAGAGCTGTTTTTGAGCAAAGATTTTAAGCGTTTGACGCCTCGCACACCCAGCCTCTCCGGGCGGCTGAGCGGTACCGGAGGCCAGCTGCAGCTGGCTGTTCTGGACGACGGCACCCCTGTTGAAGAGCTGGTGCCGCTATTGCAGGCCATTCGCAGCAAAAAACAATATTTCCGCTATAAAACCGGCGCGTTTATCACCTTGAAGGACACGGAACCCTGGCAGGAGTTTGCTCAGGCCGCGCTGGAAGCGGTAAGCGATCAAAGGGAGCTGAAAAGCATCCGAGGCTATCGGGCTGCTTACCTTAAGGCTTTGATCGACGATGAAGACCTGCCCGTCAATGTCACCCCTCAAGCCGCCAGGCTGGCTTCGCCCGCACAGGTGCAGCCGCAAAGCCCCATCAAAGGCCTGCACAGCTACCAGGAGCGCGGCTTTCACTGGCTGCATTCACTTGACCGTTTGGGAATGGGCGGCATATTGGCTGATGAAATGGGCCTGGGCAAAACAGTACAGACCATCGCGGTCATCCGCTATGCCATCGAGAACGAACCCAAGCGGCAGCCCAGCATCATCGTCGTCCCCACCACGCTGACCTATAACTGGCTCGGTGAGTTCAAAAAGTTCGCACCCGGGCTATCCGTGCGGCTGATCAGCGGCAGCCGGGCACACAGGCAGCAGCAGATCGCCGCGTTTGAAAAAGAGGACGCGCCTGATCTGCTGCTGATCAGCTATCCCCTCATCCGGCAGGATATTGACCTGCTGGAAAGTATCCCCTTCCGTTTCGCGGTACTGGATGAGGCACAGTACATCAAAAATGCCCTGAGTCAGTCGGCCCGGGCGGTCAAGCGACTGCAGGCCCGCACGCGCCTGGCGCTGTCGGGCACGCCGATGGAAAACAACGTGGCCGAGCTGTGGAGCTTGTTCGACTTTGTTATGCCGGGCTATTTGCCCAACATCCGCGACTTTATGCGCCGATACGATCAGGGGAAAAATGCCCGGGATCTGCTGCGCCGCATCCGCCCCTTCCTGATGCGCAGATTAAAGAAAGAAGTCATGGCCGAACTGCCCGACAAGATCGAGTCCGTGATCACCATCCCCATGACGCCCGAGCAGCGCAAGATCTACCTGGCCGTGCTGCACCAAAAGAGGATGCGCATGGAAGGGCTGATCGAACACAACGCCCTTCATGCCGGGCGGGCTGAAGTGCTCTCCGCCCTGACGGAGCTGCGGCAGATCTGCTGCCATCCCGTGCTGGTGATGCAGGGATATGGCGGCGAGGCGGGCAAGGTCACCCTGCTGGAAGATCTGCTGCCCCAAGCCATCGGAGAAGGTCACCGGGTGCTCCTTTTCTCCCAGTTTACGCAGATGCTGAAGATTTTGCGCCGCAAACTCTTTCAGGAAGGCATCGAGACCCTCTACCTGGACGGCGAAACCAAGCCCGAGGAACGCCAGCAGCTGGTGGACCGCTTCAACGCGGGCGAAAAGCCTGTCTTCCTCATCTCTTTAAAAGCAGGCGGTACGGGCCTCAACCTCACGGGGGCCGATATGGTCATCCACTACGACCCCTGGTGGAACCCGTCGGCGGAGGATCAGGCGGCGGACCGCGCCCACCGACTGGGACAGGAAAAAAACGTACAGGTATTGCGCCTTGTGATGCACGACTCTATTGAAGAACAGGTGCTGGCCCTGGGACGCGGCAAGCGCAAGCTGTTTGAACAGCTGATCACGCCCGGTGAGCAACTCCCGCAGAAGCTCAACCGAAACGATATCCTCAAACTGTTCAGTGTGTCTTCAACAGAAGAAGACCCTGATGCTTGAGCCTTGCCTTAACGGGTATATTACTACGAACTCTGCTTGATATGGAGATTGACTGATGACAAGATGCGCTACTCAAATAGAGCAAACCATTCCCGCGGCAAGCGCGCAGGAGCTATGGGCACAATGGATCGACCCGGATAAACTGGCTGTATGGTTCTGGCCCCTGTACCCCGATACTGTCTATGAAATTGACCCCAGACAAGGCGGGCGCTTTCGCTTTTATTCCAAAAAGACCGGAGTCGGCGCTCATGGCGAAATCAAAGAATTTTCACCCGGCAGCTTCCTCAGCCTGGCTTGGTTCTGGGAGGATGAAGCAGGCGGCGGTGAAGAAGAGACGGTCAATATCAGTTTTTCGGGCGGCCTGATCCGGCTGGAACACAGTGCCGACAGCCTCGACAGCTGTACCATGTATCAGAATGTATGGACAGACATCCTCTATCGTCTGAAAGGTGTGCTGACAAAATAGAGCCCGTGTGCCAACGGGCTGAAGAGCGGAAGCGCCTGCTTCCGCTCTTTTCATATACATTTTTACAGCGATTTTGCCTGCATCTTTGCCCCTTCCTTGCCGCTGTGTCCCTGTTTTTTGAAGGCAGAGTCAATGCCGAATCCGGGATTCAGACAACCCAAAGCCAGGCAAAAATCATTAATCCTGTAATAAGATAATTACAATTTGTCAGAAGAAGAAGTTCTGATCCCTTGTCTGGACTAATAAACGGATACCTTGAGCGCAGCCCGCTCATCTGTCTCCGCTACGTCCATCACAAGCAGACGGAATATAAGCCCCATCATTTTATTGACATCTGTGAGCTCCTCTGCTTCCTCCAGCCCAAACAGAAGATGTGCCATCAAGGGAAGCAAGCCGTCACGCAGGATCGCAGATTCCGGATCATCGGGCTGCGGGAACACGGTGTCTGTACCTGGCGTGTCTCCCAATACAGGATAGCGCGCGCTCCACTTGCTGTCAAAGCGGCTCATCGCCATCAGCTGCTGATCTCCTTTCAGGGCTGAAATATCCATCAGCTCATTCAGGAAGGCAAGCGCCTCCTCTGTTTCCATCGCCGTCAGCATCGGCATCAGGCGGAGCAGAACGCTCTGAATCACGAAGGCATCCGGGTAGAACGCACGGATAGCGGCATCCATTGCCTCTGCATCCTCCACGATGATCCGGTCGATCCGGAGCACCCCGCGCGCCTGCAAGTCTTCCAGGGTCAGAGCCATCAGGTCACCGTCCGAGGAATCAGACAGCATGAGGCTGAGCACCTCCACGCCTTCTCCCGTCACATTCAGCACGATCATCAGGTACACAGTCATGGGTACGCCGTCCTTCATGATGGTCAGCGGCAGGATGACGAAGGCAAGAGATTCGTAGTAGGCCTCCAACGGGCGCTTCATCCAGTCGAGATAGCGGTCGTAATCGCCGTAGCTGTTGATGTAGTTGATGATGCCCTTTTCCGAGGTGAGCCGGATGCTGTATTTGACACGCACCCGCAGCGGCTCATCCTCTGTGCCGATCGAGCCAAAGGCATTGATGGTCAGCGTGTTGGCGTTGATGCCTCTCCCCGCGATATTGCCTAGCACTCTCAGCACCACGCGCCACCCGTTCAGACGGCTGACCATCAGCTGAGGCGCGGTCGACAGCAGCCATGTGTTGCGGCCCCTGCTGTCCAGGTGGTTGACATTCAGGCCCATCATGGCGTTCTTGCTGCCGATATGCCCCTTGACATTCATCCGGAGCACATCGGAGGTGATCTGCACCTGGCGTCCTGTCGCGAGCGGCTGCAGAGAGCCTCCGGCATTGATATCCGCCAGGCTCTGCGCGGCAATGCGGTCAATCAAGGTATCGCCCGGCAAGTTCAGGTACACATTGTTGCCCATGGCAAGAATGGAGTTTGTCAGAACGAAGAGGGGCGATCCTGCGCTGCCGATGTTTCCGCCCAGGCTGACCAGGCTCGTACCGGTAGCAAACAATCGCGTGCCGTAGGATGACGCAATATCGCCGAGTGCTGTGAGGTCAATGAACGGCGCGGAAACGGGGCTTGCCAGGAAGAGCTCGCCCAAGCTGTCGAGATACACACCGCCCGGCGCGTTGAGCACCTGCAGGGCATTGCCTGCGTGCGTGGACAAGGGGTTACCTGATGTACCGATACTGTTGCCTGCACCGAGGGACAAGCTATTGCCTGCACTGATGAAAGGTGTAATATCATGTGCCTGAGCCTCAGACTCCTGCGCTTTGAGCATCGCCTCCTCCAAGGCTTCCTTCGCGGCATCGGACAAGATCCTGGCTGCCTGCGCCTCTGACACCGCCTGCAGGTATGCGGGATTCATCACATCCCCGCCCAGTTCAATGAGGAGCCTTGCCGCGTACTGCTCCAGCACCGTGGTCCTTGCCAGGGTGGCTGTATAACTGTTGTATAGATCCAGGGCATCTTCTTTATCCATTACAGCCTGGTTCAGATTGAGTTCGTTCAGCGTCAGCAATCTGCCGGACGCGATCACAATGGCATCCCAGGCGGCGGTGATGTTCCGGACGAGCAGGTCGCCGCTGACCTCCTGCAAGTATACATTGCTTCCGTATGCCTGGAGTTCTCCCTCTGCTGCGGTATCGATGAGCAGCAGAGCCTCCGCATCCCCAATGCCGCCGGTGATGGAATGAAGCATGATATTTCTGCCCTTGGCATTTGAGGCAGCGCCCAGCGGGTTCCCGGTCAGTATACTTCCCTGTGCGGTGACGCTCAGGTTGCCGCCGGAGCGCACATCACCCAGGCGCAGCGCATGGGCCGGACTCAGAATGGTCATATCATCAGGCGATGCCGCGTACAGCGCGCCGCTCACCACAGCAGCGGTCAGGTCCATGGTGCCTGTATCGGTGATAAATGCATCACCCAATGCATACAGGCGGATGGTCCCCGGCGTATCAAGATCCAGCGGTGCCGAATGCGTGCCCACAGAGCCTGTACGCGCCGTCAGGACGATGTTCGCGCCGGTGATGTCCGGGGAAGCGCCGTTCCTTGATGTGTCAAAGATGCTTCGCTGCGCAACCACGCTGACATTGCCGCCGGCAGCAATGGAATGGATCCCAAGATCGCCGTTCAATTCAGTTACCTGAACATCCCCGCCCGCCCGGACAATCAGAGAAGTCGCTGTCGTGGAGTCGTAGGGGCGAATCCAGTCATAGCTCAGGAGGAAGCGCACGCTGTAGTTGCCCGCCGGATCCCTCAGGATGACGGGCGTCCACAGAGCCTGTCCCTTAGGCGGATCCACCTGGTTGCCCACAGGCTGGATGTGCCTTGCTTCCTGATCAAGCAGGATGGGCCGCAGGGCGCCCACATGGCCGGCGGCTGTGATATTGATGATGTTGCCTCGGATATTAGCTCGGCCCGTGCTGAGCGCGGCGGCTTCAACGTGCCCTCCGGAAGTCACTGTCACATTGCCCCACTCGGCAGCAACCTGCCCGGCCGCCCAAGTGCCCCGCTCCTGTGAAATGATGACGCTGTCGTAGTTGGTGACCCAGGTTTCGCCGATGGTTTCGCCGATCAGCAGCTTCAGGTCGTGTGTCTGACGCTGAGGCGCCCGGGTCGGATAACTGGCCCTGTTCCAGGCCGTATCAAGCAATGCTGCCCGTTCGTCTTCGGTCATTGTGGCGGTGATGCTGTCGAGGATCATGTCCTCCCGCACGAATCCGTTGCCCAGGAACTCTGCCAGCAAGGCTGTCAAGCGCTCCGGCGTCGCGGATGTCTTTGACAGCACAGACGCTATGCGATTGGCCATCGTGGCGGGGGTAGTGCTCCTGGTGATGCCCAGGCTGCGCAGGATGCCCTTTAAGGAGCCGTCGTCCGTCCGGCGGGTCTCCAGCAGCAGGCTGCGCAGCAGGATGTATTCGGCAGAGTTCTTATCCTGCGGTATGGCATCAAGCAGCATACCGGTAATTTCGTCGCGGGTGAGCCCCTGAACAAAGCGCGCAGCCAATTCATCCCCTGTCTGCTCAGCAAGGGGTACCAGGATGGTTTCGCTCCCGCCCGGGCCGTCATACAGGCCGATGACCCACTGTCCGTTCACCAGCCGGCCGGAGAACTCCTTATCCGCCGGGCGGTTGAGCGTCAGGCCCCGGAAGTAGATGCTGTGAGCGTATTCGATATGGATGGCAAGCTCATTTTCAGGGATATCAACCCGCACCGGCAAGGCCAGGGAGCCGATATCACCGTTGATATAGAAGTTGTGATTGCCATTGGTGTTCAGACTCATCACGGTATGCTCACCAAGGACTACATAATCGCCGTCGTTGAGGCGGATGTAGTATCCGCCCATGGCATTGGCGCGCAGAAGGGTGAAATCGCCGGCTCCGATGGTGATGCGGAAGTCGCCGTCCTCCGCCACGGTGATGTCATTGATCGAGGCCTTTCCTGTACCGATGTTGACGTCAAGCGCTCCCACAGACCCTATGTGCAGCGGCAGAAGGTTTTCAGTCGTCAGGTCTCCTTCATCGAGCGTCCAAGCCGCGCGGCCCAGGATGTCAGCCTCATCAAGGCTCAGACCGCCCTTGCCAAGCCAAACTGTCATGCTGCCGCCTTGAGCTATTTCCAGATCATTGAGGTCAGTATTGCCTTGGGCGATCTGTATGTTCAGGCTGCCCGACGGGCCGACGATCAGGGGTGTCGTGTTGGTGACCAGTACATCGCCGTTCGCGATCTGCCACTGATCCATTCCTTGAATATCCGCTTCGCAGGCAAGGATATCGCCGGTATGGTTATGGATGTCGACCAGTCCGCCTGCCTCCACAGTCAGTGTTCCCAGCCAAGCACTTCCAAGCCCATTGTTGGTGAATCGGAAAATGCCGGCCGGCCCGATATGCATCGGATCACACGGGGCAAGCCGCAGCAGGCTGCCTGATCCGGTCAGCAGATCAGCGGTGCCATCGATCAGCGCCATGCCTATGATGACAGAACCAGCCTCAAGCATACGCGCAGCCGCTGAGCCGCCTTCTTCCACAGTCAGTGTGCCAAATTCCGCGTTGCCTTCCCTGGTGTCGAAGGACAGTGATCCATCGTTCCGGATGATGACCGGCGCAGCCTGATCGTCCAGCAGCAAGCTGCCTTTGCCGGCAGTGATGCTTACCGGGCCTGCGATGTCCGCCGTACCCATCAGCGTATCTCCCTGTGTGGCGATGTGAATTTCCAGATTACCGCCCAGGATGAGGGTGTTGTCACCAATGCGGACATTGCCCAGGTAGACATTCCAATCATGCAGGCTTGCAGTGCTTGTATGGTTCCCCAAGATCAGGATGCCTTCGTGTGCTGTTAGCACGGTGGTGTCGTTTAAGAAGGAGGCATCTCCGTCTACCGTGATGTCGCCGTTTGTGGCAACCCAGGTGTGCTTACTGTCTTCGCTGCTAAGGGAGCCGGCAATGCCAATGCCGGTATCTGCAGTCAGCACGGTAGTATCGCTTAAGAAGGAAACATCTCCACCTGCCGTGATATCTCCATGTAACGCATTCCAGAGATGCTCACTGGCTTCGCTGGCGAGGGAGCCCGTAATGTCGATACCGATACCTGCAGTCAATTCAGTGATGTCTCGAATGAAGGAAGCATCTCCGCCTGCTGTGATATCTCCGGTTGTAGCGATCCAGGTGTGCTCGCTAGCTTTGCTGGTGAAGGAGTCCGCGATGCCAATGCCGATTCCTGCCGTCCATTCAGTGGTGTCACCGTTGAAGGAAGCATCTCCGCCTACCGTGATATCTCCATGCAGCGCATTCCAGGTATGCTTGCTGTTTTCACTGGTGAAGCTGTCAATTATATGGATAGCGCTTGTCAGCCCCGATGTGCCGCTGCGGCCCGCCAGGATGTTGAGAAGGGCTGACTTGGCAATCAGCTTCTCCATGATCACTTCATGGTGGGCATAATCCTTCTTTTCTTCCTCAGTATATTCTCCAGCGGGGATGGCAAATGCGCCGGAGCGGATGTCCGTGTCACCGCCTGTAATGCGGGCCAGCACATTGATGCGCACATCGTCGCTCGCCAGCAGATTCAGGATCGTGTCGATGCTGCCATCCACCATGGTGGTGCTTATGTCGTCCTTCACCCACAGCTCATCCAGCAAAATGTCATAGCCGGCTTTGAAGTTCAGCCCGCTGCCGTCTTCGGCTGTCAGCCTGGTGATGATGATATCACGGCCAGCGCTGAAGTCAGCCTCGGAACTATCCAGAATGAGATCCGTGAACCGGATATCCTGCCCGGCCGTAAACCGCATCGCAGCCCGGTTGACGGCGCTGAGCGCCTTGCCATGTATGCTGCCTGATGGCGCGTTCGCCCACAGGGCAGCGCCGTCTACGGTCAACCCATCCTCCAGCACGATATCACCGGTGAGGTTCTGCATATAGCTGTTCATCGTCAGAATCAGGCTGTTCTCCTGATTCAGGAAAACGATGCTGCCGGCCGAGATTTCCATCGGGTTGCTGAGCGTGCCGATGGTGCCGCGCGGCTCGGTGCCCGCAGGCGGCAGTATAAAGGTCAATGTGCCGGACGCAGTGATATTGTTATGGATATCAGGCGGGCTGTCATTATCATCCAGCAGGCTGCCGGCGGGATCCGCTATGGTGATGCGTATGTCGCCGCCGCCGGCATTGCCCAGGTGGTAGTTGGTTCCCGTCGCGTCTACCCGGTACCATGCCAGCTTGGAAACCGCACTCAGTGACTCCACCGAACCATCCGATCCGACCAGCAGGCTCTTGGCTCCGTTTTCATAGGTCGTGTAATAGAGTATCCCGTCTTCCGTGTGGATGGTCATGAGGATGGTGGCGCCATTTTTGATGGTCGTTACCCCATTGGCGTCGGGGCTAAAATCACGGCCTAGCTTGGTCCATGTTTCCTCTCCCTCGGAATTCACGGTCCCGCTGTAATAGTTGCCCAAAACGTCCCTGGCCACATTGCCGGTCAGGCGCTCCAGCAGGATGCCCTGCCCGCCGTACAGCGTCAGCAGCGGGTCTGTAGTGCCTGTTCCGAACCGATCTGTCAGAATACTGCTCATGTTGGAACGATACGCCAACCCATCGTAAACCCCGGCAAAGGCCGCGCTGAAGGCAGTATTCACCCCGGTGAACGAAAGCCCCGGGAAGTTGCTGCCGCTGCTTGTGTAGGTGGTTCCCAGTGTATGGTCGCTGTTATATCTTGTCAGTTTGGCAATATCCCCGTTGGAGCGGAATGTGATGAGATAGTATACAGGATCAGCCGACCCAATCTTTACCTCCAGGAAGGGATTGGTGATGCTATCACTTTCATTATAGATATAACGAATAGTATAGGTCGTGTTGCCGCTGACCAGCCTGCGGACCACCTGCCCGCTGCTGTCCACGCCGAACTGCACTATATCTCCGTCTTCGGTAACAAACAAACTTTCTGTGATGCGCCAGCCTTCATCCGGGAGGGTCAGCCCGCTGATGTTGGCTTTGGGCAGCTTAATTTGGCTGATCTTATAAGTGGTCCCGTTTTGCGCGTCAAAGTCATAGTCGCCTTCAATAAACATGCCGGTACCGTGATCCAGGATGCTGATCCGGTGGTAATAGGTGCTCCGGGCTGTATCCAGGATCAGCGCGCCGTTACTATCCCGCTTGTATACAGGCACTTTCTCGCCGCCGATCCTGACATACAGCGGTTTATCCGGGTCGTAGACAGGCACTTTCTGCTCGTTTTCATCCAAATCGTAGACGGGTATCTGCCTATTTGTCACCGCGTCCAGCGCATATACGGTAGCGATGGTTAGCTGCGGATCGTCAGTCCCGCTCTGCTTATACGAATTGCTGTCGGCATCCCAGGTGAAGTGAAGGATGGCTTCTTTCACCTCATAAAGTCCCGAGGAAGTGTGGTGAACCACGTAGCGGTAGGTATAGGTGATGACCCCGTCATCCCCCTCAGCGCCCTTGGCGAGCAGCAGTGGCTTGCGCGGCGAGCCGTCCGTGTTGGGCGCATACTCAATTTCCGGCGCCGCGTCGTAGCTTTGGCCTGCAGAGGCCTGCGCGCGCTCTGTGGTATAGACAGGGATCCTTTCTCCGGATGCATCCAGCATATAGGCGATCTCCGCGCCTTCGGCAGCAGGATCGCTTGTGGTTTTCTTGACCCTGTCAACTTGCAGAGAGGTTTTAACAACAACAGCATTGTCAACAGCGCCATTCATGCTTTCCGTAGTATAAGTCGGCAGCTTTTCAATCGTTCCGTCAGGCAATTCAGTTTCCTGATACATGAGTTCCCCATTCAGATCTTTCTGATGGTAGAGCTGGTTTCCGCCGGCGTCCGTCAGGTAATACAGTGTTTTACCGGCAGCATCCTTCTCCAGAAGGTAGTTTGCGTTGCCTGCGGCATCCAGCAGCAGTGCGCTGATGCCGTAGGTCTCAATCCTTGTTTTGGCTTCATCCGATTCTGTATAGGTATAGGTAATTTTGACATCGCCTGTGGGCGTGAATGCCGGCTTCATATTAATGTTGTTGAGTTTATCATCAAGAGAGGTAATCAGAGCGCTTCTGAAATCGATGGTGCCGTCGCTCTGCAGAGTATAGTCAAACTTCAGCTCATACTCAGGCAGGAAGGGACTTCCAAAGAAATCATCATCTCCTGTTCGGCTGAGCGTTGCTTTGATATCGGTCAGCGGTGTGCCATTCTCAGCAGCCGCCCACTCCTGATAGCCTGTTTCTCCGGCTCTCAGCAGGTAATACAGCTGCTGCCCGGCGGCGTTAGTCAGAATCTCCCACACAAGGTCTCCGGCCGCGTCTGTCTGCTGCTTGTAAACAGGGCTGCCGTCCGCGTACATCTGGTAAATGTTCGTCACTTCATTGATGACATTGCCTGCGCCATCCAGCAGGTAGTACAGGGTTCGTCCGTCTGCTTGCATCACCTCATACAGCGTTGTGTCCCCTGCGCTGAGCGTATAGGTAAGAGAACCATCGGGATGGAGTATGGCTTTGTACACAGCTGTGCCGGAAGGTACCTGTTTTGTTTCGTAGACAAGCTCGCCATACTCGTTGACTTTCTGCTCGTAGAGATCTTCGCCGTTGGCGTCCTTCTCGATCTCATACAATGTGTTCCCGTGCTCGTCAGTCACCACCTGGTATTGCCGGTCATCCACCGGCGTTACCAGAACTGAGTATTGATCATCACTCAGGCGGAAGAAGCTGAATGTAACGGTCTTCTGTTTCAAGTATACACCGCTCAGCGTGTGCTGATTGTCACCCACTTTCCAGGCCACCGGCCAATAGGTCGCGTTATTTCTCTCCTGTTTCCAATAGTTGGCGCCGGTCTTACTGCCATCAGAGTCTTTATCAGGCCCAGCTCTCCATTCTTCAGCGCTGCTTTGCGTCCAGAACAAGCCCTTGAAGTGCTCATAGAAGGGGCTGCTTGCGGCCACGTAATATATTATGTTGTTTCCGGCATCTGTAAATTGGCTCAGATCGATTTCACTGTTGCCGTAATACAGCTTGTTCACCCAGCCACCGTTCACCGACTTCAAGGTCACAGTCAGGCCGGATATGCCGCCAAAGTTACTAATGCTTCTTTCGTTTTGTCTTGTCACCCAATTGTATGCATCCGGTCTGCTGTCAAAATTGCCAAGCTTGTACCAGAAGAAATCACTGTCGCCCTGATAGATGTTTGGTTTAGTAATATAAACTTCCAGACCACCCACTAACGACTCCTGAGCAGAACTCTTGGTGCTTCCAGAGCTAACCATCGCCCGGACCGCAAGGCTTGAGTGTGTCCGGATACCCTTGTCATAGAACTGGGTCACTTCAATCAGAATGTTATCTTCTGAGGATGCGGAATTACCAACAAGGGGCTTCCCTGCCGCCTGCAGATAATAATAATCCGCATATGTTTTGCCTTCCGAGCTGCCCTTGGTGGAGAACAACTTGACCAGGCGGGTCTCTATCAGCTCGCCGCTCCCGCCCCTTTGATAGACAAAGGTAAATCCGCCGTGTTTCACAGTCGCTTCATTGTTTTTAAACAGCAGATCCATCAGCCAGTCTGCGTCGATAGCCGACATCAGTGTTTCAAACGTGACCCCTTGCTCGATATACAGCTCCCCGCCCCTGCTCAGGTCGATCTTGACGCCCTGTGCCAGGGTGACCGTGGTCACCTTCCCTGTATCGCCATCATATTCCACCTGGTAGGCAGAAATGGGGAAGTCGATGGTATAGCCCTCATCATCGGTCTCCGTGATGCGCAGGAGTTTGCCGTCTTCATCGGTATACAGGGTGGTGCCGTTTGGCAGCGTATACACATAGATGCTGCCGTCCGGGCCGGACAAGGTACCGGTAAGATAGCGTGCCATCGCGCCGGTATCGAGGCTTACATCCTGTTCCAGCGGTTTCACTGTGCCGATAATATAGGAGAGTGACCCGGGCAGCGGGATGCCCGTGGTAAGGCTGTCCTTAAGGAAATAGAGAACGATGCCTTCCTCCAGGCGCATGTCATTGAGTGTACCGGCGTCGATGCGCACAAGCCGGATCCCGAGGTCCACGCTTGTGTCGGTCATATCTGTCAGGCTCAGCGAACCGGCTTTTTCCTGCGGTTCAACCGGCCTCAGGGACAGCCAGCTCTCATAGAAGGTTTCGGATACGATGGTGGCTGCCACGTTGCCCCGGTTGAAGAGGTATGCGCTGAAGCGCGCGTCGCCTGTGCCGATGCTGCCCGCATTGGCGATGATCAGATGATGGGTCCAGACGGGCGCTACGTCGATATTAGCCGGGATGCCGTTTGCCTGATCTGCCGTGCTGGCTCCGGTGAGCAGGCTGTAGGATGCCATGGTGCGCAGATTGCGCGTGCCCTCCTCAACCGTGCTGCCCGGCAAAATCTCCCACACAAACTTTGTTGTGCCGGTCATGTTGGAGAACAGGCTGTCCTTTCGGATGATGACGTCGCCCGTCCCCTGGCTGACAATGAGGATCTCGGGCTGCGGATCAGCTGTCACATGACGGCTGAGGGCAGCGTTCCCGTACAGGGTCACCTGCGGCAGCAGGTAGTTGCTGTTGCGCAGGGTCACGCTGCCAAAGGACAGGCTGTTATCCGTGCGGTTGCTTACCCACAGGCCGGGCAGATAGGCTTGATCATAGACATGGATGACACCGGACGATGTCAGCGCCCCGATGGTCAGGCGTCCCTGCATGTTGTTGCTCAGGTCAGGGATCAGCAGCGTATCGTTGGACAGATTGGGCAGGCTTAGCCAGGAAGGTACGCCTACCCAGCGCACCGGGTTGCCTGTCAGGCTCTCCTGTTTGTGGGAAATATCAATCAGTATGCCCGCAGCGGCTGCGCCGATGTGGAACGTGCTGTCGCTGTTGATCGTGAGGGTCCGGCCGTAGGAGAAATAGCCATGGTACTTATCGCTGCCGGAGCCAAGCCCCACGAAATGTGTTTCTGACCGCCTGTTCACCGATCCGTTGAAAACATGGGCATCCAGCAGCACATCGGCCCCGTAGAAAGATGCCCCTTGGCCGACGGTGAGTGCTGCATTTGCGTAGGAGTTGCCGAAATCCGTCGTGGCTGTCACCGCGCCTATCCCGCCGCCATATGCGTAGGAATACAGGTAGATATTGCGGCCGGAGCGTCCCTTGGCGGGGCGCGCGTCTGCCAGCAGGGTCAGGTTGTCGTAGCCTACCAGGCGGGCGTTGGATACCTGCGTGTTCACCTGGATGCGTGTTTCAGCCCGGGACTTGGAATCCACATCCACGCCCAGTGCCTTTCCGCTGGCGTAGGAATACGCGTACAGATAGAGTGAGCCGATGCCCGAGCGGATATCCAGCCTGCGCGCGGCAATCTGAACGGATTCTGCCGCAGCCCCGCTGATATTGATCTGTGGTGTCAGCGTCATGACACTGACATTGGCTTCGACATCCGGCCCCACACCCAGGCCTTTGGCGTCGGTCTTGCTGTAGAGGTTGACATAGTCAGAGGAAGCGTCCGCATAGATCGTCAGACGGTTGAAGGTGCTTCTGAGAGAAGCGGACCCCAGCACATTGATGGTCACCTGGTTGTTGATGGCGGTCTTGGTCGTGCTGTCGGCAAGATCCACCACGCCGCCTGAGGAAATCTCCGCCACGGTGTTGATCCAGTCGGACAGGCCGCCCAGCGCCCTGATGCTCAGGTCGCCAAAGTCACTCTCCAGCGCGGAGCTTCCCTTGATGGTGATCACCATGCTGCGGTTGAGCGTATTCTCCGCTTTGACGGCCTTGCCGGAGAAGAAACCGCCGCCGTTTGCGAGCGTTGTCGCGCTCATGCGCGCACCTGATTCACTGAGCAGCGAGAGCGCGCCGCGCGCGAAGATCCGGGCGCTGTCCAGCGTCATGTCGCTGGACTGATTCACAGTGTTGCTGCCCATGGTGATCTCAGCATCGACGGCAAAGCCGATGCCGGTGCCGCTGGCATGTGAATCCGCCGATGCCTGATCCTTCAGCCTGATGCTGATGTCGCCTTCACCTGTCAGCGCGCTGTCCTTGATCATGATCTCCGTTTTGTAGAAAGATGCGGTCGGCAGCCCGGTTTTCTTCAGCCCCACCGCGCTGACTGCGGCGCCCCTGCGCACTTCCGATAAGGCGACGCCTTCCTGATGGGCATAGAGCGCGATATTGCCCTCCGCCCGGATATCCGAGTTTTTGACGGTGCCGGCGGCTGTCTGGCGGCGGCTTCCGTCAATACCGACACGCGCGTTCGCGGAAGTGGATTCCGCTGTGAAACCCGCCACACTGACAGGGGACTCCAGATAGGCGTATGCATTCGTGCTGCCCCTGCTTTCCGCATTCAGTGCTCCGCTCAGGTTCATTTTAGTGTAATTGAGCAGGAAGGCATTGCTGTCATATGTCTGCGCCAGGGAAGAAAGTCCGCCTGCTGTGGCAAGTGAAGCGCTGGTGCTGGTGACCGCGAGGGCTTTCGCGCCGGTGATGCCATGCGCCAGGATCTGAAGGCTACGGGCTTCCAATGTACCGATCGCTCCGCCCGCGGTATATCCGCTTTTATCATATATCGTATTGGTGATGCCTGCCGTATTGATCAGGCCGCTTTGGGCGTTGGATATGTTGAACTTAGCCCCAACCAGGCTCAGGTCAAAACCGGAAGCAGAGCTTCCTGTTCTCGCGTAGGCCTGTCCTCCGGGCTGATCATCGCCCGTCTTGTACAGCGCTTCAATGTTGACAGCTCCGGCACTGAGTGTAGCGTCGGCCCTGACATCGAGCAGCGCTGACTGGTTTGTCTTCAGGTAAGCTTGCGCTTCATTCACCGTCAGGCTGACGCCGGAGATGCTCAGGCCTGCTGTCAGTCCCTCCGCGGTGGCGCTGCCGCTGCCTTGGGTACTGATAGTCAGCGTACCCTGCAGGAGCGCGTCTCCCCCCGCGATGAAACTCGTCAATGCTTTGGTGAGCGTCTCTGCTTTTGCAATGTTGACGCTGGCTTCAATCAGAGAAGACCTGGAACCTTGCGGCGTAACTCTCGCGGTCCCGTTGGACTGATAGATGAGCCCGGCAGTCACATCACTCGCCTTAAACAGGCTGCCTTGTCCGGCCGGATCCGCCAGGCTCTCCACGATCGCCTCGAACGCGCCTGCGGCTTTTGCGTATGTTTCAATGACGCTGACCCCAAACAAGCTGATCCCCGAAACTTTTTCCACAGTGGCAAAGGCATAGGATCTGGCATTGGTCATTGCTTCAACACTGCCGCTGATATCAAGGTCATATCCGGCCGCCCTGGCGCGGACTGTGGCCTGCATGGAGGCCTTCGCCTTGCTGTAATCGCCGCCTGCGATGGAGAATGCAAAGTTTTTGTTCGTAGTCCCATTTGCGCCTACGCTGGCCTTCGCCCCGATCTCCGTGCCTGTGTGGTTAAGCAGTGCCTCTACAATCAGCCTGCCCGCCTTCAGATGCGCAATGTCCGCCAGGCTTTCCTGCATGGCATTGACGTTGGACTTGACGATATTGACCGCCACTTGAACCCCGCTGAAATTGATCGCCTGCCCGTCGATGCGGGCATCGCTCTCAGCCTTGCCCTCGGTCTGTATCAGCACATCGCCCGAAACAGTCAGGGTTCCCTTCCCGCCCAGCCATGATCTGGCTGAGATCGGCACGGACGCGTCCGCCAGGTTGGTGTCAGAGGACACGATGCTCCCGGAAAAACCGCGGTCAGGCTGACGCGCTTCGGCTATTGCCTTGGCTGTGTACCTGGTGCTGATCGACAGGCTCTGCGCATAGGACTCTGTGCCTTCATGCAAGGATGCCCAGGCGCTGAAGCTGCCGCCTGCCTTGGCTGTTGCCTTCAAGATCCCCAGACCGATGAGGCTGAAGCCCGATCCGTTTAGCTGTGTGGCCGCAGCATGGGAAGTACCCTGAGAGAAGAGGGTGATGCTTCCCGTCCCCTCAAGCAGGGTGACTCCCTCAATGTATGTGTGGTTTGTGGCATAGGCTTTCGCTTCCACAACGTGTGCATGTCCGCCTGCCAATGTGACATTCAAGCCTGTGCCGCCTGTATGGGCTTTGGCTCCCTGGGTTGTATCATGGTTGAAGCCGGATGTGATGGAAAGGCTGCCCGCTTTCAGCCTCACTCCTTCCACATAAGCTTTTTGCACCGCGCCGATGGACGCAAGGGCTGTATTGGCCGCGACACTGACACCCGAGATGCTGACTGCTGCCTCGTCAACCCGGGCCAAGGCATGGCCAGACCCTTCCGCTTTGACAGTCATCGTATCTCTGACATACAAGCTGCCGCTTCCGATCACCGAGGCATTCGCCCGGATCCCGACATCCGCGCTCGCGAAGTTGCTCTGGATTTCAAGCCCGCTGATCTTGATGGAGCCGATGCCCTGCGAGGGCTGCACGGAAAGGGCTTCCGCTGTTGCGATATAGTATGTCTCAACAATCACGCTGCCTGCCTGAATATTTTTATCCTGGGTGTTGACCTGGGAAGTGTAGCTGCCCTTGGCTTTTGCGTAGGCTACATTGATGCCAATGCTTATTCTCGTCACGGACCCACCCGAAGCCAGGGTCGCCAGGGCATCAGACCGCCCGTCTGTTTTGACTTTCAGGCTGCCCGCCATCGGGATACTCGTATTGATGACCAAGGCTTCGCTCGATGCGTCAGCCAGCGCGACGGCCACGCTTGCCTTGGCGCTGACCAGGGCCAGTGTCAAGCTCTCTGTGCCGCTGACGCCGCCCATCACCGTTTTGGCGCCAAAGGTCGTTCCCTTGTTGAAGTTGGAGGTAACGGAGATGCTGCCTGTGCTGCTGAGCGCGGTATCCTCTATGGACGCTGTCTGCTTTGATTGAAGTAGTGCCAGAAGCACATTCGCCGCGATGGATACCTCTTGAGCGGTGATCACGGGCGTACCGATCTCGGTCAGCGCGGTGGCCTGACCGTCTGCCAGGACGGTGACATTCTGAGCCGACAGCGTGCCGCCGGATATTTTCGCGGTGCTTTCCGCGGTCACCTTCGCCAGAGCCAGGTTGATATCCACACCGACCCACCCCGCCTTGGCTACGCTGGGCACCAGGTGGGTATGCGCGGAGGTGATGCTGTCGGTCTTTACAACAATGTTCCGTATCTGCAGGTTGCTTCCGTCAGGGATGGTGACGATCGCTTCAAAGGCGCCCTGTGAGAAGCTGAGGCCCATCATCAACCCGATGTCCAGCACGGAAATGCCGGCTATCTCCTTGATCTCGGTCAGTACCGCGGCTGTGCCTCGGCTCTCCACCGTGATATCGCCGCCTGTCAGGACGAGGTTCAGCGGGTGGAGCTTCGCGCGCGAGATGCCCCGTCCATAGGCGACTGCCACATTGACCATGAAGGACGCCAGCGCGCCACCGCCGGTATGCATGGCAGCCGACGCGATCGGAGTATCAAGGGCGTCATTCAGGGCGGAGTGAACTGTCAATGTCTGCGCTGTGATCGTTCCGCCCTCCACCAGGGCTTCCTGTGTATGACGCATGACCGCCGCTGCAAAGGATCCCGCAACCGCCGCTGCGCCGATGTTCAAGCCCCAGATGACGGCTTCCGCAGAAGCCTTTCCCTGGGCGCGCGCTTCCAGTAGCCCGGGCACGGTCAGCTCGCCGTCAGTTCCGCCTTTGACGACAGCGGCATTGATGGCCTTGTTGTCCGCCACCGCAGTATTGATGCCGATGACAATTCCGCCGACCGCAGCCGAAACGACACTGGCTTTGGAGATGGCACGATTATCTGAGAACAGGCCGGTATCCGGGTCGTATTTTGCCGCCGCAACGCGGACCTTGCCTGTCTGGACCCTGGAACCTGTGAAGTCCAGCACTGCCTTGTTATCCATGCCAAGGATGCTTACCGCAATGCTGACACCCGCGGCGATGCCGCCCACGACCGCGGAGCCGATGAAGGTGCTGCTCACGGCATCCATGCCGGCGGCGATCAGGATGGCCCCGGCGGTCACATCCTTGGCTGCGAGGCCGGTGTATGCCTTCGTCTGATTGAAGGCCAGCAGAATGTTGCCGGACATGGATGCGGCACCGCCGCTCAATGACAGGGTGGTTCCCTCTGCTTCGCTCTCCACGAGACTCCTTATGAGGATATCCGCGTTGGGGGCCACGATGCCTCTGCGCTCGCCCGCTGCCGAGCCGTCCACGGCCGCGCCGTCCGGCGATAGGCCGATGAAGGTGCGGATGGTCGGGCTCAGGATGGACACCGCCGCCCCGGCGCCGATTGAGACTTCGCCTATGAAAGCGCCGATCAGCCAGGTGTTGGCCGTCGTACGCGCATTGGTCAGCACGCTGAGAGAGCTCAGGCTGCCGCCGGAAATGCTGACGCCCCGCCCGATGAAAGTATCCGCTGTGATTCGATTGACCGCGACCGCCACGCCGGCATTGACAGCCACTCCGCCGGCTGCCAATGCCACGGCAATGGAGGTCATATGCGTATTGATATCAGACCTGACCGCCACAGCGTTTGTATCTTCAATCTTCGCGTTTCCCGCTATGGACGCTTCCACCGTGCCGGAGTTGGCCAGCACAACCACGGACGCGCTTACTCCGACCACGCCGGCGGCGACGGTAACGGTCGCCGCGAAGACGGAGGGATACTCGTTGAGCGCATGGACCGTGACCCGATCGGCCCGGATCACATCACCCAGCATATACGCTCTGGTGTTGTTGGTCAGGATGACTGTCGCGATGGCGGCTGAGACACCCGCAAAACCACCGCTGCCGGTCATGGAAACGGAGCGGATGGAGCGCTCGGAGATGGAAATCTTCTGCTCAGCCTTCGCTTGGTCATTGATCAGAGCGCCCAGCTGCTCGTTTTTGCCGCTTTCGCCCTTGATCTCACTTGTGCGCGATACGGCCTCAACCAGGATATCGCCCCCGGCGCTGAGGATCGCGTTGTCCTCCACAAAGGCCAGGGAGTTGGCATACAGCACAGCGACCGCGATGCCGACGCCGACGCCCGCGTATACGCCGCCCGCGATGGTAAGCTGCAGCAGATCGGCCACCATATAGTCATCGGACCTGACCAGGATGTCCGATGCGGATATGACGGAATATCCCTCGCCTATCAGAGCACCGGTTGAGTTTTTGCGCCCAAAGGAGTGGCTGATAAGGGCAGCATTTTGCGAAGCACCCAGGGAGCCGCCGGTTTCATCAAACTTCCGGTTCTCGCCGCGGCCTGTCCCGTCTTCGCTGTCTGCATAATTTTCATTATCAAAATCACCGCTGCGGTACCCGCCTGCCGCGTCAAAGGATCCGTTATTTTCACCAAAGTCGGTATCAGCCTGTTTCTGACTGTCGCCCTCGAGCATTGTGTCAAGGTCGGTCGGCCGGCTGCTGCCGGCTCCGCCTCCGGATTGGCCGAAGGCATCGTTCATGAATCCGGTCGGATTGAAAGTAGCGCCTCCGCCTTGCAAACTGTCTGAGGCATCCTGCGTCAGCTTGCCCCCTGAAACGACCACCATGAGGGTGGCTCCCACCCCTGCCTGCCCGCCCGCGAGCGTCGCCAGGGCATTGATGATGTCGCGTTTTGAGGCGGCTTCCACCGACACATCCCCGGAGGTCGCGGTGATGCTTCCGGCCCTCAGGCTGCGGTTGTTCGAATCGGTCTCACCCGCCGCGGCAGTGACTGTGTTATGCAGCACCGTGACCATGGCTGTGACGGCAACGCCCGCCACACCCGCGACAGCCAAGGAGGCAGCCGTATTGATCTGCCTGTGATCATCCTCTGCCCGGATAGCCACTGCGGCTGCCCGCACTATGGCGCCCCGCCTGGCAATGGCGGTGGTTTGCAGCTGTCCGATGACCACGACGACCGTGCCCGATACGCTGACCGAGCCGGACCCGGCTGCGCCGATGGCGTTGGCAGAAACAGTCTCTTTTGATTTCGCCTCGATAACGACACGGCCGCCGGCGGTAATGCGCGCGCCATCCCCCAGCAGAGCGTCCGTGCTGCCCCGGAAGTAGGTGACGACCCCCACCGGGGTAACGGCGACGCTCCCGCTGGCAGCAGCGGTAAATGCCGCGTTGATCAGCTGGGCCTCGCTGAGGGTAAGCACATCCACATTACCCCGGGCGTCGGCTGTGCCGTGCAGGGCCGCCTGTACACTGCTGAGGAAGACCTGGGCGTTGGCGCCCACCCCTACGGAGGTGCTGCCCGAAGCCGCGAGGGTGACTGAGAACAGCATAAGGTCATCGCGGCTCGCCGCGCGGATAACAACATCCCCGGCGCTCCGGATGAGGGTGCCGGGCTGCGCCAGGGCCTCAATCTCCTTTTGAAGCACCATGACAACGACAGTCGCGCCGACGCCGGTGGATCCTGAAACGCTCAGCGCCCCCGCGATATTGATCAGATGTGTTTCGTCTTCGGCCTCCACCGCAACGCCCTGTTCGCTGTCCGGGCTGCCTTGTCCTTCATTCTCTCCGGCAGTCAGTACAGCGTCGGCGGCTGCCTCCGCTTTCACCTTGTTTTTGACCACCAGCGTGTTGATGACGCCGGTCACAGCAGTGCTTCCGCTGGCGCTGGCACCCACAGACACCATGATGATGTCTTCCCTGGCGTAGGCGCCCACGTTAACGCCGCGGCGCCTGTTGTCGCGGTTTAGGTTGCCGGCCGCGCCTGCGGCATTCAGCCGGGCGCCTTGCCCTACCAGGGCCTGCACTTGATTCAGGAACACGGCTGTGGAGAGGGTCGCGCCGACGGCGGTGCTGCCGGACATCGCCACATTGGCAGCGATGATATAGTTGCGCGATTGGAGGTTAGCCATGACATCGATGCTGCCGCCCGCGTTCACATGCGTCCATGCACCCACCCCGGCGGTCACCTTGCTGTTATTGACATATACCGGGATATTGCCGGAAATGGCGGTGTTGCCGGCAGTCGCGGCGCCCGCCACGGTGACACCCAAAAGGGTCTCATCCGCTTTGGCGGTGATGACGGTGTCTTTCGCCGTCTGTACGCCGGCGGGCTTATTCATGCCGGAATCCAAGAAGCCTGCCAGCACATCCCGCTTGAGCACATTGACATTGACGGTGGCGCCTGCGGCCGTGCCGCCTGTAGAGCCGGATACGGCGACCATGACGGTCAGCAGCCTGCTGGCTGCCTTGGCATTCACCAGCAGGTTATTTGCCTTGATGACAGCCCCCGCGCCAAGGGTGGCATGGGAGACGGTCCTGGAGATCAGCACATTGAGCGTGCCTGCCAGCGTGGCATTGGTGCCGGTCGATCCGGAAGCCGAGGCCAGCACGCTGATCAGTGTATCCTTGTTGTCCGAAGCCACGGTGAGGTCCCCCGTGGTTTGGATCAGCACGTTGTCGCCGATCTGCGCATAGGCTTCGTTGGCGGATACGATGATCTGCACTGTGCCGCCGGCTGCCGTTCCGGTGCTGCCGGCAAGGGAGGCCGCAATGGGTACCAGCATGGCCTCGTTTGCCGCGGTCAGGCTGGCCGGCCCGTCCGCGTAGATCCTGGTGCCGGAGCCGATGAAGGCGCGCACGATGCTCTCCGGGGCCAGCACATTAATGGAGCCGCCCACCGCAGTAGCCGACGCACCCGAGGCAGCGCCCACCGCTGCCGTGATCATCCAGGTATCTGCCTTTGCCGCCGCTTTCACTGTGACAGCGCCCAGCGGGAGATATTCTCCTCCGCTGCCCTGGCCTGCGCTCAGCAGGACATTGCTGCCGATGTCCGCTGTCACGCTGTCCTGATTGCGCAGGAAGCCGACTGTTGTGCCGACCCCCACCTTGCCGGTCGTGGCAGCCAGGCTACCGGCAATGACGCGTGTGTTAGACTCGTTCAGGGCTTCCACCGTGACATCGCCCGCGGCATCCCGCATGGCGATGACAGCGCCGTCCCCGATGGCCGCTCGCACCGTGTTATAGAAGAACACCATCGCGATGGAGCCGGAGATGGCCTTGCCTTCCGGATTTTGCACGGCAGTGCCTGCGATGGCCTCGGCATAGTAGTTGGTGCCGGAGAGGAAATTCAGCAAATCGATCATGGACATGACGGTATCCGTGCTGAAGTTCAACTCAATGCTTGTCTTCTGGCTCTCTTCCGCGCCCTTGGATGTGATGTGGATATAGCCTTTGGGATCAGGTTCCCCGGCCGTATCGGTGGTCACCCACTCCTGCGAGTTGAAAGCCGGCACATAGTCCTTCAAGGTGACTTCCTGCTTATGGGCCTTGATATACAGGGAGTCAGCCGTGATACGCGCCGAGTCGCCCACTTCCGCTTCCACGCTATTATGCCCGTAGATCAGCGCAAAGCTGGCGCCCACGCCTGCTTTGGTATTGCCTGCAGCCAGCGCGCCGGCGCGCACCGCCAGCTTGCTCTTGTCGCCGGCCTCCAGGCGGATGTCCCCGCCCTCCACAAGGGCGTTGGCCCCGATGCGGGCACCGGCCTTTGCTTTGGAGACGATGATCGCGACAGCGCCCGCAACGGTAAGGTCCCCGCCGCCGGAGGATTCGCTGCCCTTTGACAACGCGCCGGCAAGCGCCTGCGCGCCAAGCAGGCCGCGGTACTCCCCGTCCATGTTCTGGGTGAGCTCCGCTTTCGCGGTGATTTCCCCATCGTTGTCAGGCCCCGCGTCACCCGTCGCGGTCAGCTGTCCGGATAATTCCACATTGGCTTCGTTGCGGTTGACGGATACCGCCATGCCGGCGGCGATGGCATTGTTGGCAGCGGTGGAGGATACGTTGGCCGCGGCGCCGGTGCCCATGGTTCTGAAGTTGCCGCGGTTTTCAGCCATCCCTTCCAGGCTCGCGGCGCTGAGGATACCGGCTATCCGCACATGGCTCAGGTGCTTGGTGATGTTGGCCGCCACTGCCGCCGCCACCTGGATGTTCTTGCGTTGATCGTTATTGCTGTCCCCGGAGTTGCCGGTGGGCGTGCTGCCCAGGTTGGTCACGGCGCTCTCTACTTCGCCGGAGGCTTCCGATGTATCCGGATTTGCTTCCGTGCCCACATCCTGGGTCCTGAGCACATTGGTGGACAGGGGCAGTTTGGTCTGTGCCCCAGCGGGGGCCTTATCGGGCTGTGTGCTGTTTGAGTTATCGCAGAGCTTGCCGTTGATTTTATCCTGCGTGCTGTTGGGCGTCGCGGGCTGGGCTTCAGGATTATGTGAAGGGGATGTGTTCAGCTTCTTCACATAGCGGTCAACATCCGCGCCCACAGCCATGGCAATGGCCCTGCTGTCATCCTTGTTGAAGGTATAGGCATGGAAGAGGGCGTCCCCTGTGACTGTGCCGCGGCCCTCGAACAGGGCCCGGACATCGGAAGAGGCTATGTTGATCGTAACGGCAGCGCCCACGGCCGTCTGTCCGCCTGCGGAAAAGCCGCTGGCCTGGGTAAGCGTGTGACCCTGCTGCAGGGCCAGCATATACAGGTTGACGGGATCATGCTCCGGGTCATCCTCCGGGCCGATCGTCACCATGTTGCCGCCGGTCAGCGTCAAGTCGCTGTGTTCTCCCACACTCGCAGTGACCCGGTTGTCAATGAAGGAAACCGCCGCGGATGCGTCCACCGCGATGTCCTGCGGTTCGCTGCCCTCAGGCGGCGGCTCTGTACCGCCGGTGCTCTGATGAACGGCAATGGGATCTGTGCCCGAGGCTGTGATGGTCTGCAGGTCGTTGCGGGCAATGGCCTGCATATCCATGCCGGCGGCTTGCACGCTGCGGTAAGCGCCGATACCGGCCTGTGCATTCAGGTTGGCGACGGCCAGGCCGAAGGACGCGCCAACGCCGACCGACTTGCCGGAATCCTTATCGCCGCCAGAATTGCCGCCCAGGTTGCCTGTGGTGATGGCGCCGCTTCCGTCTTCCTTTTTGGCATTGCCGCCGTTGGTGGAGTTGCTGTTGGCATCCGCCGGGGCGTTTTGGTTCTTGGAGGCGCCGCCCTCCTTGTTGGCAACGGCGCTGGCTGTTGTATACAGCTTCTGCTGCGCGCGGGCAAAGAGCACCAGGTCATTTTCAAGGCAGATATCATCGGCGATCGCGGAAAGCCTGTCCTCGATCAAGGCCTTGGTGGTGCCGTTCACCACAGCGATGGCAGCGCTTCCCGCCACGCCGACCTTGGCTGCCCCGGCGCCGGAAATTGTCTGGGTGGAAATGCGGTGCCCGCTGATCTCAGGTTCAGCGTCGCCGCCCAAAAGGGCATTCAGCATATCCGCCGCCGCGGCCAGCACAGCGATGCCCATGTCGGGCACCGCGACACCCAGCTGCTCCATCAGGTTTTTGTTGGTGAGCAGCTTCATGATCACTTCACGGTCCAGCAGCCCCTCAAGCAGGGTGCCCGCGATGTCCCCAGCTGCTTGCGCGGCAAGCGGCTGCAGGTCCAGCTCATACTCTTCGCCCTTGAGGCGGCTGAGGATGCTCTTGCCCAAGGCTGAGAGGATGGCGTTGCGTGTTTCCCCGGTGATGGGTTCTGTTGTCAGGGCGCTCCACTTCTCGTTGATCAGATCCATCATGCTGCCGGTTTCTTCGTCGGTCACCAGCTTCTTTAACTCATCCAGCAGCCCGGTGGTTCCGGTGAGCTCGCCAACCTGATTGATAAGCTCATCCGTCAGTTTATCGGCAATCTCTCCGATAGGCGTCTGCGCTTTGATGACCGCCTCTTCCTCCACGATGTCCGCTCTGATGTGCAGGGATACCGCATCAATGGCGGCCCTCCCCACGCGGGCTATGTTCTCATAGGCTATGACGTTGATGGCCACGGCAACGCCCACACCCGTTTCTGCGCGGGAAGCTGAGGCGTTGGCTTTGATCTCCGCGTCCGTATCATTGATGGTCTCCACCTTGACCAGCCCGCCCTCACCCTCCTCGGGCAGGGCCGTGACGGAGATGCCGTCGCCGATGGAGGCACGTGCAATGTTGCGCATCACGTTGACGTTGATGGCTGCCGCCACCTGGACGCTGCCCTCGCTGGTCTCAGCCTTTTGGCGGTCTTCGTTCATGCCATTGATCTGTGCGCTGTTGGCATTGCTGCTGCCCGTCATGCCGGACAGTTTGGCGCCGCTTTGGATGCCGCCCTCAGCCAGCTGATCGGGGCCGGGCGCGGAAGGTTCATCGTCTGACGCGGACTTGTCGGCGGGCGCCGCGCCCTGCGCGCCGGCGCGGGCTTCGCTGCTCAGATGGGAGACAGAAGTCGCCTCAAGGGTGACATTCTTCGCCTGCACGCTGCGGCTCAGTACGGCCTCAGCCGTATCGTTGAGCACAGTGATGGCAAGGGAGGCTCCCACGCCCACCGAATCTCCGGATGCGGAGGCATCGGTCAGCAGGCTGCGCTCCACTGTGGATATGGCGGATATCACAGCGTCTTCCGCAAAGGAAAGCACGAAATCGTCGGCTTGCTTGCCCAGGGCGGATTCCACATGAATGCCGGATACATTCAGCGCCATGACAGGCACGATGGCCGTGCCGCCGGCTGCCCCGGCGATGGCCTGCACATCCTCCCGGCCTGAGTACGCGGAGCTGAGGGCCAGCGCTGCCGCCTGCTCGCCCGGCTCGATCCCGATGGCTGTATTCTCTTCAACCCGGGCAATGATATCCAGGCCGATGACCTGGACCGCGATCGCCGCGCCTACGCCGACATCGCCGCCTTCATCGCCCTTGCTGCCCGCATCGGCCACCGTTGCGTAGATGCCGCTGCCCAGCGCCGCCAGGCTCAGCTCCCCGCTGCCCAGCGTGAGGTTTGCGCCCTTGTCAATGATTGCCTGTGTTTTGCCGCCCGCCACCTGAACAGCGACCGCTCCGGCCACGCCGATGCTGCCGCTGCCGGCAGGCGTAAAGCCTGCTTTCGCGATGGCGGTGCCGCTGACAACAGGGCTTTTGGCAAAGAGGCTGAGCCCCTGCGCCCGGATCTGCCCGCCCCGGATGGTGGCCAGGGCCTTGTTGTTGGACACGTTCACAGCGACCCCTGCGCCAAGCGCCACATCACGCCCTGCGCCGGTGGATGTGCCGGCATCCGGAGCAGTGCCCTCCTTGAAGGCGCCGGTGAGCGTCACATTGCCGGCAGGCATGGTGAAGTGATATTGCCCGTTCACCGGATGAATGCCGGTTTCGGCCGGTGAACCCTCTTGCTTGTATTTGAGTGTATCCAGGTGCCATCCCGAAGCCGCCGTCACAGTCAGCAGTACATTGTCGCCGGCTTTGGCCTTGTTGCCGTTCTCGGCGTTCTGATAGGACACGCGCCCGCGCTCCGTTCCCTCATCCGAATGGACCAGCTGAGCGATAGTATACAGCTTTGCTTCAAACAGATTGGCGGTAGCGCTGACCTTCAACTCCCCGGTGGTCCCCGCGGGGACGGTGTAGGTATAGGATGTCTCTATGCCTGTCTGCTCATTGCCGCCGATGGTCAATTTGGCGGATTCTGATCTTATGCTGCCCTCGTCCGGCGTCACGGAGACCGTAAATTTTTCGCCGGCCTTCACGTAAGGAACATTCGCCCGCACTTCTCCCCCGGAGAACTTGGCTGTATCGATCACGATCCTGACCGGCTTTGCTGTAAATGCTGCCCCGATGGTGACCGTCTGTCCGGTCTTCGCAAGGAAATGGTATGTCTTTTCTGTTTGGGTCCCGCCGGTCCCATAGGCCTCAGCGCTTACGGGCTTTACTGTGCCGATCTCATAGCCTTCGCGCGCTTCCACCCGGAACTTGATCAGATCCTGGCCCGGCTTGTCAGGGCCTGCGGCATCCCGGCTGATGAGCCGCACCGTGCCGTTGGCAGTGGCCTCAATGTTGACTTTGGCTGTAGCATCCGACACAGCGGGGTGCGTCTCGTCCTTGACCACATTGGGGTCGTCGGGCGAATCCGTATCAGAGCCCGCCGAATCCGGGGTGATGGGCGAGGCGTCAGCCGTCACCAGTGAAACCAAAGAAGCGAGCGATGACACCCGCAGATCGCCCAGGGCCAGGATAACAGAGTCATCATCCACATTGATATCCGCGTAGGCTTTGTTGGAGCCGTAGGTCACCCCCAGGGCCCCTACCAGCTGGTTTCCGGAGGCGCCGGAAGTCTCTGCGGAACCGGGGGTCTCCCCGGGCTCGGGATCCTGCGCGCCGGATGTGCCTTCATCAAACAGGGCAGCCAGGCCCATGTCCTCTTCATCATTGTTTTCTTCCGGCTCAGCGAACAGCGAGCCCAGGCCCATGTCCTCTTCCTCTTCATCCGCGGGAGTTCCTTCCACGGCATCAGAAGCGCGCTTCATGGCAGACGCGCCTTTCGGGTTGGCCTCTGCCGTCTGGGAAGAGGAGAAGCCCAGGATGCTTTTGACGCTGTTGATTATGCTGGTCAACGAGAAGCTGTTGCTCTGCTTGCCTGCCCCGGAGTCGCTGCTGGTCGCCCGGTTGAGCACCTCCTCACGGGCATTGGCCAGAACAGATATATCCTGTCCCTCGATGCTGGTGCGCCCGGCGACGCGCGACTGCACATCCTGCAGCACCACGCTGACGGCAAAGAAGCCGCCGGACTTGCCGGGCTGCGCCGCCGGCGCGCCGGATTCCGATGAATCGGCAGTTTTGGCGGCGCCACGGTCAGCCGATGTTGTCATGCCAACGGTTCCTCTGGAAGCGATCGCAACATCCCCGCCGGATTTAATGCGCACGGTATCTCCGCCCACAAGGACGGATGCGTCCGTCACGGCGACGGACACCGCCAAAGCCACCGGCAGCACGCCGGTGGAAGCATGGGTGTTGAGCCGGACATCGGAATCAGCCCTTAAGCTGACACCGGACCCGGTCATGATCGATGCGTCAGAAAGGCTCAGGGACGCGTTGTTGACAATAACACCTACGGCCAGCGGCATAAACAAGCCGGCCAGGCCGGCGTTGTCCGCCTTCTGACGGACATAGGAGTTCACTGCGGTATGCATAAAGCCCCCCGCGTTATAGCTGCCGGAGAGGTTTGCCTCTGCACTTCCCACCTTGACGCTGATGGGGTTGAAGTCAAGCTTATTCTTGAAATCGTCGCCGATTTTTTCCAGCATCTCTTCAAATGTGGGGATCAGCGGCTTGGTCTGCCTGCTCTGTACAAAGAGGTCAATTGTTTCGCTGGCGACGAGTTGCGCGCTTGAGGCCACCGTCAGGCGGGCATCGGTGGTGAAGTCCATAAAGCTGAGCTCCAGCGTCAGCCCATTGTCATTGAGATCGTTCTCGACGATATCGAGCTTGTGGCTGTCGTCATCCTTTGCAAGAACCGTGATGTTGCGGCCGCGGACCAGGCCGGTAATATCGACCTCGCGCCCGAGGATCAGGATATTCAACTGCTGCGCGTCCAGCATACCCACTTTGGCGTGCTCACTGCCGGCGATGGCCGCGTCGCTTGTTACATCGTAAATGATATTGGACAGGAAGGAGTTGCTGCCCGTGAAGATAAACGCTCGGTTGAGCACTCCGTCCACCTCGGGCAGTATATAATCGGTGAAGGGTTTCAAATCGATGACGGTGTCGTTTGCGCCGATCGATACCTGGTTCTTCCCCTTCAGGTGATCGGTATAAGCCTCTATGTTGCTGTTTTTCAGCACCGTTTCGGCTATGATCTCGCTGATAGGCACTGCGCCGAACAGGCTCATGTCAGCCTGCGCTTTGACGGTGATGCTTGATTCGTCTCCCGACAGTCCGCCGGAGGCGATGCGCCCCGTCAGATGCAGTTTGTCATACCCGGTGCCGCCGTCTATGGTCGGATCAATTCCCCGGAAGCTGGAAAACAGCGCAGAGGTATCAACACTGATCGTATCGTCACCCGCTCCGCCGTCTATCTCCACGGAAGCCTTGCTCACGGAAGTAAATTGCTCAAGCACACTCATCACGGCATTGACCAGCAAGCCCACCACCTGCTGTGAAACGGGGTCCACCGTCTGCATGCCGCCGGACACCTCAATTGAATCCGCGCCATCGCCGCCATGGATAGAAACATCCGTCGCGCCAAGGTCGACCTGCAGCGTTCCAAAGACACGCGGAGGGCCGTCCGGATTCGTCGCGTCCTCACCGCGCGTGATGCTCAGGCCGGTCGAGTTGATGACCTTGACGCTCAGCTTGTCATCGCCTGTGCCGGCATCCACTGTCAGCCTGGCGTTGGGCGCCTGCATCTTCTCCAAAGCCTGTGTGACCAGGTCCTGGCTTTCGTTTTCGTCCCCTTCAAAGGATGGATCCTCGCGATCCTCTCTTGCTACTTCCTTGGTGAGCCTTACCGTCGGTGCCTGGGCAAAGATTACCTCAACCTCATCGTTGCCTGCCCCCGCGCTGATGCTGAGTTCCTTCAGCCCCTTGGCATCCACCTGAATCCGGTCGTCTCCGTCGCCAGAGTTGATCGAAAGGGCAGCGTCCCCGTCATCGCTGTCAATCTCGGCGGCAATATGGTCATCGGCGCTTGTGCCGTTGATCTCCACACTGGCATCCTTCGCCTTCAGAAGGCTCTGCAGGGAGAGATACAACCCGGACAGCGCTGTGGTGATGCTGTCGATGTTGATGTTGCCAAATAATTGCACATTGCCTGCGGACGATACATTGTCATCCCCGGCATCGTGCGCGCGAATGTCCAAGGAAAAGCCTTCACCCTCCTCGCCTTCATCGTCCTCCTTATCCGACTTGGGTTTGATGATCTGAAGGCCGCCCTCATAGATGCCGTCCTCCACCACCACACGCACTTTGCTGTTGGAGGCGTTCGCCAGAGCGTAATCCACCGCCTGCTGAATGGCATTGGCCACCGCTGTGGATACATAGGTCAGCGGCTCCTCGTCGCTGTCGGAATCGCTCAGGTATAGGTAAGCCTTTCCGCCGGGCACAAGCGCGTCGGGCTCATCTGCCGGTTCAGGCTCGTCATCAGGCGTTTCTTCCTGTTCACCACCAGGCTTATCATCGGGCGTATCATCCGGCGTATCATCCGGCGTGTCACCTTGTTCACCCATGGGCGCATTCACCGGCGGGGGGGCGTCTCCGGCATCCGCACCATTCATGGACATGGCAGCAGGAAAAGCGCCCGCTTGCGCAAACGAATCCGCTGCGCCCTCATCATCCGGAAGCACGCTGCCCAATTCATCCGTGTCAGAGGCATCCTGTTCGTCCTGTGAAACGCCGCTTGGTCCGCTTTCCTGCTCTTCCTGTTGGTTGTCGCCCTCTGATGCATCTTCCGCAATGGGACCCTCATGGACGGTGAAAGCCTGTGCTTGCATCGCAGCCGGGCTATGATCATCCCCATCGGGCTGTGTTGCGTCCTCTTCTTCGGGCATGTCGCTGTCAGCAGCCGATGGCGGCAGTGCTTCCGTCGGCTCAGGCGTCGGAATCTCCGTCGGAACAGCCGTCGGAACGGGTGTTGGAACTTCCGTCGGGACAGGTGTTGGAGCCTCTGTCGGAGTAGTCGTAGGAACAGGTGTTGGAACTTCCGTCGGAACAGGTGTTGGAACCTCTGTCGGAGCAGCCGTAGAAACAGGCGTTGGAACTTCCGTCGGAACATCTGTCGGAACCGACTCTATGGGCAGACTATCCCCTTGGGTGGGAGGCAATCCCTCTGCCAATGCGCAGGCCGGCAGGTATACCAGCATCAATACGAACAGCAGCAAGGCAGTCATTTTCTGCCTGCAGCTGCGCACCTGTCTCAAATGGCGCATGATATGTTGCATGGGATACCTCCTGTGGGTCGCGCCTCAGGGCGGGGTCAAAAGAATGGATTCCGACGTGTAAACTTTGGTCTGTTTTCTTCCGTCACTCTTTGTTTGTGGCAGGAGCCGTGCTCTTATCCGCTTCGGATTGTGCACTATCCTGTGAATCCGCTTCCAGAGATTTCATCAAGTCCTGTTCTGCCAGATCGGCCTTCCCCAGCTGCTGATAGCAGAGGCTGCGGTTGTAATAGCTGACTGCCAAAAGCAGGTCCAGGTCAATATTTTGGGTCAGATCATCGATCGCTTCTTCGAACCGACCTGCACCCATGTGTGCCGCTGCCCGGTAATTTCGGGCCCAGGCGGACAGATCTTCCCATGACTGAAGGCCGGGCTTTTGCGCTGCCTCATCAAGGAATACAGTGAAGTCATCAATAGCTTCCTCATAGCGCTCCCGCGAGAGGAAGCTGATCCCGCGATAATAGACACCGGTATCATTTGCGCCTGTTTCTTCTATATATAGGGTATAGCCCTTCTCAGCCTCCTCAAACTGCTCCAGCTGCAAATAGCAGGCGGAACGGTTGAGGATGGCATCCTCCCATTGCTCTCCCTTGTCAATGGATCTGTCAAAGTCGGCTATGGCGCCCTGAAGGTCGCCCAGGGACATGCGGACAACTCCCCGGTTGAAGACAAGGCCTTCGATCTGCGCGCCGGCATCCAGTAGATAAGTAAAATCAGCTTCAGCTTCTTCCATCCGTCCCAGTTGCATATAGCTGACGGCGCGGTTATAGCGCGCGTTTTGTCCATATTCCGATGAATCGGTTACCATCGAAAAGTCTGCGACAGCTTCTTCAAACAGGCCGCTTTGCAGGAAGCTGACCCCTCGCATATATAGCGCGGCAGGGTCAGCTTCCTGCCCGGCATCGATGTACTTTGAATAGGCATCCTGTGCCTGTTTGTATTGCCCCAGAGTAAAATGCATCTCAGCCAGCAGTGAGTACATCGCGGTATCTTCAGGCTTCAGCGCCAAGTATTTCTCCATGTGTTCCACAGCGTTTGTCATATCCTGCTGCTCAAAGCGTATCTGGGCAATGATCAGGTGAGCCTCTGCCATTTCGGCGTCATATGCCAGCGCCTTTTCAAGCGCGGGCAGGGCCAGGTCATAGTTCGGCAGCATGGCATATACGGCGCCCTTTTTCAGCCACAGATCCCCTGACAGCAAATCATTGCTGCCGGCAAGTTCCAGGCACTTTTCAATGTTTTCCAGCGCTTCCTCATACGCTCCGCTGTTGATCTTCATGCTGATCAGCGTATAATAGGCGTTGATCTTCTGGTCATCAGTCAAACCGGCCGTTCCCGGTACCTGCACGAAGAGCAGAGCGAGCACAAGGGAAAGCGCGACAAGAACCTTCCGGATCGATATGCGGTTTCTCCATATGCCTGCAGTCATGCCATCCTCCATTTATATCTTGCCTGCTGCCAGAGCGGCTTCCAGGTCCTGTCCGGAGAGCTCTGCCTGGCCCAGCATCGCGTAGGCCAAGCCCCTGTAATACAAGGCTTCCGTACGTTCATATCCTTCGTCTATGCAGCTTGTAAAATCTTTGACCGCCTCTTCATGGAGACCCAGCGCATATCTGGCAGCGCCGCGCCTCAGGGTGCATTCCATGGCATCAAAACCCGCTTCGATGCATATCGTGTACGCCTCAATGGCTGATTCGTATTGACCCGTGCCGACATAGCTTCTGGCGCGATAATACGCCAGGCGCTCACTGTCAATGCCTTCCTTCTCAGCCTCTGCAAGCTGCTCCAGCGCCCGCTCCGGCTCACCCAGTTCCTGCAGGCAGATGCCGCTGTTGAGCAGGCTCTCTCCGACAGACTCACCCCGGGCAGCAGATTGATCAAAATCCGAAAGCGCTTCATCAAACCTGCCCTGCGCCATCCGGCTGACCCCCCGGTTGAACCAAAGCTCCATCAGCCCGCTCCCGGGCAGATCCTCGGCCAGAGCGGCGTCAAAATCTGCTTCAGCCAGGGCAAAATCACCGGCGTTCAAAAGCAGTACCCCGCGGTAATAGCGGCTCATGGCAGTTTCCTGTCCCTGCTCGATGCAGCGGGAAAAGTCCGCCAACGACAAATCATGGTTTCCCAGCTGCAGGTGGCATAGCCCGCGCATGAACAGGGCGTGCCAGTCCTCGGGATTCGCCTGCAAGGCGCGGTCATAGGCTGCCACAGCCTCTGTATATGTTTCCTGCGCGGCATACAGATCGCCTTGTACGGAGGTCATGTCCTCCCTTCCCGCCACGCGCCGGTACATCTCCACATCGCGGACAGCCGCCGAGAGCTTGCCCTGCTTGACATGGATCTGCATTTTGACATAGTGGACATCCGCCTTGGAAGGATCCATGGACAAGGTAAAATCCAGCGCCAAAATCGCTTCCGTGTCGCGGTGATTGAGGGTCAGAAGGCAACCTTTTTTAAACCATAGATCACTGAGCACTGCTTTATCCTGCCCCTGATACAATTCGATGCACCGCTCGATATAGCCCAAGGCTTGCCCGTAGTCTTCCCGGCCTATGTACACGGAAGCCATGGTATAGGCCGAGGCCAGATCCTCACGGCCTGACAGGGAGGCGCTCAGCATCTCAAGCATGCGTTCAGGCATGTTTTTTTCAAGATATGCGGTTGAATCAAGAAGAGAATTGATTGCTCCTGAAGAGTTATTCTGTTCGTAGGATACACGCCCGATACTGACTTGCACCATCTGCGAAAGAATGACGGAAAACAGAAGGACTACAATAAGCATAACTGCAGTCATACGCCTGATCCATGGCGATGAGGCAAAACCATTTCTGCCGACCATGCTGCATTCCTTCCGCGCAAGCTATCGGTCTCAATAAATCGTTCGTTATTCTTGCTTCATATTACAAGTTCATTTCCTTATTGTCAATAGTTCAACATGTCTTATTTTACAAATTTTGAAAATTTATTATACTCACAGCTGCCCCGAAGCAAAAAGATAATTCGCTGAGAATTCATGTCCCGCAGCACAGACCCAGAGTGACAACTTTTCCGCTTGCATTCATCCATGTTTCGTGCTAAAATAACACTCGCCCTCGGGATTATAGCTCAGTTGGTTAGAGTACCACGTTGACATCGTGGGGGTCACTGGTTCGAGCCCAGTTAATCCCACCAGAGAAACCTTTGAGAGATCAAGGGTTTCTTTCTTTTGAACAACGATCAATGCATGAAAATAAGGACGCGAAACCGCTGATGAAGGCAGCTTCGCGTCCCTTGTTGTCTGGCAGACAACCCTGCGGTCAATCAAATACTCGTGTATGTATCATGAAGGATCACTCAAAATCTCTCCGTACCACCATATCTTCGCCCGGCAGCAGGTTCTGGTTCAGCATGGATACGAACGCGGCCACTTCCTCATCCGTCGCGCTTTCGGGCAGGCAGAGCTCGAAGCCGGTGATATCGTCAGAGAACTGGAAGTTCGCAAAGCCCATCACGCTGACATCGGGGCGGTCGAAATAGATGGCTTTCAAAGATTCCAGACCCAGGAAGGCGCCTGATCCGATCGACGTGACGGAGGACGGTACGCGGAGGGTTTCGATGCTGACGCACCCGTTGAGGGCCCCTTCCGCAATCAACTCGAGCTTATTCCCCCAGTCGAGCGCGACCAGCGACTCATTGAGATGGAAGGCATAGAGGTCGATCATGCGGATGCCGTTGACAAAGCTGACACGCTCAAGCGCCGCGCAGTTTTCAAAGGCGCGGATGCCCAGGCGTTCGATGGGGCCGTAGGAGATGACCTGTCTGAGATCGCTGCTCTCCAGGAAAGCGGAATCATCGATGTAGCGAACTGTCTCCGGCAGGATGACACCCGTCAGCCCGGTGCTGCCAACTGTGCCGTCCAGGAATGTGGCAATGCTGGCATCCGAAAACGCCAGGGAGGCCACGCGTTCGACCGCCACGCCGCCAATTTCACGGGGAACGACCACCTCGGAAGATGTTCCGATATATTTGGTCAGCGTGCCTGTTTCGGCGTCAAACTCAAAGTCTTCCTCCGCATTGGCCGCATCAGGCATGCGCTGGAATGTATCAGACTCGCCCGTCCGGCGCAGGCTGAGGTACCAGGGCAGTTCCATGGCCTGTGCCATGGAAAGGAGCGCCTCATCCGTGGCATCCGCCGCCAGGGTAAGGATCTGAGGATCAAGGCCGAGCCTGCCCGACAGCCGCGTTTCGCCGGGCAAAGTGAGCGATGACAGCGCTGCGCAGCCCTTGAAGGCATCTTTTTCAATCAGAGGCGCGCCGCCCAGGAAAATGACTTCAGACAGCGCCGTGCAATTCTCAAACGCGCCCTCGCCGATGCGTTCGACCGATGCCGGGATCACGATGCTCGTCAGGTTCTCGCAGCCCTCAAAGGCGGAGGCGCCGATCGTCGTGACGCTGTCAAACAGGTAGATCTCCTCCAGGCTGCTGCCCGCAAAAGCGCGGTCGCCGATGACGGCAAGCTGATCAGAATGCGGCACGAAGAAGCGGCGCAGGTTGCTTGACTCAAACAGACCGGCACCCAGCTCCCGCACCCCGTAGAGCTCGCCATCCTCGCCCCAGAAGTTCCAGAACATTGTCATTTCCTCGATGTCGCCCTGATAAAAGGAAACGGCGCCGGTGGCATCATCAAAGATAAATTCGCCGTCGATGGGATAGGGGAGCTCATCCGGGCGATTGGCACGCCAGATGTACAGGCTGTCCATATCAAGCCCCGCCGCCTCAAAGACGGACGCGGCTTCTTCTGCCTGCGCCCTGTCGGCATCCCAGGCGATATCAATGTCCGTAATGGGGCAGTTTTCAAAAACACCTTCTTCCATCAAGGGCATGGTCTGCGCCGCAAAGACGAGGTAATCCAGCTGGTCACAATCCGCAAAGGCCTCTTCGCCGATGCGCTGAAGTGACGCAGGCAGGTAGACGGTCTCCAGCTTGCGGTTGCGGGCAAAGGCGCCCGCGGGAAGCTCTGTAATGCCTTCCGGCAGATACAGGATCTCAATCGAGTTTGAAACGAAGGCTTCACGGCCAATTTCTTCCAGCCCTGCGGGCAGTTCAAGCTGTATGAGCCGGGACGCGCCCAGGGCTCTGTCCCCCAGTTTTTTCAGGCTTTCGGGCAGGCTGATGTCCACAAGCGATGAAGCATAGAAAGCCTGTTCTCCGATCTGCTCCAGGCCCTCGGGCAGTTCCACCCTGATGGGTCCCTTGTCGCCAAAGAAGGCTCTTTCACCCAGGGCGCGCACCGGGACTCCCCCGATGGCATCCGGGATAATGATATAGGCTGCGCTGCCCGCATAGGCTTTTAGTGTCCCGCTGACGGGATCAAAGTCAAAATCCGCTTCCGGAATCACCCGCGAAACCTGCTGCCGCGCGCCGCCCGGCAGCACCGGCGCCTCCAGCACGGCCTCATAGACGGCCATGTCTTCTTCGGGCACGGTATACCGCCTTTCCTGCAAGGTATGGCCGAAGGCATCCGTTCCGATCAGGGGCAGTTCCCCCAAAAAGCTGATCTCCGACAGATTCAGGCAGCCGTATAGGGCATTGTTTCCGATGTAGGATACGGAAGCCGGGATCGTCAGGCTTTCAAGCGACTCATTGGCAAACAGCGCGTAGGGCATGATGACTTCCAAGCCTTCGGGCAGCTCAATGGATCGCAGATTGTCGCAAAAATAAAAAGCACTGTGTCCGATGCGCTTGATTCCCTCCGGCAGTTTGACCGAAGTGATGTCACTGTTGGTGGAAAAAGCATTGTCGCCGATTATTCTGACGGGGAATCCGCCGATTTCTCCGGGTACCGTCACCTCTCCCCCTTGGCCCAGATACCCTGTGATCGCGCCCTCCAGGGGATCAAACAGAAAATCGGCCCCCTCCGCGGCGGCATCAACAGCCGGGACAAACAGCAGCGCGGCTGCCAGCAGCGCGCCAAGCAAGCATCGAAATACAGACCTCATGATATTCCTCCTTTTATTCCGAATTATTTCGGTGTTTAATCAGAAAAGGGCGCAAAAGCCTCAAAAGGGTCGCCGCCCAGGGCTACCCGCGCGATGGCATCGCCGAACCTGCTCATATAAAAGACAGGCATTTCCAGCAGTGTGATGATCTCTTCCGGCCCGGGAACGACCGACTCAATGATCTGAGCCGATCGGCAGGAGATCTGGCCGGTTTCATAATCCATGCGAAATTGCGCGTAGTAGATCTCACTGTTGACCAGGGTCAGGAAGATGGCCATCCTGTCCCGGTGCTCCTCGGCCAGAGACAAGGGGAAATCAGCGGACACCGAAATCATATCCTCATAGATATAAATCGTGACCTCCGTGGATTTCACCGAGGAGTCCAGATAAAACTCCATCTCAAAATACTCATGATCATCATCGTAGGTGTAGATGTACTCCCCTTGTGTGAGGGTAGCATCGACTATCCCGGCCAGACGATCGATCATCTCTTGCTCGGCGGCCGGCGCGGGGACAGCCAGGCCCAGCATCAGCGCTGCCAGCACCAGGATCGAGATCAGTTTTTTCATAGGTAGACCCTCCTGATAAATTTATTTCCTGCAATGGTCATGCAGAATGATTCCCGGCCGATGTTGTGGATGACGAGCCTTAAACAAAGAAAAGGCCCTTCAAATACATAAGCCCGGATACAATCGTTGTTTTTTATTATACAAATAAAAAGCGATCATGTCCAGCACGCGTTACCAAAAAAACAATACTGATCCCCGCATGCGCGTATCCGCCGTCTGTTTGATCTCGGTCCTTGTCGCACAGTGCTTCAAAAGGTGTAAGAAGGCCTGCCCGGGGGTAAGTTTGATTGGCGGGCACAGTATGCCTGTCCGGGGACGGAACTTTTTTCAGACTGTTTGCGTCCCAATACCGAGCGCGTTAAACGGCGCCTAAAAAACAAGGAGAAATGAAATTGATGAAAAAGATGATTGCGGTTTTAGCGGTTTTAGCCCTGAGCCTGGGCATGTCGGCAGCCCGGGCGGATGAAGCGCCCCGGCTGAGCGGCGTGGTTATCGGCGAGGAAGCATCGGGCGTATTGATCATGACGCAGGAGCACGGAGAGGTGCTGGTCAAGTATAATGAAGAGACCGAATTGGAAGGCACCGGCCAGGCGGATATCAAAGAAGCCTTTGCACCCGGCGCCTACCTGACGGTCGTCTACAACGGTGTCATGACCCGTTCTTTGCCGCCGCAGATTACCGCGGAAAGAATCATCCAGTATAAAACCACCGGTACCGTGATCGAGGTAAGCGAAAGCGGCGTTTTGCTGGACCAGGGGAGCGAACTGGGCGAAGTTTTTGTCCATTTGCAGGAAGGCATGCGCCCTCTGTTCTACGGCTGCCCGGTTGAGGTGTATTCAAACGGCATCATGGCCTTGTCTTACCCCGGTCAGATCACCGCGCTGCACTATGTAACCCCCACCTTGACAGGCACGGTTACGCAGCTGGGTGACGGTTTCTTCATGATGGTCGATGATCAGGGGCTTGCCTATCGGGTCAACGGTGATGACAGCACGCACTTTGTGGGCGCGATGCGCGACGGCGGCCGGGTGAGTGTCTATTACACCGGCAGATCCACCTTCTCGATCCCCGCGCAGGTTCACGCCATCGCCGTATTCCAGGAAGCTGAGTAAAAAACAGACGCCTCCGGTGCGCGTCAACAATGACACAGCCCTGAAAGCAATTGCTTTCAGGGCTGTGTCATTGTTCTGCTTTGGTTTTCAATCACAGGGCATATGGCAGCCGAGTCCTGCGGAAACGATGAAAATGAATCAGAAGGCCTCTGAGGATCGGCGCTTGATCAGGACAACTCTGTCAACCGGTCTGCCTGCGGGCATGCAAAGCGCCGGGAAGCCTGTTTGAAAGATTCTATTTAAATAAAAAGCTTTTTCCTGATCTCTTCCTTCAGCGGCTTGTTTCTTTCCACCAGCAGCAGGGCGGCTGCCAGCACAGCGATGGGGATGGCGGCGTAGAAGGACCACTCAAACCGTACATCCAGACCCGCGTTGCGGCGGATCAGCCATTCCACGCCCGGCAAAAACAAACCGACCAGCAGGCAGCTCAGGGCGATGCGGTTCAGCCAGGGCCACTCCAGCCGGCGCAGCGTCAGCATAGCCAGGCTGAAAGTGATGCCGCTGAGAAGCAGCAGGGGGATGAACAGGCCCAGATACCAGCCCATGCCCCCGCTCATCAGGGCGATCAGCAGCAAAAACAAGCCCAGAGCGGCAAAGTCGATCACCACAAAGGCATAGGGGCGGGAAAACTTATACAGCAGCGGCACCACAAACCAGCAGCACAGCAGACCCACGCCGCCGATCACGTAGGGCGACCAGGTCAGCCCCCCGCCGCCCAGAAAATCAAGCAGCAGCGTCACCAGTGCATTGGCCGACAGCAGAATCGCCACCAGCCGGCGGGCATAGCGGCGGTCGATCCGCGCCTCCTTCACATCGATCGTTTCGGGGTAGGGCAGGGTATCGGGCGGTGTCCAGTCACAGTGCGGGTTTTGCACCGCGGTGCCGCACAGAGGGCAGTCCCGCTCGCTGGGGGCCAGCTCCACCCCGCATTGTACGCAATAGCTCATCGATGCCTCCTCCTGTTGCTTTCGACCATCACCGGCACGCCGTCACGGATCAGGGCTGTCAGGACGCGCCGCTCCACCTCCGGCTCCATAATGGTCCTGCTGAAGTTTAAAAAGGTCTGTCCGTTTACGCTGACACAGCCGATGGACAGCGGGTTGCTGCGCCCGGCCCCGATGATAAAATCCAGGCGCTTCACATGGCGGCGCATGCCTTCGGGCAGGTCCACCCGCCCCAGGTTGGATAAAACGCAGGTGAAATAACGCTCGCCGGTCAGGGCGTACATCAATCTGAGGATCAGGCTTTTGACCACCAGGGGAACGGGGCGGATGGCCTTTGACTGCTCCGCGTGCACATTGGACGAAAACCGCGCGTTGATCAAAGGCTCCAGCATTTCATAGCCCATCGCATGCCTGACCAGGGCGATGATATCGTCCAGGCTGTAGGCCCCGTAGTCGGAGTAAACGGGCACGTTGATATAGCTCGAAAAGTTCCGAAGCGTGCTGCTTTTATAATACTTGCGCAAATTGACGGGCATGGACAGCTTCACGGGCCGCCGGGAGAGGCGTTTTTTAGGGTCTTCTTTGGCAATGTCGACCAGGGCCTGCAAAATCAGCGCGGCCAGATAGGTGTTGACGGTCGCCCCGCGGCGCTTGGCCGCCGCTGTCAGGCGGGCGGAATCCATGATGCCCGTGGTCACCTGCAGGTAGTCCCGCTCGGCCGGTGTGCCGCGCAGCGGATAGGCTGCTTCCTCTCCCCTGGGGCGCGCGGCCTCCCTGGCATGGATGGGGAAGCTGTCCTCCCACTCGGCGGGCTTTGGCTTTTCACGGCAATCCAGTATATATGGGGCGAAGGCGGGGATGCGGTCTGTGTGCTTCAGCCGCAGATACTCCGCGATCAGAGTCAGCAAAAAGGTCATGGTGCCCGTACCGTCTGCCAGCACGTGGAATATCTCCACCGCAACGCGCGACCCGTGCACCCGCACGCGGAACATATAATGCCCGTCCCGCGCTGTGCTGAAGGGCAGGCAGGGGTTGGCCGCGTCGGGCTGCGCCTGAGGTACGCCCTCCTGCTGCTCCAGATAAAACCAGAACAGCCCCCGCCGCAGGCGGTAAGTAAAATAAGGCAGCCGTTTGACGGTGTTTTTGATGGCCTGGTTCAGCAAGCCTTCGTCCACCGTCTCATCCAAGGTCAGGGAGAGGCGGTAAACGGCCATCCAGCCGAAAGAGCGGGTCGCGGGGTAGATTTTGCCGGCGTTATCCAGCTTCAGCCATTCGGGGACACCGTAGCGGCGCTTTTTTGCTCTGCTGCTCACGGCCTTCTGCCTTCAAGCCGCTTGACGATGGCCTGGATAGCCTCCCGGGCTTCCGGTACCCCATAAAGCACATACACATGCCACAGCCCTTCTT
>CAZVUU010000008.1:0-49314 GCA_964630465.1 uncultured Christensenella sp.
GGAGACGCCGGAGGATTATTTCGCCACGCTGTCGGGGGATGGGCTGCCGGGGTTTTGACTGCCTGCTTTTTAACGGTATTTACGGTGATTTACGGTAAGGACGCATACCGTAAACTCAGTTCAAAATATCCAGGCATATCAAGGCTTCCCGGGCCTGAAGCAAGCAAAAATGAATTTACGGTATTTACGGTATGAATTCTGACATGCCGCCGGGTAGCTCCTTGCGCAAGCTTTGGGGCCCTGCGCTGACAGGCTCTATCCCCAGGGCGTACAGCGCCGTCATCACGGCGGCCAGATCGCCCAGGGCCTCGCCCGTCTGCGCGGGCAGCACCTTGAGGCCCTCCAGCGAAAAGGGGATGGCCTCCTGCCGCAGCGCGGCCTCCATGGAGGGGCGCAGCAATGCCTCGCAGCGCGCGAAGATGCTGCCGATGACCACGCGCTCCGGGTTCAGTGTATCCACCAGAAGGGCAATGCCGCGGCCCAGCATGGTGCCCACGAACTCAAACAGCGCGAGGGCATCACTGTCGCCCGTGACAGCGTACTCCGCCAGCATTTTAACTGAAAAATCCTGCTCCTTGACGCCGTCCCGTGCCCAGCGGGGCGGCTTTCCATTCGCCGTGCTTTCCCGGGTGAAGGCCAGGATCTGCCGGGCGATGCCGCCCCCGCTGGTGAAGCCTTCAAAGGAGCCGGCTTTGCCGAAGCCGACCGGGCCATCCGGCGCCAGGCGCAGGTGGCCGATCTCGCCGCCCATGTCGCTGAAGCCGCGCAGCAGGCGGCCTTCGGCGATGATGCCGCCGCCCATGCCCGTGCCCATGGTCAGGAAGATCATGTCCTGCGTGCCGCGCCCGGCGCCCAGCTTCCATTCCACCAGGGCGCAGGCGTTGGCGTCGTTGAGGATGAAGGCGTCGATGCCAAAGCGCTCCTTGAGCATGGCGGGCAGGGGCACATTCACCCAGCCGGGCAGGTTAGGCGGGCTGAGGATGATGCCCCGGCGGCTGTCCAGAGGCCCGCCGCAGCTGATGCCGATGGCCTCCACGCCCTCTGCCTTCAGATGGTGGCGCGCCATCATGGCGTCGATCGCGGCATAGAGCTCGTCAAGCGTCTTTTCAAAGCCGCGCTCCGTCCGCGTATCAAAGCGGATCTTATCGATGATGCGGATGCCCTCCCCCGCCTCTGCCAGCAGCACGGCGCACTTGGTGCCGCCGATATCCAGGCCGATGAAGGGCTTCATGGCTTGGTGTCCCCCACCACCAGCACCTTGATCGACTCGGGCGACATCTGCATCCTGATGGCTTCCTCCGTCTGTTCCACCGGATAGCGGTGGGTGATGATCGGCCCCACATTGATGCGCCCGGCGTTGATCAGTGCCACGGCGCGCGACTGGGTATCGGGGTTGACGAAAGAGCCCTTGATGGTCAGCTCCTTTTTGAATACATCAAACAGGGGCAGCGGGAAGACAGCCTCCACCCCGGGCACGCTGAACAGGAGCACCGTGGCCCCCTTGCCCGCGCAGTCAAAGGCCTGGCGGGTGGCGGCGGTGTTGCCCACGCACTCGATCACCACGTCAGCGCCTTCCCTGCCCGTGAGGGCCGCAATCCGCTCCGCCGGGTTTTCATTGAAAGGGTCGATCACAGCGTCCGCGCCAAGCTCGAGCGCCGCAGCGCGGCGCATGGCTACCGGTTCGCTGAGGGCTACGAAGGCAGCCCCCGCCTGCCGGGCCAGCTGCAAGTTGAGCAGGCCGATGGCCCCGCCGCCGATGACCAGCACGCTGTCGCCCGCCTTGATCCCGGCCAGGTCGATGCCGTGGATGCAGCAGGCCAATGGCTCCGCCATGGCGGCAGCCTCGATATCGGCCTGCGGTGACACTTTGATCAGCTGGGAGGCGGGCACCAGGCTGTACTCGGCAAAGCCGCCGTCTTGCGTGACGCCGACGGCCTTCATGTCCTCGCACATCTGCTTGCTGCCCCGGTGGCAATAGGCGCACTGGCCGCAGTAGATGTTGGGGTCCACCGTCACGCGGTCGCCCACGGCGACGTTTTTCACCCCTTCACCCAGGGCCTCCACCACACCCGCGTACTCATGCCCCAATATGACGGGCGGGGTCACCTCCGCCGAGCCCGGCTCACCGTGATAGATATGCACATCTGTGCCGCAGACGCCCGCCGCCGCATTGCGTACCAGGGCCTCCCCCGGCCCCGGCGGCGGCAGGGTGATGTCCCTGATCTCGATCTGCTTTATTCCTGTAAAAACCGCTGCTTTCATGGCTTTATCCTCCGCTGATCTCCGTATAAAATGATTGTACATCATATCGGAGCTCTCTTAAAGCCCCGGCCCGGCCGGGCCCGTGATCAAGGCTGTTTTCACCCCCTGCCGTCAGGGGCTCGGTTTGCGCGGTCTTCCCCCAAAATGGTATACTGCGCTGGACCTGCATTGAATTTATTGGAGGATGGAATGGCCACAAAGTCATTTGATAAAGAGTCTATCAAGCAGTCTATTCTGGGAAAACTGCAGCGATATAATGGAAAAACGCTGGAAGAAGCAACGAACCAGCAGATATATAATGCCGTCGCTTACACCGTGCGCGACCAGATCATGCAGCGCTGGGTCAAATACCGCGAGAGCGACCGCGCCTACCGGGGCAAGCGGCTGTACTATATGAGCATCGAGTTTCTGGTCGGCAGAAGCCTGTACAGCAATGTGCTGAACCTCTGCGCGACCGATGAATATACCAGGGCCTTGACCGAGCTTGGCATCGCCTGGCAGGAGATCATGCCCTCTGAGCCCGAGCCGGGCCTGGGCAACGGCGGGCTGGGCCGTCTGGCCGCCTGCTTTATGGACAGCCTGGCCACGCTTGACCTGCCCGCGATGGGCAGCACCATCCGCTATGAATACGGCCTGTTCCGCCAGAAGCTGACCGACGGCCAGCAGGTGGAGCTGCCCGATGACTGGCTGATCAACGGCAATGTCTGGGAGATGCCCGCCGCCGAGGAAAGCGTGGATGTCTGCTTTGAAGGCCGGGTGGTCACAAGCGAGGTGGACGGCCGCACCGTATACTCCCTTGAGGACAGCCGCGTCGTGGAAGCCGTGCCCTATGACATGCCCGTGGTCGGCCATGAGGCCGATACCGTCAACAGCCTGCGCATGTGGCGCGCCAGAAGCCGCACGGCGATGAACTTTCACACCTTCTCAAGCGGCGATTACCGCAACGCCTCCATCGAGCAGGACCTGGCCGGCATCATCTCAAAGGTCTTGTATCCCGAAGACAACCACCACGAGGGCAAGACACTGCGGCTGAGCCAGCAGTATTTTCTGACCAGCGCCACGCTGCAATATGCCCTGAAAGACTTTAAGAGCCGCTTTGGCAACGACTTCCGGCTGCTGCCCGACAAGGCCGTCTTCCACATCAACGACACGCATCCGGGCTTTGCCATCCCCGAGCTGATGCGCCTGTTGATGGACCAGGAAGGGCTGGGCTGGGACGAGGCGCAGCAGATCACCATGCGCTGCATGGCTTATACCAACCACACCGTCATGCAGGAGGCGCTGGAGCGCTGGCCCCAGGACCTGGTGCGCCACCAGCTGCCCCGCATCTATATGATCCTCGAAGAAATGAACCGCCGTCTGTGCGACATGCTGTGGCACAAGTTCCCCGGCGACTGGGACCGCATCGCCCGCATGGCCATCCTGGCCTACGACCAGGTGCACATGGCCAACCTCTGCGTCGCCTGGAGCTACTGCGTCAACGGCGTCAGCCGCCTTCACGGCGATATCCTCAAGGCGGATACCTTCCATGATTATCACCTGATCTATCCGCAGAGGTTCACCTATGTCACCAACGGCATCACGCACCGCCGCTGGCTGATGGCCTGCAACCCCCGGCTGTCGGAGCTGATCACCGAGGCCATCGGCCCCGGGTGGCAGCACCGGCCGGATGAGCTTGAAGCGCTGCTGCCTTTCAGGGATGACACCGCCTTCCGCGATAAGTTCCTGCAGGTCAAGCAGCACAACAAGGCAAACTTTGCCGACTGGATCAAAGCAAGGCAGGGCATCCTGCTGGATACCGACACCATGTTCGATGTGCAGGTCAAGCGCCTGCATGAATACAAGCGCCAGATGCTCAACGCCCTGCACATCCATGTGCTGTATAACCGCATCGTGGATGATCCGAAGATCGACATGCTGCCGCGCACCTTCATCTTCGGCGCGAAGGCCAGCCCCGGCTACCAGAAGGCCAAGCTGATCATTCGCTATATCCTGGCCCTGTCGCGCATGATCGACCAGAACCCGCGCGCATCGAAGCTGCTGAAGATACTGTTCGTCGAAAACTATAATGTGTCTGCCGCCGAGATGCTGATCCCGGCTGCCGAGCTGTCCGAGCAGCTGTCCACCGCCGGCAAGGAAGCCAGCGGCACCGGCAACATGAAGTTTATGATGAACGGCGCGGTCACCATGGGAACGCTCGACGGCGCGAACGTCGAAATATCCGAGCAGGTGGGCGACGATGATATCTATATCTTCGGTATGCGGGTCGACATGGTCAACACCCTCTATCAGGAGGGCAGCTATTCGCCCATCGGCATCTATGAGCAGAACGTGGAGCTGCGCAGGGCCCTGACCCAGATGATCGACGGCACGCTGTTCCCCGAAAATCCGGCCCTCCTGCAGGGGCTCTATCACGACCTGCTGTTCGGCAGCTGGGGCGCGCCGGCCGACCCCTACTTTGTATTGAAAGATTTCGGCTCCTACTCCATGGCGCAGCGGCGCGTGGACCACGATTACCGGGATACGGAAGGCTGGCTGAAGATGGCCATCACCAACACCGCTATGAGCGGCCTGTTCTCCAGCGACCGCAGCATCGCGGACTATAACCGGATGATCTGGAAACTGAAATGAAGTGATTGCAAGGATGAGCGCTAAATCCATCGCCGCGGGCGGTCTGGTGGCGGGGCTTTACATCGCCCTGACCGCCCTGTTCGCGCCGATGAGCTTCGGGGCGATCCAGTTTCGGGTATCGGAGGCGCTGACCCTGCTGCCCGTCCTTTCCCCCGCTGCGGTGCCCGGCCTGTTTATAGGATGCTTTATCAGCAACCTGATTCTGGGCGCGCCCTGGCAGGATGTGGTGTTCGGCAGCCTGGCAACCCTGCTGGCCGCCATCCTCACCCGCGCGCTACGCCGCAGGCGGTGGCTGGCGGCGCTCATGCCCGTCATCCTCAATGGCCTGGTCATCGGCGGTATGCTGTCCATTCTCTATGCACTGCCCTTCTTGGCCACAGCCGCCACCGTAGCCCTGGGAGAGGCCGTTGTATGCTACATGCTGGGGCTTCCCCTGGCGGGGTTGCTGCACAAGCGCTTTGGAGAGGAACTGGAGCGCCGCTGAACCCGGATGATGAACCGCAAACAGCTTTCAACGCGGAGTTGGAAGCTGTTTTGCTATTTGTGTATGCGTTGATTGTGAAGCTGTGTTATTATTCTTGATAGCATCATGATCATCTGTCTTGTATCTGTCTTGTATCTGTCTTTTCTCTGCTGGAAATAATAGACACTTTCAGTACACAGACACCTATACCAAGGAAAGGAGAACGGGGATGAACAATCATATATTCTGGGACCGGCTTGATCACTTGAAAGAATATGACGAAGGGGCAAGCGAAACTGCCTTTTTGCTGGGCGGTATCGGCACCGGCAACGTCTCCCTGGGGACCAGGGGCGAGCTGAAGGACTGGGAGCTGTTCAACACGCCGGGCAAGGGCAACACCTTTCCCTACACCTTTTTTGCGCTCCACGCCAACAATCAAAAGGAAGGCGACCAGCGGATCGTCCGCAGCCGCGTGCTGGAAGGGCCGATCCAGCCGCCGCACAACCTGTCCCACGGCTACGACAGCGCCAGGCTGGCGGGCCTGCCGCGCATGCAGCACAGCCGGATGCGGGCGGAGTACCCCCTGTGCGCCGTGCGCATGGAGGACGAGGCCCTGCCGCTGGAGGTGACCCTGGAAGCCTATACCCCCTTCATTCCCCTGGATGATGAGGACTCCGCTTTGCCCGCGGCGGTGCTGCGCTACCGGGTAAAAAACAAGGCGGACGAGCCCTGGTTTGTATCCGTAGCGGGCTCCATGGCCAACATGACGAGCTTCGCCGGCTACGGCGTCTTCAACTATGTCAAATACAAGAGCGATACCCGCAACCTGCGGGTGGAAAAGGAGGGTCTGCGCGGCTTCCAATGCGAGGCCCTGCCGATGGAAAACGGAGAAAAAATCGAGAATACCCTTGCTCTTTTCAGCCCGGACCCCTCTGTTTGCATCAAGCCCAACTGGTATCTGGGGGCCTGGTACGACGGCGCGCAGGATTTCTGGGATGATTTCAGCGATGACGGCCTGCTCAGCGAGGAGGGCGGCGAGGCCGCCATGGAGGGGCAGATCCTCTTTCAGAGGCGGCAGCGCATCGGCTCCCTCGCCTCCTACCGCAGTCTCATGCCGGGTGAAGAGGCAAGCTTCACCTTCTATCTGACCTGGCACATCCCCTACAGGAAGAGGTCATGGTGGCAGGCCGAGGCGGACAGCTGGCCCGAACACCCCAGGACGCGCAACTATTATACGCTGCGCTTTCCTGATGCCACGGCAGTCGCGGACTACCTGCACCGGGAGCTCCCCCGCCTTGAAAAAACGACGCTGGCTTTTCACGACGCCTTGTTTTCAAGCACCCTGCCCGCTGAGGTGCTGGATGCCGTGTCGTCCAACATCACCGTGCTGCGCTCGACCACTTGCTTTCGCATCGAGGACGGCAGCTTTTTCGGCTGGGAGGGCTGTTTTAAAAACTACGGCAGCTGCGACGGCAACTGCACCCATGTGTGGAACTACGCGCAGACCCTGGCCTTCCTCTTTCCGAAGCTTGAGCAGAGTATGAGGCGAAACGAGTTTCTGATCGAAACCAGGGAGGACGGCGCCATCAACTTCCGCTCGCGCATCAAGCTGGGCGATGAAGAATGGACCATGCCGCCGGCCATCGACGGGCAGTGCGGCAGCATCGTCCGCCTGCACAGGGAATGGAGGCTCAGCGGCGACGACAGCCTGCTTGAAGAATTGGGCCCGCAGGCTCTCAAGGCACTGGACTACACGATCAGCCGCTGGGATCCTCAAAAGCAGGGTCTGCCCGAAGGCCGCCAGCACAACACCTATGATATCGATTTTTACGGCGCCAATCCCCTGTCGGCCGGTGTCTATCTGGCCGCGCTCAAAGCCGGAGAGGCCATCGCCCGCCGGCTGGGCCTGGCAGGCAAAGCTGATGGATATGGCCAGCTCTTCCGGACGGGCAGTGAGCGGGCGGACAGGCTGCTGTGGAACGGCGAATACTATGTGCAGCACCTGGATGACATCGATGAATACCCCTATCAGCACGGCCTCGGCTGCCTGTCCGATCAGCTTTTCGGCCAGTTTCTGGCCCATATGGCAGGGCTTGGCTATATCCTGCCGCGCGAACATGTCCGGCAGGCCTTGCTGAGCATCTACCGCTGCAACTTCAGGCAGGATCTGAGCGGGCATGAAAGCGTCCAGCGCTGCTTTGCCCTGGGCAAGGAGCGGGGCTTGCTGCTGTGCAGCTGGCCTCAGGGCGGGCGTCCCAAGTTTCCCTTCGTATACAGCACAGAGATCTGGACGGGCATTGAATACCAGGTGGCTGCCTGCCTGATCTATGAAGGCCTGGTAGAAGAGGGGCTGAACATTGTCCGCGGCGCGCGCGAACGCCAGGACGGCTATAAGCGCAATCCCTTCAACGAGGTGGAATGCGGCAACCACTATGCGCGCTCCATGGCCAGCTGGGGCCTCATCCCGGCGCTTTCAGGCTTTCAGATCGACGGGGAAAGCGGAGCAATGTCTCTTGACCCCAGGATCAGCCGGGATGATTTCCGTTGCTTCTTCAGTACCGGAAAGGCCTGGGGTGTCGCCACGCAGCGCAAGGATGAGCAGGGCCGGCTGAAGCAGGAGTTCACTGCCTTCAGCTGATGCCAGGCCGAATTGATCAGGTAAAAAACAAAATAAAAATGGGCTGCCGGGTGTAAAATCCGCAGCCCATTTATCGTTGATTCGTCTATAAAAGGATTTCCCGGCACATTGTGCTCAGCGCCATTCTTTAAACAGCCCGCTCCTCCAGCATCTCCTTCACCTTCATCAGGCGGGTCAGGGCGCCGCGCTCATTCTCCTCCAGCTTCATGGCAATGTAGCGGATGGTCTCCTCCAGCTGGGGGATCATCACGTATTCCAGCGCGTTGACGCGGCGGCGGGTCTTCTGGATCTCATCGGCCAGCAGCTCGCAGATCTTTTCCTTTTCGGACAGGGCGATCAGCTGAGGCAATACATCCGCCATGGTGGCGATGGCGTTATCGAGCTGGGCCGAAGTTTCTGCCATGCCGTAAGGCAGGGAGACTTCCTCCCCTTCTTCCGAATCGTCCATATGGTACTCGGGCACCTTGACCGAGAGGATATTGCTTTGCCCGATCGTGATGGCGGCCGCTCTGGCCGGATACATCAGGGCCTGGCGCAGCGCGCCCGGCTCCATGACGGCGCGGGCGAGGGCAAAGTCCTGCATGGCGAGGCCCAGGGCCTTCTCGACCTCAAGCCTCAGGTCATGGTTTTCCCGCGCGAGCATGATGAAGCGGCGAACCAGTTCGTCCCGCTTGTCCTTGAGCAGCTTATGGCCCCGGTTGGCGGTAGCCAGCCGGCGCTTCATCTGCGTCAGCTCCATGCGCGTGGGGTTTACGTTGAGGATGGCCATTTACCGGCCCTCCTCATTATTTTCTATCGGCAGGTAGGCCTCCAGCAGCTCGCTGCGGATGCGCTTGAGCTCTGTTCTGGGCAGCATCTTCAAAAGCTCCCAGCCCAAGTCGAGCGTCTCGTTGATGCTGCGGTTGGTCTGATAGCCCTGCGATACATACTGCCCTTCAAAGGCGTCGGAGAATCTGGCGTACTGCTTGTCTACATCAGACAGAGAGCCTTCTCCCAGGATGACGGCCAGTTCCTTGGCTTCCTTGCCGCGGGAATAGGCGGCAAACAGCTGGTTCATGGTGTCGGCATGGTCGCGCCTGGTCTTTCCGACGCCGATGCCCTTATCCTTCAGGCGTGAAAGCGAGGGCATGGCATCGATGGGCGGCGTGATCCCCTTGCGGTAGAGCTCGCGGCTTAATATGATCTGCCCCTCGGTGATATAGCCCGTCAGGTCGGGGATCGGGTGGGTTTTGTCATCCTCGGGCATGGTCAGGATCGGGATCTGCGTGATGGAGCCCGGCTTGTCCTTGATGCGGCCCGCGCGCTCATAGAGGCTGGCCAGGTCGGTGTACATATAGCCGGGGTAACCGCGGCGTCCCGGCACTTCCTTGCGGGCGGCGGATACCTCGCGCAGGGCTTCGGCGTAGTTGGTGATGTCGGTCATGATGACCAGCACGTCCATGCCCTTTTCATAGGCCAGATACTCTGCCGCGGTCAGGGCCATGCGCGGGGTGGAGATGCGCTCGACCGCCGGGTCGCTGGCCAGGTTCATGAACAGGACCGCGCGCTCGATGGCGCCGGTGCGCCTGAAATCGCTGATAAAGTAATCGGCTTCTTCAAAGGTGATGCCCATGGCCGCGAAGACGACGGCAAACTTGCTGTCGTCGCCCAGCACCCTGGACTGCCTGGCGATCTGCGTGGCCAGCTGGGCGTGCGGCAGGCCGGAGCCTGAGAACACGGGCAGCTTCTGCCCGCGCACCAGCGTATTGAGCCCATCGATGACGGAAATGCCCGTCTGGATAAACTCGCTGGGGTAGTCGCGCGCGGCGGGGTTCAAAGGCTCGCCGTTGATGTCCATGCGCTTGTCGGGAATGATGGCGGGACCGCCGTCTTTGGGCATGCCCATGCCGTCAAATACGCGGCCCAGCATGTCCATGGAGACCGACAGCTCGGTGCTGCGGCCCAGGAACCTTGCCGTGCTCGTATCCATCTGCAGACCGCGGCTGCTTTCAAACAGCTGTACCAAAGCGGTATCGCCGCTGACTTCGAGCACGCGGCCGCGCCTGACCTGCCCGTCTTTTTCCCTGATTTCAACCAGCTCATTATAGGTAACGCCCGAGACCTGGTCTACCAGCATCAAAGGGCCGACAACTTCTTTTATGGTGCGGTATTCTTTAAGCATCCGCCTTCCCTCCCCGATTGATCAGCGCCGCAGCTTGATCGGACAATTCCGTCTGCACGCCTTCAAATTTGCTCAGCTCATCCTCCGGGATGTACTTGGCGCGGCCGATCCCTTCGCGCACGGGCAGGTTCAGCACCTCGCTGAGGGTCGCTCCGGCGTCAAGGGCCTGCTGCCCCAGCCTGCCGTATTCCAGGATCAGCCGCAGCATGCTGAGCTGTTTTGTCAGCGAGCTATAGGTGTCCACGTTGTCAAAGGCGTTCTGGTGCAGGTAGTCCTCGCGGATGGAACGGGCCACTTCCATGGTCAGCCTGTCCTTCCAGCTGAGCGCGTCGGCACCGATCAGGCGCACGATCTCGTCCAGTTCCTTTTCTTCCTGCAGGACCAGCATGGCCTTTGCCCGCAGCTCGTTCCACTCGGGCGATACATTGTCAGCAAACCAGCCTGACAGATCATCGCCGTAGAGCGAATAGGAGGAAAGCCAGTCGATCGCCGGGAAATGGCGCCGATAGGCCAGCTGGGCGCTGAGGCCCCAGAAGACCTTGACGATGCGCAGCGTGGCCTGTGAAACAGGCTCGGATATATCACCGCCGGGAGGCGACACCGCCCCGATGGCGGAGATGGCGCCGCGGCGGCCGTCCTTGCCAAGGCAGGCGACCAGACCGGCCCGCTCATAAAACTCGGCGATGCGGCTGGACAGATAGGCGGGGTAGCCCTCCTCGCCGGGCATTTCTTCAAGCCGCCCGCTCATCTCGCGCAGCGCTTCCGCCCAGCGGCTGGTGGAGTCGGCCATGATGGCCACGGTATAACCCATGTCGCGGAAATATTCGGCGATGGTGATGCCGGTGTAAATGGAGGCCTCGCGGGCCGCCACAGGCATATCCGAGGTGTTGGCGATCAGTACGGTCCGCTTCATCAGCGTTTCGCCGGTGCGCGGGTCGTGCAGATGCGGAAACTCCTCCAGCACGTCGGTCATCTCGTTGCCCCGCTCGCCGCAGCCGACATAGACGATGATGTCCGCGTCGGCCCACTTGGCCAGCTGGTGCTGAACGACGGTCTTCCCCGAGCCGAAGGGGCCTGGAATGGCCGCCACACCGCCCGAAGCGATGGGGAAAAATGTATCAATGACCCGCTGGCCCGTGACCATAGGCGCCTGAGGGGACAGCTTTTCGCTATAGGGCCTGCCTTGACGGACGGGCCAGCGCTGCAGCATGGACAGCTGATGGATGCTGCCGTCCTCCGCCTCCAGCTCACAGACGATATCCTCGACCTTCGCTTCGCCCGGCCTGATCGACTTGACCTTGCCGCTGATCCCCCAGGGCACCATGATGCGGTGCTCGACCACCGGGGTCTCCTGAACAACGCCGATGATGTCGCCTGCTTCCACGCTGTCGCCCAAAGCCGCGCGGGGAACAAAATCCCACATTCTGTCGCGGTTCAGGCTGGGCGCGCTGACGCCCCTGGTGATGCGGTCGCCCGCTTTTTCACGGATCACATTCAGCGGCCGCTGAATGCCGTCAAATATGCTTTCAATCAGCCCCGGTCCCAGCTCCAGCGAGAGGGGCGCGCCCGTTGACTCAACCGGCTCGCCCGGCCCAAGGCCGCTCGTTTCTTCATAAACCTGAATGGAGGCACGGTCTCCCCGCATCTCCAATATCTCGCCGATCAGTCCGCTCTTGCTGACGCGAACCACGTCAAACATGCGGGCGGAGGCCATGCCTTCCGCTACGATCAGCGAGCCGGCAACTTTGATGATCTTTCCCTGGGCCATGCTACTGTTCCTCGTTTCCCTTATTACTTAAAATATCCGCCCCGATGGCTTTGATGACCCGCTCACGCACACGCTGCATGCCGAACCCGTCCGTACCGTGCACGCCGGGAATGGGGATCAAGGCAAGCTCGGGCAGCTGTTCATAGCGTTCCATCGTCTCGGGAACCATGCGCGCCGCGGACTCGGTGATAAAAATCAGCGGGATGCCCTGCTTATGCAGGCGGTGGATGGCTGCCTGTACCTCCACCGGGGTGGCGGCGGCAGCAGTGACCGCACCGACGGCACGGAAGGCCAGGATGACATCCTCTTCCCCCACAGCACCCATGCGCAGCTTATTGTCCATACGCTTCACGCAGCCTTTCCCTGAGGTCTTCCTCGCTGAAGCCGTTGAGCTTGGCAGCCATGATCAGCCGCACGGCCTGTGCGGCGCGTTCATGCGCCAGCAGCCAGCCGATCAGCGCCTCGATCGCGAAGGGCTCATAGCGATAAGGCCGCCACATCGCCAGCAAATGATCTTCTGCCGCCTTTTCAAGGGCGGGTATATGGGAGGCATCAAGGACAGCGCGCGCCACCGCGTCGCGCACCCCGGTGGGCCAGGCTGAAAACAGCCTCGGCAGCTTTTCGGTGAGCTCTGCTTCAAGGGGCCATTTCTTGATCCTGCCCCCGGGCAGAAATAGCTCTTTTGGCGGCAGGCTGACGCCCCGCAGGGAACGGAGCCTGAGCGCCGTTACAGCGTTTTGCAGATCTGCCTTGTCACTGAAATATCTGCGCGCTGTCTCGCTTTTTGACTGCCTGACGCGCTCCAGCATCACCAAATAAGCCGCACGGTCGATTACCGTATCGACCTGCATGGGGTCAACATTCAGGGCCGTGCTCTTTTCGAGCGCCTCCATGGCCTCCCTGAGGGAGCCCGGCAGTCGCTTATACTTACGCTCAGCAACCGCGTGGCGAAGCACCTCCGGATCAATGGTCCCGCAGCCCGACAGAGCCTCCGGTGTTTCATCCAGTATGCGCGCCTTCAGAAGGATCTTCAGGTTCTGCGCGTCAAAGCGCAGCAGAAAGGCGTCCGTCAGCGCGGGATCGGGCGTGATGCGCTTGAGGAAGGCACAGGCGCTTTCAAGCGCGTCGACACTCAGCCGGACAAGGTCTTCGTCCGGCTCCGTGCCATAGCCCATATCACTGAGCTGCCTGCGCGCCTCTTCATAGCTTGCGGCAGACACCAGTCTGTCCAGCTCTGCCCGGCCCAAGGGCCTTTTTGACGGGGCACGCACACAGCCAAGGGCGTATGCTATGCTCGGTTGCGGCATGAGCGCCTCCTTTACGATACTTTCTGTTCAAACAGCAGGGCAGCGACACGCTGTTCCAGCCCCTCGCGTCCTGCTTCCATCAGGGCATCCACGGTGCAGTAGCTGAGGCTGAAGCCGTCAGACAGCACCAGGCCGCAGCTGCCGGGTATCCTGCCGCCCGCGTCTTTGAGAAGCCCGGGTTTTCCATCTTCGGCCAGCATTTGATTGGCCTTGTCGATGAAGGCAGGTGTATAAAAGGCATCGTTGATGTCACCTGCCTGTATACTCTCCTGTCCGGAAGCCTGCTCCCGGATCAGGCCGATCATCAGTCGCTCCATGTCTGCCTCCGGCAGGCTTTGCAGCTGACGGCGCGCCTCGTCAAAGGCTTGATCGATCAGCTGCCTGCGGGCGGCCAGGGCGTATTTGCGGTCCTCCAGCTCACGAAGCCTGCGCGAACGGTACAGTGCCTGGACCGCCTCTGTCTTCGCGTCTTCCCGGGCACGCTCAAGCAAAGCCTCGGCATGGCTGAGGGATTCCTCTTCGATGAGCCGGGCGCGCTCACCGGCCGCTGCAAGGGCCTGTTCAGCTGCCTGCCCCGCCTCCTCCCGGATCTTGTCGAGGATGGGCTGCGTATCCATCGCCGTCACCTTACAGCTTGATGGCGTTGACCATCAAAAAGGATGCCAGCAGCGCCAGAACCGCGTAGGTTTCGACCATAACGGTCATGGTGATCGCCTTACCCGACATATCGGGGTGCTGGCCCACCATCATCATGCCGGCAGCGGCCACTTTGCCCTGGTGAATGGCGGACAGCATGCCCACAAAAGCGACAGGCAGCACGGCGCCGATATAGAGCAGGCCGTTGGCTATGCTGATATCAGCCATGTTTCCGCCCAGAGCGCCCGTGTTGACCAGCATGATCACAGCAATCAAAAAGCCGTAAATGCCCTGCGTGCCGGGCAGGATCTGCAGCACCATGAGTTTGGAGTTGACTTCCGGGTTTTCACTGGATACCCCGGCGGATGTCTGGCCGGCCAGGCCGACGCCCTTGGCGGAACCATAGCCCGCGAGAATGACGGAGATCGCCGCCGCGATGAAGGTGAAGACCTGTCCCAGAGAGAGTGTGGTGAAGTCCATAGAGTGTTTACCTCCGTACGATTGTTGGATATTCGGGCATCCGTGAGGATGCCCGCTTACGAAGCGTCCCTGACGCGAACGTGCCTTGGAGAAAATCTGAGGGGCGCGAAGGGCTTGCCGCCCTCCTGGTAGAATTTGCCGAAGAACTCGATGTACTGCAGGCGGCAGGCATGAACATAAGCCCCCAGGATGTTGATCGCCGCGTTGAACAGATGCGCGCCTATAAAGACAACGGCGCCCAGCGCCAGGCTGAGGATTCCCCCGCCTGAGGTCATCATGCCGACCAGCTGGTTGATCACCATGCCGATCACGCCCGTCGCCAGCCCCATGCCGAACAGGCGCATGTAGCTGAGAAGATCCGATATCCAGCCGGTCACGCCATATAAGGCGCCCAGGCCCGAGATCACCCGCTTGATGGGGTTGTTTGATTTATCTCGCCCGGCAGTCAGAATGATGATCAGGGCCCCGGCAATGGCCATCCACTGACCGAACACGGCCGTCTGCGGCAGCACAAGGAGGCCCAGGCCGATGATCAGCATGGCCCAGCTGAGCTGGTCAAATACGGCGTCCAGCGGCTTTTTATCCCGGATGTTGACATAGGCCCCCATGCCAAGCCCCGCGAACAGATGCAGGGCGCCCAGGCCGATGCATACTGCCATCACGGGCAGCGAGTTGTTGACCGCGTCAAACGCGCCCAAAGCGGGGATGGCCGCAAAGCCAAACCAGGTATTGTACAGGGCGCCCCAGAACACGGTAGCCAGGCCGCCGCCGAACAACACCAGCATCAGCTTGCGCAGCCCGACGCCGGGCTGCATGATCTTCATCAAAATCGGGATCACGATGGCCATGGCCAGGCCATAGCCCGCGTCCGAGACCATCATGCCGAAAAAGCACGCGAAGAAAGGCATCATCAAAGCCGTGGGATCGACCCCTGCGGGATCAGGCAGGGCAAAGCCTGCCACGATGCTCTCATAGGGGGCGACCAACGGCGCATTGCCCAGCATCACCGGGACTTCCTCCCCCTCCTTTGCCTTTCGGAAGCTCAGCTGAGCGGCGGGGAAAGCAGATTTGATCTCTTTTTCAAAGGCTTCGCCAAGCGAGGCGGGGATCCAGCCCTCCAAAAGGCTTGTTGAACGCGTGTGCGCCATCAGCCTGTGCGCGCTTTCCCTGGCGGCATCCGCGCTGAGGGCCTCATAGCTCAGCCGCAGCCCGGGCAGAGCCGCTCCCAGGACCTGCAGCTGCTCTTCAACTGCAGAAAGATCCCGCGCGGCCTGTTCCATATCGGCGAGCAGGGCTTCTCTTTGCTGCATAGGCGTGCCTGTGCTGTCGCCAAAGCCTGAGGCCTGAAAGTCCGCGGCGCGAAGATCGGCCTGAAACTCATCCGCTATGCTCACATGCGCCCATGCCGTGATGTACTGCAGATCGCGCTGGGAAGAAAGATGGCGGATCAGCACCGGCTTGCCGGCCCAGTCAGCCTGCAGCCGGTTTAACTCAGGCGTTTTCAGCGAGCCCGTATATACCCTGGCGCTGCGGGTGGCCGTCAGCCGCTCCGTTGGGATATCAAGCGTCAGCCAGGGCTCCAGCTGAGCTGCCAGCAGCTTCAGGCGCGTTTCTTTTCCGCGCAGCTCGCCGCTGAGACGCTCCAGCCTTTCGGCCTCACTGACGGCGGCCATGGCTTCGGGATGCTCTTCCCTCTCCAGATCGCCGCGTGTTACCAGCGGCAGCGGGGTCAGCATCGAGCGTTTTTCCGCGTCATAGCGGGAAAGCTTGGATATGGCCCAGCTGATACGTGTCAGCTGCGCCTGCCGGCTGCCATCCGCCTGTGAAGATGGCTGTGCCTGCGGCTCTTCAGGCTGCAGGGCAGGCAAAATATGCACGCAGCCCAGCCCTTGGGCCAGGCGCAAAAATGCTTTTTCATCTCGCCGCATCAGTAGTACGCTGACGCGGCGCATCTCAACGATTGCCATGGAGGACCTCTTGTATGATCTCGCGGGCTGCCTGCGGCAGGCGCACGGCGGCTCCTTTGATCTGTTCATCAATGGCGTCACGGCGTGAGGCTGACTGCGTTTCAAGCTCTGCCTCCGCGCCCTCGCGGGCATCCGCCAGCAGCTTTTTGTACAGTTCGCGGCTTCGGGCAGACGCATCCCGCTCCCGCTCACGCGCGGCGTTTTCAGCGGCTTTTACCAGCTCGGCGGCGCTTTGATCCGCAGCCGCCAGGACTTCCTCTGCCGATTTTTCTGCATCCAGAATGCTTTGCAAAACATCCAAAGCCATCATCGTCACCTCATTTAGTAATAAGACAGACGCATTCTACCATATGTAGCGTCAAAACGCAAAAATCCGGGGCCTTTAAACCCTGTCAAATAAAGCTTTTCTCTCTTTGGGCAGATAGTGCATCAAAAGCCTGGCCACCGTACCGGTCAAGCCCCCCGTGAAGACGGCCACCGCAACCAGAATGGCCATGTAATACACGAGCTGGCTGGTCTGCAGGATCAGCATCGCCACGCTCACCTGCGCCACGTTGTGCGCCACGGCGCCCGCGATGCCCGCGCCGACGGGGCTGATACCCTTGGCAACAAAAATCAAAAGGATCATGACGATCAGGCTCAGCACACCTCCCGCCAGGCTGTATGGCAGGGCCATGAACCCGCCGAACATCAGCGCGGACAAAAACACTTTAACGATCATCAGCTGGATGGAAATCACGATGCCCAGCCAGTACAGGGAAAGCAGCAGCACGGAATTGGCCAGGCCGATCTTCACCCCCGGCACGCCTCCGACCGGGATCAGGGATTCAATATAGCTGAGCACCATCATCACCGCCACGAACATCGCGGACATGGCCAGACGGCCGGTCTGTTTATTCAAGGGAGCCTCCTTTTTACAAGCGGAAAACGAACCGCCGCGCGGACAATGAACAAAGCCGCCAGACAGCCCAGCGAGAGCAAGGCAATCATCAGATAAGGCCGGGCCGCTTCTTCCAGGGGCTGTTCGCCGTACAATACCATCACTTCTCTTTCATCGAGTACTTCGAGAAGGACCTCATTGGGCAGGCAGACGATCTGATTGAACAGGGCGCGCAGGTCACGGTTGTCAAGCGATACCTCCCCCTGATGGACGCATAGCTGGTTGTCACAGGTGGAAAAACTCATGCTGACAGCGCCCGAACGGCTGACCACTTCGTTGTGATAGCCGCCTTCCCTGAAGATATCCAGATAAAAATCCTCGTGAAGCGGGATCGGCTCATACATGCGGTTGTTGACGGAAACAAGCAGATAGGCGCTGCCGGGCAATCGCCCGGAATCCTCCCGCCACAGGGCGATCTCCTCTTCTTCGGCTCCGCCCTGTTCCTTATGCATGACGACCGTGATATCGGGCGCTGTTTGGTTTTTTTTAGGAATCTTGGGCGACAAAATGCCTGAACGGCTCAGTATCAGCAGGGCCAGGGCCAGGCCGGCTGCCGACAGGATAACGATCATATCTCTTGGTTTCAATGCATGCTCCCGTGTTTTATTGAGAAATCACACGGATAAAAAATCCGTCGCTTGAAAACAGGTGTGCCAGGCTGCTGTCCGCAATCAGCTTGCTGACTCCGTCAGCAGGCAGGATGGTGGACACCAGCGGTACCAGCAGCAGCAGCAGGTAGATCAGCACGCCGCCGCGCAAAACACCGAACAGGCCGCCGGCCAGCCAGTCAAGCTGCTTGAGAATGGGAAAGTCTGCCACATGCTTGATCAGGCTGATGATAAAGCTGAGGGCGATATAGGCTGCGGCAAAGACCAGCAGATAGCTGATCACCTGAACGGAGGCCTGGATGATGGTGTTGGACACATACATGTTCACCGTGGTCTGCCCCGTGCCGAAGGACTGGTTGAGAAAGTTTTGCTCGAGAACCCCGGCCAGGGGCTGGGGCAGGCTGACGGAACGCAGAATGGTCTCGATGGTGCTCTGGCCGATATTGACCACGGGCAGCGAAGCCAAGTCAAAGTCGCCCACGCGCACCACCGAATCGGTATATGTTGACAAAAAGTTGGTGACGGCAGGGTTGGTGATGAATATTTCGGCCAACCGCGGGCCGAAGCTGAAGGCAGACGCAACAGCCAGAAGCGCCGCGGCCAGGCTTGCCACGGTATGGATGAAGCCGTGATAAAAGCCATAGATCACGCTGATCCCGACGACGGCCAGAATAATGATATCCACGATGTTCACGCGATTCCTCCTGTACTTATGGGAGAGTGACTGCCCATACGTCATCCCCGCAGCTCACCAGCGCCGTGCCGTTTGACAAAAGGCCGATATAGCCGGTGATGGTATCGGGGATGGTTGACTGCAGTGCTGAAAAACGCTGACCCGACAGGTCCGCGCGATAGAGCACATCGCCTGAAAAGGCAAAGACCGTATTGTTCCATATGCCGGCGCCCACACAGGCATCGGGCAGGGTGTAGCGGCTGTCCCTGGCCTTGCTGCCGCCGCCCGACAGCACGCGCAGCTCGGTGATGCTCTGAGTCTGCCCCGTTTGATGCACGGGAGCAAACAGCATGACGGCGTCGCCGCTGCCGCTGAGGCTGTCGATCAGCCGCCAGCCGTAGACCAGCCGCTTTTCAAAAGGATCTAGGGTCCCGCGGTTGTCGTAGACCTTGATGTCCCGGGTGTTGATGACGGACAGCTTCTTGCCGGAATAGACCACGGCATAGGTGATCTCCTGCCCCAGGTCCACCTCGCCGGTATTCATCGCGCCCACCCGATAGATGTTCATGACCGTCAGCGGGGCCACCCCCAGCACATCAAGCGCCGTTGTCCACAGGTAGTCGCCGTTTTCAAAAAATCCGACATCAAGCAGCGCCTTGCTCTCATAGGCGACGGTCTCGCTGTCTACAGCCAGGCCGTTGGCGTCCTTGACAAGCAGCGTGGGGCTTAAGGTATCACCGGTCACGGCCGCCACATACTTTTGTCCGGCCCGCGCAAACTGGATGGTATCGGCCAGCCGGTCATTGAAGGTGATGCGCCCGTTCCGGTCCAGAATGTGCAGGCTGCCCCCGGCCCAGGCAACCACCAGCCGGTCGGATACATGAAAGCCGGCACCGGGGCCGAGGACATATTTCCACAGCTCCGTACCGTTTGAACTTAGACAAAACAAGGTGGTTCCGTCATAAAACAGCAGCCTGTCACCCATGGGCGTCACGCTTTGCGTCACCACGGGCCGCAGGCGCTTGGCCGACAGCCTGCGCGTACCTCCGCCAAACACGCCGGCCAGATAGGCAATCGCAACAGCCGCGATCAAAATCGCGGCGATCACGGCAACCAACCTGCCCTTGTGCTGCTTGCTTCGGTTAAAGCTTTCCATCCGTCCTCCAGGCAGCAAAAAACTGCTTTATCATTATACGGCCAGCCTCCCCGCGCGTCAAACAATACGCGGGCATCGGACATCTTTTCTGTATGAAGAGGCCCCTGCCGGAGCAAGGGCCTCCACATCATGTGTTCTTTCAGGCTTTGTCTTCGCCTGTGTGCCTGTCTGTTCTGCGCCGGCGCATTCCTTCCTTGGGAGTCTGCGCGCTGTCAGCCGAAGGACGCGTCACCCGGGAATCCTGCCCTGGCTGTGCGCCGCCGCTGCCCTGTGAGCTTTGGCCGGCTGCCGTGCCCTCGGCGGGAGGTGCCTGTCCGGGCTGCTGCGGGGTCATGGGCCGATAGGCTGTTGTCCCTTGAGCCGGAGGCATCTGTCCGGGCTGCTGCGGGGTCATGGGCCGATAGGTTGTTGTTCCTTGAGCCGGGGGCGCCTGGCCGGGCTGCTGCGGAGGCATGGGCCGGTAGGCCGTTGTTCCTTGAGCCGGGGGCACCTGGCCGGGCTGCTGCGGGGTTATGGGCCGGTAGGCCGTTGTTCCTTGAGCCGGGGGCGCCTGTCCGGGCTGCTGCGGAGGCATGGGCCGGTAGGCTGTCGTCCCCTGCGCCTGGCCGCTGCCGGGAGGTGCGTAAGGCGAAGCTGTCTGGCCGGGCTGACCCGGTCTCTGCTGCATACCCGCGGGTCTCTGCTGAGGGGGCTGGCCGGGCCGCGCCGGGCTTGTCGCAGTCGGGCTGCCCTGCTGTTGACGGGCTGCCTGCTGCCTGCGCTGCGCTGCCCGCTGAGCAGCCTTGCGCTGGTTTTCACGGTACAAACGCCATCCGTAGAAGCCTCCGCCGGCAAGAACGCCGACAATGCCGACTGCGATCCACCCGCCGGCGCCGCCCGAGCTCTTCTTCACGGGCACCTCAGTCCCCATGGGCTCAAAGGTTGCCAAAGGATCGATGGTGGCCGATTCGGCGACCACAAACTCACCGCCCTCGGTAGGAACCGGTACGGGCGACATGATCGCCTCCACCGGAGGCGTCGCCGTCGCGATGGGGTTGAATGGCTCATAAGATGTCTGAATGTTGGGGTTTTGCCAGACATTTTTATTATGATCTTCCACCGGCGTGATGTTGGTACCGCCGGAAGAACCGCCTGTATTGCCGCTTTGGAAGTCATTGCTCTGCAGGAACTGCTGCAGCTCGCCCAGCTTCAGCACCGTCAGATAGCGTCCCATCACATAGCCATCGGTTCCGTTTTGATTGATGCGGTACCAGTCCGCGCCATCCGAGCCCTTGACGCTGCCGAGTACCAGGGCAAATGCGTTTTTGTCCATCAGCTTCAGGGAAGCTGAGCTCGTCGAGGCCTCTTTGCGCATGCGGACCTTGTCTGTGTTGATAAAGCCGTAGCTGCTCAGCGAACCCGGTGTAAGGGGCTCGGGCGTGGCCTGGATCGGGGGTTCCGTCTTGTTGAGGCTGCGCAGATAGGCTTCCGTTTCCTGGGCGCTGAGCATGCGCAGCTGATCGGCGCGGATAAAGCCGTACAGGCCGCTGTAGCTGACCATATGCCAGGCAGTGCCCATCACGTATTCCTGACTGTATACCATCACCGTGGTATCCACAGACAGGATCCGGCTGATCTTGGCATTGGTATCCGCGTATTCACGAAGCAGGACGTTGTCACCGAGGGTCCTGGCGTAGCCGGTGATCTGCGGCGGCGTGGGGGTGATCACGGGGGCAGGCGAAGGGGTCGCAGTTTTCATGTACTGCAGGGCATCGGTCTGGCTGATGCGTGCCACCGCGCTGTCCGGAACAAAGCCGGACTGTCTGCCGTTTTCCTGGCCGCTGTTGTATACATCCACATGATGCCAGGCGACACCGTTTACATAGGTCTGGGCGATGGCCTTTAACAGCGTTTCACCGGGCAGGGTCGCCAGAATGCTCTCATCCTGTGTGTTGGCCCCGGTGCGCAGTGCGACCTGCTGGGTGGTGAGCAGATAGCCGACATAGGGCGCGGGTACCTCCGTAGCCTGCTCAGACGGGTTGGCCGAAGGCTCCGGGGTAGGTTCGTCCGTCGGATCGGGCGAGGGGGTATCGGTCGCAGGCGCGGGTGTCGGAGTCGGCGTCGCCTTCGCGGGCGCCGCAGAGGGCAGGGAAGCATTATAGTCATCACTCTGCTGCTGTGAATATACATCGACGACACTCGCCAGCAGATAGCCCTCCGTTCCCTCAATCATTACTTCATACCAGAGCTGATCGGCCTCATTGACCTCCTGGGCATAGATCCATACCTTGGTGCCCTTCTTCAGTTTCTCGCCGATCACATTGCCTAATGATTTGGAGTTGGGTGAGCTGCGGAAGTTGACGGCACCGACATTGGTCTCGCCCCACAGGTTCAGCGGCATCCCCTCCATAGAAGGGGTAGCCGTGGGTTCGGGCTGCTCCGTCACGGGAGGTTCTGTCCAACCCATATGCTCCGCTATTTCTTTGCTGCTCAGCTCCTCGGTGACAGACTTTTTGATGAAGGCCCGTTCGCCCTCAAAGCTGATCTCATACCATTCTTCTTTCGCGTCATTGATGGCCAGCGCGGAGGGCTCATAGACATCCTTTTTCATCGCCTGACCGAGGACGTTGGAGGTATCCCCCGCTTTGGACACAGTGGGGGTAGAACGTACATTGTTGCCGTCTTTTTGTGAACGGATATAAACACCTGTCAGCGGGCTGCTTTCATACGCCACCTGTTCGGGCTGAGGGGGCGTGGTCTCCTGCCCGTTCTCGCCCTGCTCACCTTGCCCGCTTTCCCGGTACAGGAAAACGATCCGGTCCGCGCTGACCGTTCCGTCCGGCCTTACCTCAACTGTCTGCGCTTCAAGGCTCTCGGGCTCATAGGCCGGGTTGATGTCAAGGGGGGCGGTAAAGCTGTAGACACCCGCCTGCGTCAGGGGCTTGACCTCGGGCGAGGCAACCTGCGTGCCGTCTTCTGTCTGATAGTTGAGGGTCACCTTCGTCTGCAGGGTGAACAAAAACACGATGCGCTCGGGGCTGAGCATGCCCTCGTCGTCGATGGTGGCTGTTTTCTCGCTTTCATCATTGAGCACATAGCCCTCTGCCCGGCTCAGATCAACCGGAATGATCGTCGGCTCACCTTGGACACATTTGACCTGTTCGGTATAAAACACATTGCCGTACTGGTCTGTATATAAAACATCGATGAACTCTGCTTTGGGTACGGGGGGTGTGGTCACCTGAGGTTCGTCCTTCAGCTCTTCATAATAGAAAACCAGGCGCTGCGGATCCGCTCCGTCAACAGTGACCGTGACATACTGGGTATCTTCACCGATCAGGCGATAGCCCTCGATTTGCTCGGCTTCAACGGCATTGGTTCCGTCGTGCACTTCGGTGGTGAATTCACGGATCAGTTCAGCGGTCTCGCTGTTGACAAAGCTGACGGTGATATTCACCGAGGGGGCAACGATAGGCCCGGGCAATTCGTAGTAAAACACCACTTCTGCCGGAACTGCCCCGGCCTGCGTGATCTGAACGGATTGTTCCGACGCCTGGCCTTCCGCCTGCTCATAGCCTTCCAGCAGATCAAAGGGCTCAGGATAGATCATGAAGTTGCCCGCCTCGCTGAAATGCCTTTCCGTCTGGCTTGCCACAGGCTGCCCGTCAAGATTGAGGTATTTGACGGAGACGGTCACATCAATCACAGGCTGATAGAAGAAGTCAAAGCTGTCCCGGTCAATCCCGCCGTCTTCATCCACCGTGACAAAGTACTCGGTAGGTTCACCCTCGGCCAGGGTGTATCCGGCCTGAAGGTCACGGGGTTCGGGCATAATGGAAAAGGTACCCGCCTGGGTAAATTGCTTTTCCGTCTGGCTTGCCACGGGCTGATGATCATCCGCCCGCAGATACCTGACTGTCACCCGGACATCGATCGGGGCCTTGGGCTTTACGTAAGTAAAGCTGACGACGCTCTGGTCGACCGCGCCGTTTTCATCGACATACACCCACTTCTCATGAGGCTCATTGTCTGCCAACACATAGCCTTCCTCCAAGTCATAGGCTTCGGGCGTGAGGGCAAAGCTGCCTTCCCGGGTAAACTGCTTCGAGGTGTCGCTGGCGACAGAGTTACCGGCTTCGTCCACGTACCTGACTGTCACCCAAACATCGATCGGAGCCTTGGGCTTTACGTAGGTAAAGCTGATGACGCTCTGGTCGACCGTGCCGTTTTCATCGACATACACCCACTTCTCATGAGGCTCATTGTCTGCCAACACATAGCCTTCCTCCAAGTCATAGGCTTCGGGCGTGAGGGCAAAGCTGCCTTCCTGGGTAAACTGCTTCGAGGTGTCGCTGGCGACAGAGTTGCCGGCTTCGTCTACGTACCTGACTGTCACCCAAACATCGATCGGAGCCTTGGGCTGTTCGTAAATAAAGTCAAGGCTGTAGCGATCAGCCGTGCCGTCTTCAAATACAGTGACCTGATGTTGTGTGGGCTCGCCCTCAGCAAGCGAATAGCCTGCGGGCAGATCGTAGGGCTCGGGATAGATGGTATGGCTTCCGGCCTGTGTCAAGGTTTGAGATGTCGGGGATGCGACCGGTGCCCGGTCAACCCCCAGATAATTGACCGTTACGGTCACATCGATCTGCGGAGCGGGTGTTTCTTCAATAATAGGTTCTTCTACCGGCTCCGGCGTCTGCAGGGAGATAAAGAGGGTGTAGGTCGTGATGACATGCCCCTGTCCGTCTCTGGCTTCTATCTCAATGACGCTCTCCCAGGACGGGATAAGCCCCGCGTCTTTCAGCGCCAGAGCGGACAGCGGCTGCCCATCGGGGATCGAAAATCCTCCGGGATACTGATTGAAGTTGTCCATGATCCACAGCGCCGCGTCAGCGGCCACGGCGGACGCGTCCGCGTATAGCCAGTAGCTGTTGGGGAAAGCGGGATGATACAGCGCAGTGGCCTCCGTCTGCATCGACACCCCGCCCTCCGACTGCCAGGTGAGCAGGATGCTCAGCGGTTCCTCCGGCGTGAGGGCCAGGCCGCTCAGCGGGCCGAGGCCAAGAAGCAGTGCCAGCAAAAAGGCGGCTGTCCTCCGGTAATTGGTTATCCTCTTGGCATTTGTCATCGTCAATGCCTCCTTAAGTTCATAATCAAGGGTCAATTCATTAAAATTCTATTACAGAATTATGTACTTGTCAATTGAGCAGCGCTTTATTTACATTTGGAATCGCCATTTATTTATGGTATAGTATAAACGCGCATGCAGCGCAATTTTAATAGAAGGAAGCATGGGCATCTGTCCGTGCGCACAGGTACTTTGAGCACATCAAAATTCGCTATTTTTATTGACTTGGAAAACACCGGCGCCAAGGTGGAGACACTGAACAATATCCTGGAAAAGGTCAAGATCAGGGGTGATATCTTGATGGGCAAGGTCTACGGATATACCGACCGATTCAGCTCCCTCAAGGAACTGCTGCTGTCCAATACCTTTACCGTGGTGCCCTCATTGCGCTTTGGCGTGGCGCAAAAAAACAACGCCGACATCCTGCTGGTGCTGGACGCGCTGGAGATCGCTTATTCCAACCCTCAGATCGACAGCTTCTGCATCGTCTCCGGCGACAGCGACTATGTGCCCCTGGTGGGCAAGCTCAAAAGCATGGGCAAGTTTGTGCTCGGCATCTCACGCAGCGAGGTGGCAAGCAGCATCTTTATCAATGCTTGCAATGAGTTTCAGTTTCTGGAGTCCGTCGCCGTGCGCCGCAAACCCGAGCCCAAGCGCAAGAAGGCCGCTGACGACGCGCAGGGCGATGACTGGGCCCTGCTGAAGCAGATCGAAAGTATCCTGGATGAACAGGCGGATGAGGATGAGATGTTCGCAAGCGAGCTCAAAGGCATCCTGCTGCGCCTGCGCCCCGACTTCAACGAAAAGTCCTACGGATGCGTGTCCTTCGGAAAGCTGCTGACCAAGCTCTCCGCCAAATACGGCCTCATCAAAGTACGCAATGACAATTATAATGTCATGGTCTCGCTGGAAAGCGATGTATCCGACAACGAAAAATCTGCCAACTCGCTCACAAAAGACAATTGGGTCAAGGCGTTCAAGGAGCAGCTGGATCACTACAAATCAGACGGTTTTGAGCGTATCAATCCCAGCATCCTCAAGGCTGATGTGCAAAGCCTGTACCCCGATTTCACAGAAAAGGGCATCGGCTTCAAGCGCTTCAGCGATGTACTCAAGGCTCTTGAAAAGGAAAAGGCCCTGGCGCTGGAAATGGATGAGCAGAAAAATATGCTCATCAAAATGCTCTGAGACTTATTAATGAGGTAAGGATATGAAACCTGTTTTTTCTATCGTCATCCCTTGTTATAACGAGGAAGAGGTGATCATGGAAAGCTACAGGCGTCTGAACGAAGTGATGCTCTCCATGGCCGAACCCTATGAGCTGATTTTCGTCAACGACGGCTCAAAGGATGCCACCCCTGCCCTGCTCAACAAGCTGGCAGAGAACGATAAGTCCATACGCGTGCTGCATTTCGCCAGAAACGCGGGACATCAGATCGCCGTTTCGGCGGGGCTTGACTACGCAGCGGGACAGGCTATCGTGATCATCGACGCGGATCTGCAGGATCCGCCTGAGCTTATCCCGCAGATGGCGGCCCTGTGGCGCGAAGGAGCGCAGGTAGTCTACGGCCAGCGCAAAAGCCGCGCGGGCGAAAGCTTTTTCAAGCTGAAAACGGCAGAGCTCTACTATCGCTTTATTCAACACTTGACCGGCAATGCCATTCCCCGCGACACGGGCGATTTTCGGCTGGTGGACGAGCGGGTAGCCGATGCCGTACGCGGGATGCCCGAACATGCCAGATTTTTACGCGGCATGTTTGCCTGGGTTGGCTTCAGGCAGGTCCCTCTCCCCTATGACCGCGACAAGCGATTCGCCGGTCAGACCCACTATCCTTTAAAGAAAATGCTGCGGCTTGCGGCCGACGGTATTATGAGCTTTTCGGATAAACCGCTGCGGCTGCCGCTGTGGCTTGGGCTTCTCTGGCTGCTGGCCGGGGTGCTGACCTTGTTTGTCCTCATCATCCTGGCGCTAACCGGAACGCATGCCGGGCTGTGGTGGCTGGCCTGCCTTGCCATGTTCGGCTTCGGCAGCCTGCTGACCTCCCTGGGCATCGCGGGGGGCTACCTGGGCCGCGTGTATGATGAGGTCAAGGGCAGGCCCCTGTATATCGTCGCCGAGACCAGAGGCTTTGAGAAAGGAGACAGCTGAGCGATGCTGCAGGAAATACCGCTGCTGGCCGTTCACAGCCTGCGCGACAGAAAATCGCTGCGGGGCCTTTCTTTTTATGTCCGACCGGGGCAGCTGGTATGTCTTCTGAGCGAGGAAGAGCGTGAGCTCTCGCGCGCCGTAAAAACCATCGCCGGGTGGGAATCTCCTGCCGAAGGCGATGTTTTCTTTAAGGGCCGGAAGATCACCAATAGCTGGCTCGGGCGAAAAAAACTATACTATGTTTCCCGCAAAGCGAGGCCAGCCCTCGCTTCGGGGCGTGACGGAGCGCTTCTTGAAGAAATGGGGCTGGGCCAAGTCTCTCTGTCCTTCGAACACAGGGATACGATCCTGTCCATCGCCCGGGCACTGGCCTTCGAACCGGAACTTCTGGTGATCGACCGACGGGCGGATGATCTGCCCGCCAGGCTGCGCGCATCGGTCTTTAACGCTCTGACAGAGGCAGCCGAGGCGGGCATGGGCATCCTGTACGCAGGCTCAGTAAAGGATGATTGCCCCCAATCAAGCCAAGTCTACCTGATGGCGCAGGGGCGGATCATTCAATCGGGGGCTTTTCTGGACGTGTATGAGCAGCCTGTCAGCCTGACGGCCGCCATCATGACGGGTGATTGTCTTCTGCTGCCCGGGCAGGTTGACGCGATGAAAGGGGACAAGCTGCTGTTTTCATCGGAAGGTCTCAGCATTCCTTGCCGCAGCGTGCTGTGGCATACACCGGGTGAATACCTGGTCCTCTGTCTGCGGCCCGAGTGGCTTCAGTGGAACAAGGAAGGGGACAAGGCTTTTTCTCCCCCTCTGAAAGCCCGCCTGCTCAAAGCAGAGCCCGCCCCGGGCGGCCATCGGCTGAGTTTTGAGCTGCCAAACGGCCGTCTGTTTGAATTGGAGCGGGCGGGCCTGCCATCTGCTCTTCGAAAACCCGGCGAAAGCTATCAGTTATGCTGGGACATGAACAAAGCGCTGCTGCTGCAGGCGGAGCATGAGGATATACCAACGCCATGAAAAGAATCATTCTGACAGGCGGCGGCACCGCGGGGCATGTTACCCCGCACCTGGCGCTGATCCCGAAGCTGAAGGAAGCGGGATACGACATCCACTACATCGGCAGCGCCGGGATCGAGCAGCAGCTGATGCAAAACCAGCCTCTCACCTTTCATACCGTGCAGTCCGGCAAGCTGCGCCGCTATTTTGACTGGAAAAACTTCACCGACCCCTTCCGGGTGGTTTGGGGTGCCGTCCAGAGCATCCGCCTGATCGGAAAACTCAAGCCGGATGTCTGCTTCAGTAAGGGCGGTTTTGTAGCCGTGCCCGTCGTGATCGGCTGCCGGGTGCACCGCGTGCCGGTGCTGGCCCATGAAAGCGACCTGACGCCCGGCCTCGCCAACCGTATCAGCGCGAGGTTTGCCCGCAAGGTCGCCACCACCTTTCCAGAATGTGCGGAAGCCCTTGCCCCCAAGGGCGTGCTGACTGGCACACCCCTGCGGCCGGAGCTGTTTCTCGGCAGCCGTGAAAAAGGGCTTCAATTGGCCGGTTTTGATGGAAGCAAGCCCGTGCTGCTCATGATGGGCGGCAGCCAGGGCGCACAGCGTCTGAACGAGAGCCTGCGCGAGGCTCTGCCGCGCCTCTTGCCCGGGATGGATATCTTTCATCTCTGCGGACGGGGAAACCTGGACGAGAGTTTGCAAGGCACACTCGGCTATTTTCAGGCTGAATTTTTAAGCGATGAACTGCCCGACGCCCTGGCCTGCGCCGACCTGGTGCTGAGCCGAGCGGGGGCCAACGCCCTATGCGAGTTCGCGGCCCTCAAAAAACCTATGCTGCTTGTCCCCCTCCCGCTCTCCGCCAGCCGCGGCGACCAGATCCACAATGCCCGAAGTTATGAAAGCAGGGGGTTGGCACAGGTACTGCCGCAGGAGGATATGACTGCCGACAGCCTGACCAAAGCGCTTGAAAAGCTGGCGCAGGACGCGCCGAAGCTTATAAAAGCGCTGGAAAACGAACCGACGGCGGACGGAACGGAAGCGGTGCTGGCTTTGATCGAGGAAATAAGCAGGTAAATATAAGCAAAAAGGCTGCTTCGCAGCCGCAAAACAGTTGCAAAATGGCTTCTGGTAAGCCGCAAAGGAGAGCTTCATATGTCTCGTTTCGGATTTCAGCGACTGGAAGTATATCAATTGTCCAAAGCCCTTGTGTTGAAATGCTATCAACTGACAAATAGGTTTCCTCAGGAAGAAAAATTTGCTTTAGTTCAGCAAATTAATAAGGCTGTCATATCTATCCCATCCAACATCGTCGAAGGATACGGAAGAACGACAGCCAAGGATAAACGTCACTTTCTGAATGTTGCCTATAGTTCTCTGATGGAACTTGTCTGCCAATTTGAGATCGCTGATGCTCTCGGATATCTACCTAAGAGCGCTTTGACCGATGTACTGGACCATGCTTTCATTCTATCTATAAAAATCGGCAACTTCAGGAACTCAATAAGCGGCAGCGAAGTAAAAAACGGCTAACCCTCCTCCCAGTCATGGCATACAGCCTCTGGTCACTTTACGGCTGCGCAGCAGCCATTTCGCTACTTTTCGCGCGGCCAAAGGACGCGTTTCGCTTGCTCACATTATCCTATAGGTACGGTATCATATCCGACAATCTGCCAAACACCAGATCCGGCTTTGTATCTGACTCAGCCAGTATCTTTTCATCCGTTTCACCGCTCATCACTAGGATGCCGCACATGCCGCTGCGAAGCGCGGTCTCCACATCCGTATACAGCCTGTCCCCCACCATTGCCAGCTCTTCCGCCTGCATACCGCTTTGGCGCATCGCCTCCCGGGCGATATAGGCATTGGGCTTGCCGATCACCACATCGGGCATCCGCCCGGTGCTGGCATGGATGAAGGCCATGATGGCCCCGATGTCAGGGGCATAGCCGTCTTCCGTCGGGCAGTTGAAATCGGGATGCGTGGCCAGATAGGGCAGGCCGGCCCTGACAAAGCGGCAGACATCATCCATCTTCTGATAATCCAGCTCCGTATCGTAGGCGATCAGCACATAATCCGGGTTTTTATTATCGATCAGCAGACCCATCTCTTCCAGTTCACCCTTTAAAATGCTGTTGCCCAGTAAAAAGGCCTTCTGGCCGGGGTATTCTTTCAAGGCGTAGCGGCCGGCAGCCTGTCCGCTGGTCATCACGCGGATAAAGGGCTCGCGGACATCCATCCGCCGCAGCTTTTCTTCATAATATTTGACCGAGCGCGAGGAGTTATTGGTCAGGAACATCACCCGGCGCCCCGACCTTTCCACCGCGTCCAAAAAATCAAGCGAGCCCTCGATGAGCTTGTTGCCCAGATAAAAGGTCCCGTCCATGTCCAGTAAAAAACACTTCACCCCGGATAGTTTCTGTCTGATCTCCTGTTCTGTCATGTCATGCTCCTTTTTTGCCGATATTGCGTTTCAAAGCGCTTAAGCGCTTCATCACGTCGTTCTCCCCGCGCCCAAAGTGATCATACAGCCGGTTGTATTCCTCATACAGCGCGTCATAGACATCGCCATGGGCCGGATCAGGATGATACACTGTTTTGATCGCGGGCGCCATATGCAGGGCGGCTTCTTTCGCGCTGCTCCAGCCCCCCAGCTCCTTGCCCGCGGCGGCGGCTGCCAGGATGGCGCAGCCCATTGCTCCGCTCTGCGTTGTGGCGGGCAGCTCCACCGGCATCTTGCACACATCCGCCAATATCTGCATCAGCAGTTTGTTTTTGTGGCTGATACCGCCCGAGGCCAGCAAACGATCCACACGGACACCGTGCCGGGTAAAGTTATCGATGATCACGCGGGTACCGAAGGCCGTCGCCTCCAGCATCGCCCGCCAGATATCCTCTGCCCGGCTGGCAGGCGTCAGGCCCAGGATCAGGCCGCTGAGGTCGCTGTCCGCCAGAATGGAGCGATTGCCCCGCCAGAAGTCCAGCGCCAGCAGGCCGCATTCGCCCGGGGCAAGCTTTTCCGCCAGGTATGTCAGATGGTCAAGCGGGCTGATGCCCGACCCCCTCGCCGATTGCCCGTATGCTTCGGGCAGCAGATGCTCCGCCAGCCAGGCATAGGCATCACCGACGCAGGGCTGTCCTGCTTCATAGCCGAAAAAGCCCGGTACGATACCGTCCTCCACCACACCGCAGATGCCCGGCACGGCCCGCTCTTCCTCCCCCAGCAGCAGGTGGCATCCAGAGGTCCCCGCAATGTAGAGCATTTCTCCGGGCCTGGTCACCCCGCAGCCCGCCAGGCCGGCGTGAGCATCGATCAGGCTGACCGCGACCGCGATGCCGCGGGGCAGGCCCAGCTTTTCTGCCATTTCAGGCTGCAGATCACCCGCCCTTTGCCCGACGGGCAACACGGGGCCCGATAGCTTGCCTTGCATGATGCCTTCAAGCTTCGGATGAAGCGCAGCAAAATAATCGTTTGGGGGATAGCCCATGCCTTTGTTATGCAGCGCCTTGTAGCCTGCCATGGAAGCGCTGCGGGTCAGATTGCCGCACAGCTGCCAGGTCAGCCAGTCCCCGGCCTCCACCCAGTAATCAGCCGCGTCATAGATCTCGGGCGCCTCCTCGATCACCTGCCACAGCTTGGGCAGAGCCCATTGGGCATCCACTCGCCCGCCGTAAAGCTCAAGCCAGTGTTCACCCCGGCTTAAGGCCAGCTCGGTCATCCGGTCGGCATAGCCTTGAGTCCCGCCATGTTTCCACAGCTTGACCCAGGCATGTGGATGATGCCTGTATGCAGGCAAAAAGCATAGCGGCGTCCCGTCTTCCGTCACCGGAAGCAAGGTACAGGCCGTCGCGTCCAAACCGATACCGACAACCTGCCGCGCGCAGCCGGGCGCCGCGTCAAGCGCCTGCCTGATGCTTTGCTCCAAGGTATACAGATAGTCCGCCGGATCCTGCAGAGCCCAGCCCTGCGGCAGCCTCTGTCCTTCCGGCAAGGCGGTCTCCATCACGCCGTGAGGATAATCGCATTCCCCCGAGGCGATCTCCCGGCCTGTGCTGACATCCGTCAGCAAGGCCCGGGCGGACAGTGTGCCGAAGTCGACGCCGATGGTGTAGTGAGGCATAGCTCGTCTCCTTTGAAGATGATCCTTTATTTGCTCGGGTCATGCCCGTTTTTAAGCAAGCTCCGATTGCTTTCAGGCCGCAGCCTTTTGTTTTTCATCATCCTTTGCCAATCCTCAGGCAGGGGAACTTCACTGATCATATCATGAATGTTCGACAGGTGGCAGAGATTATAAAAGTATTCCTTGCCGAATTTTGAGGAATCACATAGCAGCACTCTGCGTTTGGAGTGTTTGAACATCGTCTGACGCAGCCTGGCCTCCTCAATCGATGTATCATTGATCATGCCCGCGGCCGATACCCCCAGGCAAGAAAAGAACATGAGATCCGCGCTGATGCTCTCAATCATCTCTTCGGCGTGATGGCCGACCAGGCTGAAGGAGTTGTCGATCATCGTTCCCCCGGTGCACAGCGTTTTAATGTGCATCTTCCCCAGCTCCAGCGCGGCCTTGATGCCGTTGGTAATCACGATCAGATTATCAGTCGGCCTTAGATAAGGGATCAGCGCAAAAGCCGTAGAGGAGGCATCCATAAGAATCACATCGTTCTCACGGATCAGCCCGGCTGCTTTTCTGGCTATGGTATCCTTGGCCTGGGCATTGACATTTTCCCGCAGGTACAGCGGCACATCGCGGTTGCTCTGCCGGACCAGGACGGCCCCGCCATGCACACGGCGGATCATCCCTGTTTTTTCCATTGCTGTCAGGTCGCGGCGCACCGTCGCCTCGCTGACGTACAGCTTTTTTGCCATTTCGCCAACCGAGACCGTCCGCTCTTCACCCAGCATTTCTTTGATTAGATTATACCGATCTTCAACCAGCATATGCTCACCTCGCTCTATATTATATTGATAATTTGATGATTTGCAAGCTCATTTATGATTGAATTTGATCGTTTTAATGTCTGTATTTGAAGATTTATCAACCACATACACAAAGATTGACATTCATATGATCATCCGTGTACAATTCATGTAAGGAATGATGAGAATTACCCGATCGATGATATTGTGAATAAATATAATAAATTGTTTATGTTAAACCATAAACAATAACCCTTCCTAAAGATTGAAAGTGAGTGCGGATCCGATATGAACGATTTTTCGACGATGACCATTCAGGAGCTTCTCAACTACCGGGGACAGAGCTGCGACTGCGGACGCAGTCATGAGACAGACCTAAAGTATGTCAGGACAGAGCCCGGCGCCGTACGCTACCTGCCGGAAGCGCTGCAAGCCATGTCTGCCGGCCGTCCTTTTGTCGTCTATGACCCCAACACTTACCAGGCAGCGGGCGGCAAAGTCCAAAAAGCGCTGGATGACGCGGGCATCGAGTACCGTTCGTTTGTTTATGAGGAGATGCCCCTGAAGATGGAGCCCGACGAGTATGCGGTGGGCGCACTGACCATGGCCTTTGACCCGGAGTGTGACAGCATCCTTGCCGTAGGCAGCGGCGTGATCAACGATTGCTGCAAGGTGCTTGCCCATGCTGTCAGGCGGCCGATGGCCGTCGTGGCCACAGCCCCTTCCATGGACGGCTACGCCTCCAACTCATCCTCCATGATTCAAAACCACATCAAGGTATCCTTGTATGTAGAATGCCCCCATGTCCTTTTGTGTGACACCGATATTATGAAGGACGCTCCGCTTGAGATGCTGATGGCAGGCCTGGGCGATATGCTGGCCAAGTATGTATCCATCTGTGAGTGGCGCATTTCTCACTTGGTTACGGGTGAATACTACTGCGAGAACATCGCCAATCTGATGCGGGTCTCTGTCAGCAAATGCTGGTCCATGGCGGACAGGCTGATGCAGCGCGACCCCGAGGCCGTAGCGGCTGTTACCGAAGGGCTGATCCTCTCCGGCATCGCGATGAGCTTTGCCAAGATCTCCCGCCCCGCTTCGGGGCTGGAGCATTACTTCTCCCACCTGTGGGAGATGATGGCTCTGTCACGCGGTGAAGAAAGTCACCTGCACGGCATTCAGGTAGGGGTAGGCACGGTCATCGCCCTGGACCTGATGAACGAGCTGAAAAAGATCGTTCCCTCCCGTGAAACCGCCGAAGCCGTCATAGCCGGCTTTGACCAGGCAAGCTGGGAAGAAGAGATGCGGGATATCTTCCGAAAGATCGCCCCCGCCATCATTGAGGCTGAGAAAGCCCTTGGTCTCAACGATCCGGGCCGTCACGCCAGACGCCTGGATAAGATCCTGACCCATTGGACCGATATCCTGCGCATCATCAAAGAGGAATTACCCGATGCCGGGGAAATCCTTGACAAAATGAAACAACTCGATATGCCCCACTGCCCCCGCGATTTGGGCATCGACCTGATGGAAACCAAAAAAGCATTCATCGGCTCCCGCGTCATCCGGGACAAGTACCTGACCAGCACGCTGATCTGGGACCTGGGGCTGACACGCGATTTTGAAGCCCTGCTGAAGGATGTTTATTGACGGGGCGACGGATGCAAACCACATCTGATGTCATTAACCAAAAAAGAAGGGTTTTTAGTGAGCCGGCACTTTGAAACGGTAAGGAGGCGTTACATTCAGTCAATGTGCTCACTTGAGATAAATGACAAGGAGGTATCTTTCGTGAAGAAAACGCTGGTTATTTTTCTGGTGGCCGTCATGCTGTCAAGCGTGTTCGCGGTCAACGCAGAAGAGTTCAATTGGAAAGAGTATGAAGGAACAACGATTCAGGTAGCATTTGTACAGCACACCACATCCACCGCCATCATCAGTCAGATCCCGGACTTTGAGGCTCTGACCGGCATTAAGGTCGAAACTTCCGTCACACCGGAAGCAAACTACTTTGACAAGGTCAACGCTGCCCTGTCCTCACGCACAGGCTCCATCGATCTGTTCATGTCAGGGGCCTATCAGCTGTGGGACTACTCAAGCGCCGGCTATGTCGAAAACCTGAGCCCCTGGCTTGAGAACACCATTCCGGATTACGACGCGGAAGATCTGGTAGAGTCTGCCGTTGCGGCGCTGCGCTGGGACGGCGTACCGGGCCATGTCGTAGGAACGGGCGATCAGCTGGGTCTGCCGCTTTGCTTCGAACTCTACTCGCTGGCATACAACAAGCGCGCGTTTGAAGAAAAGGGCCTGGAAGTGCCCAGGACTTATGACGAGCTGCTTGAAGTCTGCGACGCCCTGCAGGAGTGGAACGGCCCGGGCTCTTACCCGCTGGCGATCCGCGGCGCGCGCGACTGGGGCACCATCCATCCCGGATACATGTCCACATTTGCCAACTTCGGCGCAAAAGACTTTGAGGTGGAAGGCGATAAGCTGGTCTCCCGCCTCAACAGCAAGGAAGCCATTGAAATGACTGAGTTCTGGGTAGAGCTCATCGAACGGGGCGGCGCTTCTTCCTGGTCAAAATACACCTGGTATGAAGCTGGGGCAGACCTTGGCGCCGGCATGGCCGCAATGCTGTTTGACGCAGACAACAACGGCATCACTCAAAACTGGATCAAGGACGGCGAACCCGCTTCCGCGGAAGCCGGCAACATCGCATGGGCTGTCATGCCTATCGCAAAAGTCGGCGACACACCTTACTCCAACTACTGGACCTGGTCTATGGCCATGAACAGCAACTCGGACGCAAAAGAAGCCTCCTGGCTCTTCCTGCAGTATTTCACGAGCAAGGAATTCGCGTCCTACGCGTCCATCGTCGAGTACAACATGGACCCGATCCGCACATCTGTGTGGAACGACCCCGCCTTCATTGAAAAAATGAAGCAGCACGAAGGCTACATTGATACCTTTAACGCCACCATCGACTCGACCTCCATCCTCTTCACCCCGCAGCCGGAATTCTTTGTCACGACGACGGAATGGGCAGCCACACTGCAAGACATAGTGGGCGGACAGTACAAGAGCGTGGAAGATGCCATGAACACATTGGCGTCAAAAGTCAATGCCGCAGTCGACTACATTGATCTGAGCGATTACGAATAATAACAAGGAATCATTTGTCCGGGGCTAAGGGATGAACATCCCCGGGTCTGCCCATCCGGGCAGACCCGGCCCTCAACCTCTATCTGATGGCACAGCCCCGCCGTCTTGCGATCCATTCATGAGAGGAGATCTGTCTATGATCTTTGCGAACAAAAAGGATAAAAAGCAAAAGGAAATCAACTATAATGAGGTCCCCGCCGGTATCCGGCGAAGGCCCTATTACGTTGTCCTCCCCGGCTTGATCATCCTCATCGGGATCCTGATTCCCTTTGTCACGGCAATCGCTTTGTCATTCACCAACTTTTCCTTCAAACTTCCCACCACCAAATTTGTCTTTCTTAAAAACTGGATCGATCTTTTTTCGAACTCCGAGTTTTACCGTGCCTTGTTAGTCACACTCAAATACGCCTTCTACGCCACGGCTACACAGATGATCCTTGGAACCTGCGTCGCCTTGCTTTTGCGGCGTGACAATCTGTTTTCCCGCATCCTGAAAGTTCTGCTCACCTTTCCGCTGATGGTTGCTCCGGCGATCGCCGTGCTGGTCTGGCAGCTGATGACCTCAAACACGGTCGGCGTGCTGGAAAAGTTTTTGAATTTGCTGAATATTTACAACTTTCCATGGGCTGCCTCCAATAAATCAGCAATGTTTACGGTGGTTCTGATCGATACATGGGTCAATATACCCTTTGTTATTCTGCTGGTGCTGGCCGGCATACAATCCCTGCCGAAGTCTCCTTTTGAGGCCGCTCAAGTGGACGGGGCAGGCGCTTGGTTTACCTTTAAAACACTGACATTTCCGATGTTGAAACCTTTTATCTACATCGCTCTTTTATTCCGGCTGATGGCCGCATTGCAGGAGTTCGGCATTATTTTTGCGCTGACCAAGGGCGGGCCGGGCAACACGCTGATGAACCTGTCTCTGACCGGCTATCTGACGGGTTTTACCTATCAAACGCTTGGAAAAGCATTGCCCTACCTGCTTGTCTTATGGCTCATTGTCAATATCACGGCGCGCTTTATCGTCAAACGGCAGCGTCAAATGACTTTCCTGGCTTCGGGCCGCCAGTAAATAGGGGGAAACATACATGCAAAGCAATAAGTTATCACCCGGATCCCGGAATATCGCGTCACACCGCAGGCTGATGGAAAACGTGGGGTTTGTTGCCCGCAACCTGGCCTTGATCATGTTTGCAGTGTTTGCCCTGTTTCCCATCATCTGGATGGTCATCTGTTCATTTAAATCCGACGCCGAGATGTACAACACCGTCTTCGTCTTTACACCCACGCTGGATAACTATCAGAAGGTTTTGATCGGCACCGACTACTTCAAGGCCTTTTTGCAAAACATCGTCGTCGCGGGCGGCGCGGTGCTGCTGACCGTCGTTGCGGGCGTGCCCGCAGCCTACGGGCTCGCGCGCTATAATTTTAAAAACAAGGAAGAAATCGCGTTTCAGATTCTGTCGTTCAAGTTCGCGCCCGAGATTCTGGTCATCCTCCCCGTATTCCTGATTTTTCAGAAACTGGGCCTCTATGACACTTACTTCGGCCTGATCTGGGTATACCAGCTGATCACCATGCCCTTGCTGATATGGGTGGTCCGCGGATACTTTGAAGACATCTCCGTTGAAATAGAACAGGCCGCTCAGCTGGACGGCTACCGCTGGTACGAGATTTTCTGGAAAATCCTTCTGCCGCTGATCAAACCGGGCCTGGTGGCATCCGGGCTTCTGGCGTTTATCTTCGCATGGAACAGCTTTACTTTCCCGCTGATACTGTCGGGATTCAATATCCAGACCATCACCATCACGTCCCTGCGCTACATCGCCTCCGACAGCGTGCATTACGGGCAGGTCGCGGTAGCGGCGACCATCGCGATCACACCCGAAATCATAGCCGCTCTGTTTATTCAAAAACACCTTGTCCGCGGGCTAAGCTTTGGCGCGGTCAAGGGTTAAGGGAGATATATTCAATGGCCAGAATACAGCTTGAAGGCGTCACGCGCCGCTATGACCGGGTAACGGCCCTCAACCGCCTTTCCCTGGATGTAAAGGATAATGAGTTCTTCGTCCTGTTCGGTCCTGCGGGCGCAGGGAAGTCCACAACGCTCAAATGCATCGCAGGTATCGAGTTTCCCCAGGAGGGGCTGGTGCGCATTGACGGCAAAATCGTCAACCTGATTGAAGCCAGCGACCGCAATGTATCGATGGTTTTTGAAAACTACGCTCTGTACCCGCATATGAGCGTCTACGACAACATTGCCTTTCCCCTCCGCTCCAGGCTCTACAAAAAAAGCGAAGCAGATATTAAAGACGCCATTGATAAGGTAGCAAAGCTGATGCGGATCGACATGCTCTACCACCGCAAGCCCTCTCAGCTGTCCAACGGGCAGCGGCAGCGTGTCGCCATCGGCCGCTGCCTGGTCCGCACACCCAATGTCTTTTTGATGGATGAGCCCCTTGCGCATCTGGATGCCAAGCTTAAGCATACCATGCGCTCTGAGCTCAAGGAGATGCAGTCCGCCTTCAATACCACGACCATCTATGTGACCCACGATTATCTGGAGGCCATGTCGCTGGCCGACCGCATCGCGGTGCTTGACCATGGCGAGATCCGTCAGCTGGGCACAGCGCGCGAAATGTACCAGACGCCGGCCAATGAGTTTGTCGCAAAGCTCTTTGGCGAGCCCGAAATCAACATCCTGCCAGCCGAATATCTGATGGATGAGAGCAAGGGATATATCCTGATGTTTGATGACGCGCGCTTTCCTCTGTCGGAAGATGTCGCGCAGGCTTTGTCCGCCGCCCCCAGCGCTGACTTGAATATCGGTATTCGCGGGCATGACATCGCGTTTTCCTTTGAGCGGCAGGAGGGGTGGATCCGGGGCAGCGTCTACGCGAATGAGCCCATCGGCAACAAGGTGATCATGTCCGTGTCTGTGGGCGGAACGCTGCTGCGCCTGGTCGCTCCCAACGACACGATGGCTGAGCTGGACAGCCCGGTCTATGTCAAGCTCAACCACGACAACTTCCTCTATTTTGACCGGGCGAATGAACGGTTCATCATCCGCAAAGATATGGAGAGCGTACTTCGCAGCCCCGCGGAAAGACAAACGGGAGAGGGTGATATCTGATGGCTGTTTTGAAACTGAACAATGTCTTCAAGCGCTATGACAACACAAGGTCTTCGTTGTTCGCGCGAAAAAAAGAGCTGAATGATTACGCCGTCAATGACCTGTCGTTTGAATGCCGTGACGGTGAGTTCATCGGCATCCTGGGGCCGTCGGGCTGCGGTAAAACAACCACTTTGCGCATGATCGCAGGCCTTGAAGAAATCACCGCGGGAGACATTTACATCGATGATATCCGTATCAACGACCTGTTGCCCAAAGACCGTAACATCGGCCTGGCGTTTGAAGACTACGCGCTTTATCCTCCTTTGACAGTGTACGAAAACCTCGCCTTCAACCTCCGAGCCAAAAACGTGCCTGATGCGGAGGTAGAAAAAGCCATCGATCACATCGCGACGATCATGAAAGTTGGCGATCTGCTGCAAATGAAACCGCTGGCCCTGTCCGGCGGGCAAAAGCAGCGGGTGAATATTGCCCGCGCCCTGGTGCGAAGGCCAAGCCTGCTATTGCTGGATGAGCCGCTGTCTCACCTGGACGGCAAGATGCGCCAGCAGCTGCGCTATGAAATCAAGCGGATGCACCATGACATCCAGTGCACCACCATCATAGTGACCCACGATCAAATGGAGGCGATGTCACTCGCCGATCGGATCGTGATCATGGACATGGGACGCCTGCAGCAGATCGGAACGCCGCTTGAAGTTTACGATAATCCGGCGAACGTGTTTGTCGCGGGCTTCATCGGCGAACCGCCAATGAACCTCATGCAATCGCGTATACGCCGGACAGACGGCGGCTTTGTCTTTACCTTTGAGGGAAGCGATGTCCGGATCCCGGTTCCCGGCCGCTACAACAGCGTAGTCTCCGACGGCTTTCTCCTGCTGCTGGGTGTCCGTCCGGTTGATGTGCTGATCACCCGTAAGGAAAATGAATCGGGTGGTACCCCCATTCCTGTTTCTGTCTTTGAAGACTTTGGTGAGGAGCGCCGCGTCAGCGTTCGAATCGGTGAGAACCTCTTAAATCTGACCACAACCGATGATATCTATTACAGACGCAATGATTTGATCTCCCTCAGCTTCAACTCAGAAAAAACACATCTGTTTGATATCGACACAGGCGATCGTATCCGGGCGCCCAAATGACCCGGATACGAAGCTCACAAGGGTGGCTGAACTTCCTGCATCAGCCGGGCACCATCCGGCTGTGGATGCTGAGCAGTCTGCCGCTGTGGACAGTGCTTGTATTCACAGGCTATGCTGACCCTGCCGCAGGATACGACATGCACAGCGGAGCCTTCATTTACTATTTGCCCGTTGCTGTGCTCATCGTGGCGGCATCCATTGCCTTGAACTGGGTGAAGGGGTTTTTGGTCTTATTCCTTGGCAAGGTCAACTGCGGCCTGATCGAATCCGGGCGCAGGCTCGCGCGCATTCACGGGCTCATGGTTCTTTTGGAAGCGCTGGCGACACTCTGCCTGTTTTTGATCCGAAAGGCATCTGTGTTTCCATTGCTTGAGCAGGTGCAGCTGTTTGGACACGAGCTGGCCTATGCTGTTTTATTAGGCAGCTATCTGTACATGCGGAGCGAAACGCGCCTGCGGCGGGCAGTGATGCTTGGCTTGGGATGCTTTCTGCTCTCTTCCGGCTGGCTGCTGCTCTCCGTCATCGCGGCATTGTAAGCGTATTCTATTGGAGGTTAAAAAAGGTATGAATTTGATTATTCTGGTCTGTGCCGTATTGAGCATGAACACCATCCGCAATGCTGCAGGCGCCCTGCTCATACGCTTCCTCGGAGAAAAATGGTGGGCGCGGCTGATTGCTTTTGTTGTGGGAGCAGGATTAGGCCTTCTGTACTTCTACTTCGCCGGTTACTTTATCATGGATAAAAATGCGGTCATGCTGCATGCTGCCGTGGTCGGCCTGGTGCCCTTTGTCGCCAGCATGGTTTACAAGCTGGTCACCAGGGTCCGTCTGATTGAAGAAATCTGAGCCGTTCCCGTCCATTGACTGCGGCGGAATGTATTTTAAACAGCCGATCGTCTTGTATCCATCCCTGCTTTCAGACGCATGACTGATTGTCTTTATCGAGTCAAACCCTTTGTTTATCTGCCTCTTAAGCACATCCGAATGCTTGACATCATATGAACATGCTTGTATATTTTATATATCCGTGAATATCATGCAATCAACGAATGTACATCATTTGTTGAGACAAGTGATGAGGATGTGTATGATTGCGCCGCCTGTTGGCCGGACGCGGGCGGTCGCCCCGTCAAGGATGTGTAAAGGACGGCGTTACGCTGATGACGATAAAAGTGGATATAATATTTGTGCAAGGAGAGTGTCGCGATGAGTGTCAATATAGAAATCAAGAATGCTGTCAAAAAGTATGGGGACAATGTCATTATCCAGGGCCTTGATCTGTCGGTCAAAGAGGGCGAGTTTTTTACGCTGCTGGGTCCCTCCGGCTGCGGTAAAACAACCCTGCTGCGCATGATCGCGGGCTTTAACACCATCGAAGGCGGCGATTTCTATTTTAATCAAACCCGCATCAATGATCTGAACCCTTCCCTTCGCAATATCGGAATGGTATTTCAAAACTACGCGATCTTCCCGCATATGACCGTCCGCAAAAACGTGGAGTTCGGCCTGAGAAATAAAAAGTTCCCCAGGGAGCAGATTGCCCGGCAAGCAGACCGGTTTTTAAAGCTGATGCAGATTGACGGTTTGGCTGACCGCATGCCCGATAAGCTGTCAGGCGGACAGCAGCAGCGCGTGGCCCTGGCCCGTGCCTTGGTCATACAGCCGGATGTCCTGCTGATGGACGAGCCTCTCAGTAACCTGGATGCCAAGCTGCGCGTAGAGATGCGGTCTGTCATCAAGCAGATTCAGCACAGCGTCGGCATCACCACCCTCTACGTCACCCATGACCAGGAGGAAGCCATGGCTGTCTCAGACCGCATCGCCGTCATGGATGGCGGTGTCATCCAGCATATCGGCACCCCAAAGGACATCTATCAGCGTCCCGCCAATCTGTTCGTTTCCACCTTTATCGGCCGCAGCAATATCCTCAAGGGAAGGCTGAAAGCACAAGGCCAGAAAGCTATTCTTGAAATCGGCCGCTATCAAGCCGAGCTGAACACTTTGGCTGACAGCCGGATCAGCGACCGTGAAGTGCTGGTTTCCGTGCGCCCGGAGGAGTTCCTGCTGAGCCCGACGGAAGATGAGAAGCTCCTCACCGCAACTGTGGATGACGCTGTTTTTCTGGGGCTCAATACCCATTATCAAGTCAGCTTTGACGATGGCACCAAGGCAGAGATCATTCAGGAGTCCACCATTGACAGCACCATAGGTGCCGGCAGCAGGGTGTGGATGCGCCTGAACATGGAGAAAATCAACATATTCACCGCCGACGGCAAAAGCAATCTGCTAAGCGGCGTAAGCAACGACGCTGTCCGCGCTTAAGGAAGGGGAACGCCATGAGAAAAAGCCTGCGAATGGACCTGTGGAAAGGCGTCAGCCTCTTCTTCCTGGCCCTTTTCCTGCTGATTTTAGTCTATCCCCTGCTGGGGATCCTGCGTCAATCTGTTCTGGACGCGGACGGCGGGTTTACCTTGGCCGAGTTTCAGAAGTTCTTTTCACAGCCCTACTACACCCGAACCATAGTCAACAGCCTGCAGATCAGCATTGCCATCACGCTGGTGACTCTGCTGATCGGTATTCCCTTTGCCTATTTCTACTCCTTTTATCAGCTGAAGGGGGCCAAGCTCCTCTTTATTGTGTCAATCCTCTGCTCCATGTCTGCCCCCTTTATCGGGGCCTACTCATGGATCATGCTGCTGGGCCGCAGCGGGTTGATCACCAAGTTCATCCGCGATGTGTTCGGCATCCGTATCGGCAGCATTTACGGGTTTAACGGCATATTGATCGTCCAGGCCCTGAAGCTCTTTCCGCTGGTCTTTATCTATATGAACGGTGTATTCAAGAATATCGACAGCACCCTGTTAGAAGCATCGGAGAATATGGGCTGCACCGGCATCAAACGTTTTTTCAAGGTGATCCTTCAGCTGTCCATGCCCACGATCCTGGCTGCTTCCTTGCTGGTATTCATGCGCGCCTTCGCTGACTTCGGCACACCCCTTTTGATCGGCGAGGGCTACCGGACCTTCCCTGTTGAAATTTATAACCAGTATTTGGGTGAAAACGGCACCAATTACAGCTTTGCGTCGGCGATCAGCGTCATTGCCATCATCGTTACGGCGGCCATTTTCTTCATTCAGAAATGGATCACCAGCCATTACAACTTCCCTATCAGCGCCATGCATCCGGTGATAAAGAAGAAAGCCAAGGGAATACAAGGGTTTTTGATGCATCTGTACTGCTACCTGCTGATTGCCGTGGCCTTTTTACCGCAAATGTATATTGTCTACCTTTCCTTCCGCAACATGGACGGCGCGGTCATCAAAGACGGCTTCTCGTTTGGAAACTTTGAGGCGGCGGGCAAGCGCCTGCTTGGCCGGTCGCTCAACAACTCACTGCTTTTTGGCATCGTGGCGCTGGCAGTCATTATTCTCTTCGCCGTGCTGATCGCCTATCTGGTCGTCAGACGTGGCAACGCTCTGAACAACGGCATCGACACACTCTCCATGATTCCCTATATCATGCCGGGTTCAGTCATCGGCATCGCGCTGGTCATTGCCTTTGGCCGCCAGCCCTTTGCCCTGACCGGCACGGCGACCATCATGATACTGGCCCTGGTGATTCGACGAATGCCTTATACAATACGTTCAGCGACGGCCACCTTGCAAAACATCCCCATCAGCACCGAAGAGGCGGCTATCAGCCTGGGCGCCTCCAAGCTGAAGACCTTTGTGCGCGTGACCGTACCCATGATGGGTAACGGCATTATCTCGGGCGCCGTGCTCAGCTGGGTTGCCATCGTGACCGAGCTGTCCAGTGCGATCATCCTGTATAACAACCGCAATATTACCCTGACCATGTCAGCCTATGTGGCCATCTCCCGGGGCAATTACGGCCTGGCCGCTGCCTTCTCCACCATCCTGACAGCGCTGACAACAGTTTCCCTGCTTGTCTATCTTTGGATCTCCAAGTCCGAAGATATCAAGCTGTGATTTTTGACTCGACGCGGTAGCAATACCGTTTGTATAGAGTAAATATTTTTTATAAGGAGAGAACCTATGAGAAAACTACTTCCCCTGCTTCTCGCCCTGTCCCTGCTCGTGAGTATCGCGGGCGTCGCCGCAGCTGAAAATATCAGCGGCAATCTGGTGCTGTACAGCTCTATGACCGATAACGATCTGAACAACCTGATCGACAGCTTCGGCGAGCTTTACCCCGACGTTGAAATCGAAATTGTCAACGGCTCCGGCGGCGAACTGATGGCCAGAATCCGTGCCGAAAAAGAAAACCCCCAGGGTGATATCATGTGGGGCGCTCTGTCTAACAGTGACGGTGATGCCTACAGCGATCTGTTTTTGCACTGGTTAAGCGATTATGAAGACGAAGTGATGGACGATTATAAGTCGGGCAATGGTTTTTACAGCCTGGATCACCTGTCCACCGTTGTTTTCGCCGTAAATGTTGAACTTGAACAGGAACTGGGCCTGGATATCCGCACCTATGAAGATCTTCTGGATCCCAAGCTCAGCGGCCGTATCTACATCGCCGACCCCAACTCCTCTTCCTCTGCCTGGAACAACCTGTCCAACATCTTCGCCGTCTACGGCAACGACAGCGATGAAGCCTGGGCAATCGTCGAGGGGCTGATGAAGAATAAAATGGTCATCGGTACCTCTTCTTCCGTTGCCTTCAAGGGCGTTAACGACGGAGAGTATGTTGTCGGCTTGACCTATGAGGATGGAGCAGCCACCCTGCCCAAGGCGGGTTCGGAAGAAATCCGCATTCAGTATCCTGAAAACGGCGCTTCAGCCTTTGCCTTTGGCTGCGCAGTCATCCAAGGCGCTAAAAACGAAGCAGCCGCTAAGGCCATGGTCAACTACCTGATGAGCGCTGAAGGCCAGAGTGATCTGGGCACAAGGCTGGGTACGTTGCGCTTCACCAACAAGAACGCAAAATACAGCACTCCCTATCTGCCGGCGAGCGAAGATATCAAGTGGGTCACCCGCGATATGGACTGGCTGACCGAAAACCGTGATGAGATCCTTAAGAAGTGGAACGATCTTTACGCGGCGAATTATTAATCCGTATCTGACCTGATTTAATACCATACAAAACGCGCCGGTCAACCCGGCGCGTTTTGTATGGCTGGAACCCTTATTCACTCCGTCAGCTCTGCTTCAAAAGCCCCCCAAGGAATCCCTTCTCCGCTCCGGCCGGCCAGCAGCCGGTCGATGTACATCAGCAGCGGAAAATCATCTGCAACGGCCTTTCCCCTGTCAATGCTCGTTCGCACAGCCTGCGCGGTCCGTTCGGCGATCACCAGCGACTCCAGCGTGACCCCGGCCAGCTCCTTCTTTGCTTCATCAATGGAATAGCCGCGGCCCAGCAAGGTGCCGATCATTCGGGTGCGGCCGCCGAAGACGGTGACATAGAGATCGCCCGCGCCCAAATAAATATTGATATCTCCGCCGCCGTACAGGGCCAGAATCCGGCGCATCTCCTTGATGCTCTGGCCGAACAGCGCTGCTTGGGAATTATAGTGCATCCTGCCGTCCAGCTTTTCGGACAGGCCGACAGCCAGCGTCACGCCCAGGGCGTAAGCATTTTTAAGGGCGACGGCGCATTCCACGCCGCGGATATCACGGGACAGGCTGATATGATAATAATCGGTGTTCAGCATCGCCTTTATCTTGCGCAGCAGCGCCATATCCGGCCCGCAAAAGCAGACCTGCGTCTGGTCAAGATCCGCCAGCTCATAGCTGGTGCAGGGGCCGCCGATGGCGTTGAAGCTGATGCCGCTGTCAGGAAACCGACGCTCATACAGCTCCGGAAAGGAGATAAATTCCCCCTCTTCGGTATTGATCATTCCTTTGGTAACCGACAACACGGGCACGCCCGGCGGCAACAGCGGAATCACAGCCTCTATGAACCAATCCACGCCCATGCTGCTGACGCCGCAGATCACCAGATCGGCCTCCTCCAGCGCTTTTTGAATCTCTTCCGTCTGATAAAAGCGGATGCCCTCGGGCAGCTGCCGCTTCAGGGTGATATGGTAGCCCGTATCCTTCGCACGGTCGATGATGGCCCGGTCAAGCGGTGTCCCCACAATGCGAACTTCGTGTCCCTTTGCCCGAGCCGGGAAGGACATGGCCGAGCCCATCATGCCCGCGCCAATGATCGTAATGATGCTCATGGTGATGAGTCCTTTCATGTTTCGCTGAACATATTATAGCACGCGGCATACCTGAACTCAATTGATCAGGCCCCTGCGGACTGCTCGGGAGCTTCCTTTTTCTCCGGGTATCACAGCACCCGGCATACCCTCGTGCTGCTTTTGCGCTGAAATTTGATATGGATCAAATTCTTTTCCGCCGGCTGATGCTATACTGAAAGAGCGAAAATGAAACCATGCCGAAGGAGAGAGCGAACATGACAAACAAACAGACATTCACCGACGCGGCGGCCAAGCATCTGAAGACGCTTGAGCTGTATGTGCCGGTCGTTGCCAAGGTTCATGGAAAGCAGCACCCGGAGTTTTTTGATGTCCGGCAGCTGTTTGACGAGATGAAAGATAACCTCAAGGAGCCGGCTGAAAAGGCAGCCGAGCTGAGCGAAACGTTTAAAAAGCTCAGAAAGATTACAGACAACTACCGGGTGCCGGACGACGTCTGCGAAAGCTACGAAGCTGTATACGAGATGCTGTCAGAGCTGGATCAGGCCTTTGAAGCCTGATGGTCAAGAAAAAGGAGAGAAGGTGACACCGTGCAAAGAGCGATCCTGAAGAGGAAAAATCATATCATGATTGCCGGCGCCATCCTGATTGTGATTGGCTTTGTCAGCAAGCTGGTTTTCAAACATGAAGCCGCTGCCGTTTCAGCTCTGGTCATCGCCTCTGTCCTGGGTTTTGCCCCCATTGCGATACAGGCCGTACAGGCTCTGAGGGTGAAGGTCATCAGCATTGATGTTTTGGTCACCATTGCGGTCATCGGCGCGTTTTTCATCAAAAACTTTGAGGAGTCCGCCATCGTCACCTTTCTGTTCCTGTTCGGCGCCTATCTGGAACAGCGGACACTGGACAAAACGCGGTCTGCCATCAAACAGCTGACGGACATGGCGCCCCAAAGCGCTTTAAAGCAGGTGCCCGGCGGTGATTTTGAAGAGGTCGATATCGATGAGGTCGATATGGGTGATGTTCTGCTGGTCAAAACCGGCGCCAAGATTCCTGTGGACGGCATTGTTTTATCCGGAGAGGGCAGCATCAACGAGTCGAGCATTACCGGAGAATCGCTGCCTGTTTTCAAGGAAAAGAACGCAAAGGTATATGCCAGCACGATTCTGGATAACGGGACCATCCAGATCAGCGCCGAACGCGTGGGAGAGGACACGACTTTTGCCAAAATCATCGAACTGGTGGAAGAAGCGCAGGATTCAAAGTCTGAGGCGGAGCGCTTCATCGATCGCTTTTCCAAGTATTATACGCCCGCGGTGCTGGTCCTGGGTCTGCTGGTCTGGATCATTTCACGCAACCTGGAGCTGGCCATCACCATCCTCGTGCTGGGCTGCCCGGGTGCTCTGGTCATCGGCGTGCCGGTATCCAATGTTGCCGGCATCGGCAACGGCGCGCGCCACGGCGTGCTGCTCAAGGGCAGCGAAGTCATTGATGACTTCAGCAAACTTGACACCATGGTGTTTGATAAAACAGGCACTTTGACGGAAGGCAAACCGGCCGTCGGGCATAAGATCTATTACGGCGATCAGATCGACGAGGCGCTTGCCTATCTCGCCAGCATCGAGCAGGAATCTGACCATCCCCTGGCAAAAGCGGTGCTGGAGGACATCGGCGATGTCAGGCGCTTGAGCGTTGAAAACACTGAGGTAGTCAAGGGAGAAGGCATCATTGCCACGCTTGAGGGCCGCAGGGTCGCCGTAGGCAACGCCGCCCTGATGAAGAGGGAAGGCGTCAGCCTCAGCGAGCAGGCACAGGCTGACATCCTGCGCCTGGAAAAGGCCGGCAACTCCCTGGTGTTGACCTCCGTCGACAAAGAGCTTAAGATCCTGATGGGCGTGAGCGATCAGATCCGCCCCGGCGTAAAGGATATCCTGCAAAGGCTCAGGAAGCTCGGCGTCAAAAACCTGGTGATGCTGTCCGGCGACAACCAGGGCACCGTTGACAGCGTTGCCCGTTCACTGGGCATGACTGAGGCCCACGGCAACATGCTGCCCGAGGATAAGGCCGCCTATATCAAGCGCCTGATCGGGGAGGGAAGAACGCTGGCCTTCGTGGGCGACGGCGTCAACGACGGCCCCTCCCTGGCCCTGGCGCACATCGGCATCGCCATGGGCAGCGGGACCGATGTAGCCATCGAAACATCCGATGTCGTCCTCATGAATTCCGACTTTGGCCGCCTGCCGCACGCGCTGGGCCTGGCCAAAGCCACCGCCCGAAACATGAAGCAGAACATCCTCATCGCCGTTGGGGTTGTGCTGATCCTGCTATTAGCCGTATTCTTCAGCGAATGGATGAACATGTCCATCGGCATGCTCGTGCATGAAGGCAGCATTCTGGTCGTTATTCTTAACGGCATGCGGCTGCTGCGCTACACCTTAAAGTAAACAATCCGACAAATCATGGGAAAAGGAGAATGAACATGAAAACAGCGACGATCCAGCTTGAGACATTGACCTGCCCTTCCTGCGTGCTCAAAATTGAAGGCGCATTGAAGACTCTGGAGGGCGTGGATAAAGACAGCATCAAGGTGCTGTTCAACTCCAGCAAAGCGAAGTTCAGCTTTGACGATGAGAAGCTCTCCGTGCAGAGGGTTGAAAAGGCGATCACCGATCTGGGATACGAAGTGAAGAAGTCACAGGTCAAATAAACCGGACGAAAAAACTGCCCCTCGGACTTCAGTTCGAGAGGTAGTTTTTTCTGTTCACCGCGACGGCTGAAAAAGCGATCGGGCTCAATCAGACAGGCTGATCTCTTCCAGCTTCGACGGATTCCTGATGATGATATCGCGCTGCCCC
>CAZVUU010000009.1:0-47869 GCA_964630465.1 uncultured Christensenella sp.
ATTAACCCCGTTAATCATTAATGGGGTTAATTTCAGGAGGAAGGATGGCACACAAGGAAAGAGAAAATTATCCAAGCTATGTAAGGGAAGCTTTGCACACCTTCAGGAATATCATGACAGGTAACAAACGGCATGTCATGGATGATCTGAACCGGGCCAATAAGGGAGAGATGTTTGTGCTGCACTTCCTGCACATGAATCAGAGGCCGGCAAGGCCTTCTGAGTTGAGCGCGGCCCTTGGCAGCAGCATGGCAAGAGTCTCTGCTTTGCTGAGTTCGCTTGAAAAGAAGGGGCAGATCAAACGCGAAGTCGATATGAACGACAGGCGAAATATATGGGTGACGCCCACTGAAAAAGGACGGCGCCGTGCCTCCGCGGAAATGGCGCACATGCAAGGATGCATAGCCGCTATTTTTGAAGAGATGGGGGAAGAAGACACACGGGAATTTATACGCTTGGCCGTGCTTTTTTCAAAGCTTTCAGAAAAGCATATGCGGCTGCCGCAAGAGGATGAAGCGGACTGAACCGACCCGGATTCTTATAACTGATGGAGGTTTCTAGCAGATGGTTCGATTGCTCAAAAAATTCAGACCGATTGAGTGGCTGGTGGTCCTGACCAGCTTATGCTTTATTGCCATGCAGGTATGGCTTGATCTGAAGCTGCCTGATTATATGTCAGAGATCACGAGGCTGACACAGAGCCCAGGCAGCCGGATGAAGGACATCTGGCTGGCCGGCGGCAAGATGCTGCTGTGTACTCTGGGAAGCCTGGTCACCGCCGTGATCGTAGGCTATTTTGCCGCTGTGCTTGCCTCCGGCTTTTCAAGGCGTTTGCGTGGTGAACTGTTCGGCAAGGTAGAATCATTTTCAATGGAAGAAATAAGCCGATTTTCTACCGACAGCCTGATCATCCGCTCCACAAATGATGTGACGCAGGTACAAATGCTGATTACAATGGGGATGATGATGATTCTCAAGGCGCCGATCATGGCGGTTTGGGCTGTTACCAAGATATCCGGAAAAGGCTTTGAATGGTCCCTGGCAACGGCAGCCGCCGTTGTGATCATGGTGGCGGTTGTAGCTTTGATGATGGTTTTTGTGATGCCCAAATTTAAGAGAATGCAGACCCTGACGGATAATATGAACCGGGTGACACGCGAAAACCTCACCGGTCTTCGCGTTGTCCGTGCTTACAATGCCGAGCCATATCAGCAGGAAAAGTTTGAAAAAGCAAACGCTGAACTGACGGGAACCCAGCTGTATACAAGCCGCGCGATGGCTGCCATGATGCCGATCATGTCCATGATGATGAGCGGTCTTTCTCTCGCGATCTACTGGATCGGCGCGTACATGATCAATTCGGCGGGTATGCTTGACCGGCTGACGATTTTTTCCGATATGGTTGTATTTTCAAGCTATGCCATGCAGGTCGTCATGTCGTTTTTGATGCTGGTCATGATCTTTGTCATGTATCCGCGCGCCAGCGTATCCGCCCGCCGGATCAACGAAGTGCTGGAAACCAGACCGACAATCGCGGATGGATTCAGGACCGAAGGCCTCAGCGGTCACGAGGGCGAAGTGGAGTTTCAAAATGTCGGCTTCAAATACCCCGACGCGGCGGAACATGTTTTGAGGGATATCAGCTTTACCGTCAGGCAGGGGGAGAGCATCGCTTTTATCGGTTCGACCGGCAGCGGAAAATCCACTCTGATTAATCTGGTGCCTCGTTTTTTTGACGCGACCGAGGGCCGGATATTGATAGGCGGCGTTGATATCCGCGAGTACACCCAGGAAGCTCTGCGCAATAAAATAGGCTATGTTCCCCAAAGAGCAGTTTTGTTCAAAGGAACGGTTGCTTCCAACGTGGCCTATGGTGACAGGGGCGGAGAGAGTTTTCAGCAGGATGAAATCAAGCAAGCGGTTGCCATTGCCCAGGGCACGGACTTTGTTGAAGCGATGGAAGGCGGTTATGAGGCAGAAGTCTCTCAAGGAGGTGCGAATCTTTCGGGCGGTCAGAAGCAGCGGCTGGCCATTGCCAGAGCCGTCTGCCGCAATCCCGAAATCTATATATTTGACGATTCCTTTTCCGCGCTCGACTACAAAACGGACAGGATGCTGCGCAGCGCGCTGAAAAACGAGACCCGCGGCATTACCAGCATGATCGTGGCCCAGCGTATCGGAACCATCATGGATGCCGACCGGATCATTGTGCTGGATGAGGGACGGGTAGTTGGCAGCGGAAAGCATGAAGAGCTTTTGCGTGACTGTGAAGTCTACAGGGAAATCGCTTTAAGTCAGCTGAGCGAGGAGGAGCTTGCGATATGAGTGAGCAAAAAAGATACAGAGGAAGCGGCGGGCGCGGGCCCATGGGGGGCGGCCCGATGCGGGGTCCCGTTGAAAAGCCTAAGGATTTTAAGAAAACCTGGATCAGGCTGATTGCCTACAGCAGGCAGTATGCCCCGCTTATTGTTACTGCGCTTGTTCTGGCGGCTGCGGGAACCGTCATGCAGATCATCGGGCCCGATCGTCTCAAGGAGATGACCAATGAAATCATGAAGGGTCTGCCTTCTTTGATGAACGGCATTCCTTTGGCAGGGGCCATCGATCTGGAGGCCGTTAAACGCATTGCGTTTATGCTGGTGCTGTTTTATGCCGGAAGTGCTTTGCTTGGCTTTTTACAAAGCTTTATCATGGCCACGGTAACGCAGCGCGTCAGCAAGAATCTGCGCACTGGGATCTCAGTAAAGATCAACCGTCTGCCCCTTAAGTTTTTCGATCAAACCAGCTATGGCGATGTCCTGAGCCGCGTAACCAATGACGTGGATGCGATCGGCCAGACGATGAATCAAAGCATCGGCAGCCTTGTAACAGCCTTTACAATGTTGATCGGTTCTTTGATCATGATGTTTTACAACAGCTGGATTTTAGCTTTGACCGCAATCTTCTCAAGCCTGATGGGTTTTGTATTTATGATGCTGATTATGAGAAGATCTCAAAAATACTTCGTAAGTCAGCAAGAAGCGCTCGGAGAGGCCAACGGACATGTGGAGGAAATATATTCCGGGCATCATATTGTCAAAGCATATAATGGCGGCAAGGAAGCCACGCGCGTCTTTGAGCAGATCAATACGAAACTCTATGAAAGCGGCTGGAAGAGCCAGTTTATGTCCGGCTTGATGATGCCCGTGATGACATTTATCGGAAACTTTGGCTATGTCGCGGTTTGTGTGGTCGGCGCTGCTCTGGCGATGAACGGCAGCATCAGCTTTGGCGTGATCGTTGCTTTTATGATGTATATCCGGCTGTTTACACAGCCCCTGTCCCAGATCGCCCAGGCTTTCCAGAACCTGCAGAGGGCCGCAGCGGCGGGTGAACGTGTGTTTGAGTTGTTCGATGAAGAAGAGATGAGTGACGAAAGCGGTAAGGTCAAGCGTCTTTCCAATGTGAAAGGGAATGTGGAGTTCCGTCATGCGCGCTTTGGTTACACAGAAGACAAAACGGTGATCCATGACTTCTCGGCTCATATCGGCGCGGGACAGAAGGTGGCCATCGTAGGTCCGACGGGAGCCGGAAAAACCACCATTGTCAACCTGCTCATGCGTTTTTATGAGCTGCATTCCGGGGAGATTTTGATCGATGGCATACCGATCGATCAAGTCAGGCGAGAAGACGTCCATGATCAATTCGGTATGGTACTCCAGGACACATGGATTTTTGAAGGGACAATCAAAGAAAACATTATTTATTGTAAAGAAAATGTCAGTGACGAGCAGGTGATCGCCGCCTGTAAGACAGTCGGCTTGCATCACTTTATCAGAACGCTTCCGCAGGGTTATGAGAGCCGGCTGGATGACAAGGCATCCTTGTCTCAGGGGCAAAAGCAACTGCTCACCATCGCGCGGGCTATGATTCAAAACGCTCCGATGCTGATTCTGGATGAAGCCACAAGCTCTGTTGACACGCGCACAGAGGTGCTAATCCAATCCGCCATGGATAAACTGATGCAGGGGCGCACCTCTTTTGTGATCGCCCACCGCTTGTCCACCATCAAAAACGCTGACCTGATCCTGGTGATGAAAGACGGTGATATCATCGAAAGCGGCCGGCACGCAGAACTGCTTTCCCGCGGCGGCTATTACGCGGACCTCTACCAGAGCCAATTTGAAACAGCCGCATAGGGCATTCTGCTGTTTTGATATGACAGAAAGCATGATGGACGGTTAAACACAGCCTGAGGATCGCATGACCCTCACCTATCCCGTGATATTCTCGGGATAGACCGAGTATGTTTTCTGCAGATCATGACGAAACAAGGGGAATGCTTCCCTTGTGCCTTTACAGCGCTGTTGTCAGCGTATAGAATGAAAGCAGCAGCCTGATAACAGGCGAATGATGAGGATGAAGGAGGCAAGGCATATGCCGACACCACATAATCAAGCCGAGAGGGGACAGATCGCCCCCACTGTTCTGATGCCGGGGGATCCTCTGCGCGCTCAGATGATCGCGGAGACCTTTTTGGAAGGGGCGGAGTCTTTTAACCGGGTCAGGGGGATGCTGGGGTTTACGGGCACATACAAGGGAAAGCCTGTTTCCGTGATGGGCAGCGGCATGGGGATGCCGTCCATCGGCATCTATTCCTATGAGCTGTTTACTGAATACGGGGTGGAGAATATCATCCGTGTCGGTTCAGCCGGCGCGTACGCGCCCGAGCTAAAACTGTATGATGTGGTTCTGGCCAGCGCGGCCTGGAGCGAATCAAGCTTTGCCTACACAATGACAGGCAGTGAGGATAAGTTGGCTTACCCCAGCCGGGCGCTCAATGACAGCCTGATTGAAAGCGCCAAAGCACTGAACATCCCCCTCCACCTGGGCATCATCCACTCAAGCGACGTGTTTTACCGCAAGCCCTGGCAAGGTGAGAATTACTGGATGGAAATCCGTGACCGTGAGGGTTGCCTGGCAGTGGAGATGGAGAGCTTCGCGCTGTTTCATAATGCCGCGGTGACCGGAAAGCAGGCGGCCTGTCTCCTGACAATCTCTGACTCCTTCACAAGCGGTCAGGAAACAACGGCGGAGGAGAGGCAAAAGAGCTTTACCCGCATGATGGATATCGCGCTGGGCATTTTATAAAGGAAGAGAAACAGGTGGATCAATTTACGCGTTCCCGGCTGCTGCTGGGGCCGGAGGGGATGGACAGGCTTGCCCGGTCGCGGGTGGCGGTCTTTGGTGTTGGAGGCGTGGGCGGCCACACGGCTGAAGCCCTGGCGCGCAGCGGTGTGGGAACCATTGACCTGTTTGATAACGACCGGATCAGTCTGACAAACTTAAATCGTCAGATTGTCGCGACACATTCAAGCATTGGCCGAGAGAAAACGCGAATAATGAAGGAAAGGCTGCTGGATATCAACCCATCGATGAGTGTTGGGACAATGGATATTTTTTACCTGCCCCAGACGGCGGATGCCGTTGATCTGTCAGTCTACGATTATGTGGTGGATGCCGTTGATACGGTGAAAGCCAAGCTGGAGCTGATCTGCCGCTGTCAAGCGCTGAACATCAGGATCATCAGCGCCATGGGGGCGGGCAATAAGCTGGATCCCACGCGTCTGAAGGTGGCGGACATTTTTCAGACAGATATCTGTCCGCTGGCCCGCGTTATGCGCTCTGAGCTGCGCAAGCGCGGCATTCCGGCGCTTAAGGTTGTCTACTCTACGGAAGAAGCATTAAAGCCCATCACAGATGAGGAAGGAAAGCTTGAAACCTCCGGCATCTTTCCGTCTGAAGCGGAAAGCATCCCGGGCAGCCGCCGCTGCGTTCCGGGCAGCACAGCTTTTGTCCCCTCCGTGATGGGGCTGATTATGGCAGCGGAAATTGTACGCGATATTGCCCGGGTAAGCAGCAGGCGGCAGATGATATCATAAAGCGAACAGGAGACAAATCATGGCCGTATTTGAGATGCCCCTTGAAGAATTGCTGAGTTATCAGGGAGTAAACCCAAAGCCGAAGGATTTCGATATTTTTTGGGAGGAATCCATCAAAGAAATGCACGCGCTGGGCTATTCCCATACATTGGAAAAAGCCGAATTTCAAGCGCCGGGCGTGGATTGTTTTGATCTGTGGTTTACGGGCGTCACTGCGGGCAGGGTCTACGCAAAGCTTCTTATCCCCAAAGGGGCGAAGAAAGCGCCTGCGGTGCTTCATTTTCATGGTTATGCCGGCAGCAGCGGCGATTGGTCCGGCTACCTGCGCTTTGTTCAGGCGGGTTTTGTTGTGGCCGCACTTGACTGCCGCGGACAGGGCGGCAAATCGCAGGACAAGGGCGCAGTGAGCGGAAACACCCTGCGCGGGCACATTATTCGCGGCTTGGACGATCCCGATCCAAAGAACATGCTGACAAGGACCTTGTTTTTAGACACAGCTCATTTGGCTCGCATTGTGATGAGTCTACCCTCCGTCGATGAAAGCCGCGTCGGGGCGACAGGCGCAAGCCAGGGAGGCGCGCTGAGCATCGCATGCGCGGCGCTTGAGCCGCGCGTGAAGCTGACCGCACCTGTCTACCCCTTCATGTGTGATTACAAGCGGGTCTGGGACATGGACCTGGATATGGACGCGTATACTGAGCTGAGAGATTATTTCCGGCGGTTTGATCCCCGCCATATCAGGGAGGATGAGGTGTTTGAGCGTCTGGGCTATATTGACCTGCAGCATCTGGCCCCTCGCATCCGTGCGGAGGTTTTGCTGTGCTGCGGCCTGATGGACACGATATGCCCGCCGTCCACTCAGTTTGCGGCATACAACAAAATAACGAGTAAAAAGCGCTATGAGCTTTGGCCGGACTTCGGACACGAAAATCTGCCCGAGGCTTCTGACATCATATACCAGTTCTTACTGGGCTTATAGGAGGAGGGCTTATGCTATTTGTAGAGTATCCCCCATGCACAACCTGTAAAAGGGCGAAAAAATGGCTGAACGACAGAGGGGCAGGGTATACCGCACGGCACATCAAAGACAACAAGCCGACATATACGGAGCTGAAGGAATGGCATGCACGAAGCGGCTTGCCTTTGAAAAGACTGTTCAACACAAGCGGTCTGGTTTACAGGGACCTTGGTTTGAAAGATAAGCTGGCGGATATGACGGAGGATGAGCAGCTTCATCTGCTGTCGACTGACGGTATGCTGATCAGGCGGCCCATTCTGGTTATGGATGAGCTGGTTCTTTTTGGTTTTAATGAAGTGAGATGGGGAGAAGCCTTGGACAGCCGGGGTTAATCGAATCGGTTTATCTTAAATCCTCTCTTAGCCGTCTGACAGTTTTTCAGCCATCATTGCAGCGCCGTACGCGGCGCTGTTTTTAGGTGAAATAATCACAATTTTCGGATATTGCGCACGGAGCCTATTTTCGATCAAACAGCGCAGCGGGCTTGTTTCCGCCAGCAGTCCGCCGGAAAGGGCCAGAGGGCCGCCGGGAATATTTAAAGAGCTGAACACGGTACCGACCAGGAGGCTGAGTTCATCAACCGCGCGGCGCGCGATATCAAACGCGACAGGGTCTTCTTCCCGCATGGCGTTCATCAGCACAGAGGACAAAGCCGCAATGGCCGATTTGTCCAGCCCGCCGCCATATACTTTGGATACGAGTGTGCGAAGGTCATCGCAGTGAAGCGTCTTAAGCAAGGGCTCCGTCATCCCGGTGGCGGTTCCCCGGCCATCCAAGGCCCGGGTCACCGCGTTCAATACCCGCAGCCCGATCCAGTAGCCGCTCCCTTCGTCACCGATCAGATAGCCAAGCCCGCCGGAGCGCCGGACCGCTCCCATGCTGTTTCGCCCGATACAGATGGAGCCCGTGCCGGCAATCAATACGGCGCCTTCCTGCCCAACAGCGCCATACAGCAGGATCTCGTGGTCTCCCGTTATATGCAAAGGCCCCGAATAGCCGCAATCCCTGACCAGCTCTGTGATGAAACCTTCTGCTTTGGGATTGCTGAGGCCTGCCGTACCGATCACAAGGGAACGGCAGGCTTCTATTCCTCCCGGCAAAGCAGCCATCGCGCTCAGCGCAGAGCGGATGGTGAGCCGGACGGAATCAATATCCGCCCCATTGGGATTAAGCGGGCCAAAGCTTTCATCAATCAGCCTTTTGCCCGAAAAATCAAGGCATATGACGGCAGTCTTGCTTCCGCCACCATCCCAGCCTGCTACATAGGACATTGGGGCCTCCTATAAACGTACGGGCATTTGGCCTGACGGTGCCGTTTCAGAGCGAAAGGTCTCTGTAAGGGCATTCAAACTGTCTTCACTGTAGTCAAAGACTGCGAGCCCCGCAACCCCTTGCGGGAGACGGGAAAGAGGATAGGGTGTCCGGAGCGCGACGCATATGACAGGCTTGCCAATACCGCGCAAAGCGTTTAGCAGCTTTTCTTCCGCTTGGCTGAGGCGGATGCCCTGCACACCGAGGATGGCGGCATCGGCATTACCGGCTGCAGACAAAATAAGGGGAATGTCACTTTCAGACATTTCCTTGTCCAGCTCATACCGATCGCCGCCAAGAGCATCTGAAAGAGCACGAGGGAAGCTGATCAAGCGGGTTACATCGTCCGAAGCCTGGCTCGCTTTGGCAGCCGGCATTCCAATAAACAGAGGCTTGCTGCCCAGGGACGGAAGAGAGTCTGCGTTGACAAGGCAGATGGCCTCTTTAGCAATCGAGGCAGCTTTTATTCGCATGGCATACTTTTCTTCCTCGGTGAGGGAGGGACGATCGATATCTGCCAGCTGAGCCTTGGCGGCCAATACTTTTTGTTCGGAAGCGAGTGCTTCTTCTTCGATGATGCCATTTGACAGAATCATGTCCCGAATGCCTTCCGCCGCTTTGGCTGCCAGGGCGGGATCGTGGGAGACAAAGATCAGGTCGATCCCCGCTTTCGCAGACGCGACGCAGCCTTCCACAGTTCCGTAATACTTTAAAATGGCATCCATCATCATGCAATCACTGATGACCAGGCCTGTGAACGACATCTTCTCTTTCAGAAGACCCGTAATGATATCCCTGGACATTGTGGCGGGCAGAGGGTTTTTCTGCAGCTTTGGATAAAGAATATGTGACATCATCACGGCGGGCACACCGCCTTTGACAGCGGCTTTAAAACTGAGCAACTCCGTTGCCTGCATTTCATCCAGGGATTTATCGACGACAGGCAGCCCGCTGTGGGAATCAACCGCGGTATCCCCGTGCCCGGGGAAATGCTTAGCAGAACAAAGAATTCCGGCCTCTTTATATCCTTTGATGGATTCCGCGCCGTAACTCGCCGCCACCGAAGGCCGATCGGAAAAACTCCTGGTACCTATAACGGGATTATCCGGGTTCAGGTTCAGATCCATGACCGGCGCAAGGTTAAAGTTAACGCCATACTCTTTGAGCTGCAGGCCCGTCAAACGGGCGGATTCAAAGGCATTTTCCGGCTTTCCGCTGGCGGCGACAGCCATCTGTGAAGGGAAAACAGTATGACCTCCCGGCAAACGCGAGACAGAGCCCCCTTCCTGGTCGATGGTGATCAAAGCCGCGGTTCCGGTCTCCTTATATACAAGGGACTGGATCTCTTCACATAATTGTTTCAGCTGATCACCGGATATGATATTTCGCCGAAAGAGGATGATGTTGCTGACTTTGTGTTCCTTGATCAGCCGTACCATATCTTCAGGCAGTCTCGTTCCTTCAAAGCCCGCTACCAGTTTATGCCCGGCCATTCGGACAGCAGCTTCAAATGTAATCATAAACCCTCCTTAATTCGGCGTGCGGCACGCCTGACAAAGCCTTTTTCATGAGTCAATGCGGCCAGGGCATCTTCAAACGATGCGCCCGTCAGCCCCATGACGACAGCTTCTTTTACCTGGCCATGCGCTGCTTGGAGCAGGTTTTCAGCCTTCGGGCGGTCATCAAGCGACAAGGCGTTCATGAGGATGCGCACGGCCCGGTCCTTCAGCTTGTTGTTGCTGGGATTCATGTCGACCATCAGGTTCTTATAGACCTTGCCGAGCTGAACCATCGAGAGTGCTCAGCATGTTTAGAGCCATCTTGGTGGCCGTGCCGGCCTTTAAGCGCGTGGACCCGGACAATATTTCGGGACCGGTGGGCATCTCAATCCGCATATCGGCGTGTGATGACATCCGCGCGTCGCGATTGCAGCTGAGCGCAATGGAGAAAGCCCCGATTTCCCGGGCATAGTCCAGCGCGCCAATGCAGTAAGGGGCATATCCGCTGGCACTGATGGCAACCAGAACATCTTTTTTCCCAAGCGCTGCTTCGATCATATCTTTCCGACCCATTTCAGGATGATCTTCCGCTCCTTCGATCGCATGTCGCAACGCGTGATCACCGCCTGCGATCAATCCGACAACCATGCTTTCAGACACGCCGAAAGTGGGAGGACACTCAGAAGCATCCAGCACGCCCAAACGGCCGCTGGTTCCAGCACCTGCATACAGAAGCCTCCCGCCTGTTTTAAGGCGGGCGGAGATTTCCTCCACTGCCTGGGCGATCTGCGGCAGAGCACTCTCAACCGCTCGGGCTGCCTGCTCGTCAATGCTGTTCATCAGTTGAGCCGCATCAAGCGGGCTCAGCTCATCCAGCCTCATGCTTTGTGCGTTGACCTGTTCGGTGGATAATGATTCGAAATTCATAGACGCGTCCTTTCATTTCCGTATCAAAAAGACTGTTTTATGTATGGTCTGATTGTATCACAGCTTATTAAAGACGGCCATGTGTATGTTTGTTTCTTTTGAATGTTCTTGTTTGTTTTGCTTTATTTTTCTGATATAATCAGAACACGATGCGAGCTTAGCTTAATGTTGAAAGGAAAGTGCATGGGCAGTCAGTTGAATATCCGTCATTTTGAGCCGTGTGATCTCCGGGAAGTAATCAGCCTGTGGAACGAGTCATTGGATGCCGGGGATATACCCTACAAGCCGATGAGTCAGGAGCGCTTTGATGAGCAGTTTCTGCGTCAGGATGCTTATGACCCCGCTTTGTCCCTCGTTGCCGTAGATCAGGGAAAATGTACAGGCTTTATTTCGGGTGCTGTTAAAAAGGATTTTTTACCCAAAGAAAATCATCAGAATACACCCGGATATATCAGTGTCATCCTGGTCAAAGAAGAAGCCCGGGGCCGGGGGACAGGACGCGCCCTGGTTCTGGCCCTGGAGGATATTTTCCGGGAAATGGGAAAATCAAGTGTCATGATATCGGAGGCCAGCCCCATTCCCATGGCCTGGCTGATTCCGCAGACCTCCGGTCACGACCACAACAAAGCCCCCGGAGTTGACATCCAATCACCGGGCTTCCCTTTTTTGAAGCGGATGGGTTATGAAGAAGGGCCTCGGGAAGTGGCGATGTATATGGATCTGAAGGAATACCGACCGCTTCCGGAACTCGGGCAGATCAGGCAAACTCTGTCCGGACAAGGGATTTATACGGGCAGATGGGATACTGGGCAGACATTTGATTTTGACCGGATGTGTGACCGGGTTGGCAGCGAATACTGGCGCCGGGTCATCAGGGAAGAATTAGGAAAACCCGTTGCGCGCCCTATGCATGTCGCCGTCGCGGATGATTTTGTCGTCGGTTTTACAGGGCCAGTGGACAGGGAGACCAGCGGAAGAGGGTGGTTTTCCGGAATTTGCACCGACCCTGAATTTGAGCGTCGCGGAATAGCTACCGTATTGTTCAACCTGCTGATGCAGGAGTTTATCGCGATCGGCGCAGATTTCAGCACGCTGTTCACGGGAGATACCAATCATGCCCGGCGAATCTATCTGCGCACGGGTTTTCGCGCAGTCAAGAGCTTTGCGGTGATGAGAAAGAAGCTTCTGTAAGGAGGTAAAACCATGGGAAAGACCATCGTTGCCATTGGAGCGCATACGGGTGACGCGCAGCTGACCGCAGGAATGCTGCTAGCCAAACATGCCGTGATGGGAGACCGCGTCATTACCATCGACCTGACGGCAGGAGAGAGAGGCGCGCCCGGAGGAATGTCCGTTGAAGAGTTTAAAGACAGGAACATAGCCTCTGCCGGTGCGTTCATGGATGAGCTGGGAGGAGAAAGCATCGTACTGGACTACCAGGACGGCGAACTGGCTGCGAGTCAGGATGTTGAGATGCGCTTAGCCCGCATCCTGCGCGCGAAACAGGCCGATGTTGTTTTATATCACTGGAAGAACAGCATCCATAAGGATCATGAAGCTGCTCACCAGATTACCAAAAATGCCGTATTCTTTGCCTCGCTTCCCGCCTTTGCGATGGATGATCTGCCGGCCGCGCCTATCACCAGAGCTATGTTCTGCGAAAACTGGGAAGATGCAGAGGGTTTTGAGCCTTATTATTATATCGACGTATCGTCAGCCTTTCCATTATGGGAAAAGGCGATCAAGCACCTGTGGCTGGCTGAGAACTCAAGCAGCTTTAAGTATCTGCGCTACTATACTGCTTTGAGCATAGTACGCGGAGCCATCATCAAAAAAGATCACGCCAGCTGCTTTGGGACCACTTTTTTTGGAACACGTCAGACAATAGAAAGTGCATAGGAGCTGACGGGATGGGCGGCTTTGACATGCTTGATCAATTCATTGAAGAGTGCATACAAGCCAGGGCTTTTTCTTGCGCGGCAGCAGGTGTCGGCGTTCTGGATCAAACAATGCACCTGTGCGTCAAAGGCAGCCTGTCATTTTATGGCGAGGAAACGGCAGATATGGAAACGAGATTTGATCTGGCCTCGCTAAGCAAGGTATTTGCGACGACTCCTCTGTCATTGCTTGCGATTGAAGAAGGCAAAATGACACTCAACGATCCCTTGTCCATGTATTTTAAGACGCCGCAAGACAAGAGAGACATCACGATCTTTCAGCTTTTGACACATACAGCCGGGTTTCATCCCAGCTTTCTCCTGGAAGAGCGATGCGCAAGCCCTTCGGATGCGCTGCCGCTTATCCTGTCCGAACCTCTTGCGCATGCTGCGGGCACTGCGGTAGATTATTCCTGTATGGGCTTTATACTGCTGGGTAAGGTGCTTGAAAAAATATATGATAAGCCGCTTAATGTACTGGCAGAGGAAAAGGTGTTTTCCCCCCTGGGCATGAAGGCTGCCGGCTATCTTCCCCAAGGAGACAATTTTGCCGGGACAGAGTGTGTTTTGCCGGATGGATCCGCTTTGTCGGGTGTCGTACATGACGAAAATGCCCGTTTTTTAGAAGGAGTGGCGGGCAATGCGGGTGTGTTTTCATCCTTAGATGACTGCATGCGTTTTTGTTCTATGCTGGCCTGTAAAGGGACCCCTCTGCTGAGCCATCGTGCTCTTTCCCTCGCAGTAAAAGATCATACGCCGCAGATGGGGACCCACAGGGGACTTGGCTTTTATCTGCCCCGGCCTGTTCAGAGCTTTGCCGGCGATCTGTTCACCGCGGGGTCTTTTGGCCATACAGGCTTTACCGGCACCAGCATCCTCGTGGAGCCTCAGACAGGATTTTACGCAGTCCTTCTGACCAATGCGGTGCACCCCAGGCGGGGCCAAACAGACATGCTTCGTCTGCGCGCTCGTTTTCATAATATTGCCTATACTGTGTTTTCAAAAGGATATCACACGAAAAGCTGCAGCGGGCTCAGTTGACATATATGGGAATTATATGGTATAAACGTATATCATCATTGATGCGGGATGCGTGACGAAACAAGCCGAATACACTATGAAATCTCCTTTAATGCTATCTTTAATGATTGAAACCCTTCTGTTCAATCGATTTTTGGAGGATGAAGAATGGCCCGAGAAGCTGCCGGAAGACTGAAGGCCGACAAGAAAAAGTTCAGCCGGGATGATTTTGAGCTTTTTCTGATTTCTCTGCCGACGACGATTTGGTATCTCTTATTCTCTTATCTGCCAATGTTTGGTATTATTATCGCTTTTAAAGATTATAAAATAGCCCCCGGAAAAGGTTTTATCTACAGCTTATTTGTTAACAGTCCCTGGGTAGGGTTCAATAATTTCGACTATTTGTTCAAAACAAGATATGTTACCACCATGCTGACAAATACTTTGGGTTATAATCTTATTTTTATTGTCCTCGGCGTTATATTGCCCGTCAGCTTTGCCATTCTCTTGTCTGAGCTGTATTCTCGCCGCTTAGCGAAAATATCGCAGACAGCCATGTTCCTTCCGCACTTTCTTTCCTGGGTGGTGGTCGGTTATTTCGTAGGCGCTTTTCTATATACAGACAAGGGTCTTCTGAACAACCTGATCAAAGCCTCCGGAGGGCAGGCCATCCTTTGGTACCAGACGCCAAGATACTGGCCATTTATCCTTATCTTTATGCAGGTATGGAAAACGGTCGGCTACGGCATGGTCGTCTATATGGCCGCCATCAGTGGCATCGATGTTTCACTGTATGAAGCGGCACTGATTGACGGGGCGAAAAAGAGTCAGCAGATCCGGTATATTACTTTGCCGCTTTTGCGCCCGATCATCAGCATCATGTTTATTATGGCGGTCGGCCGCATATTCAGCTCTGATTTTGGCTTGTTCTACCGTGTTCCCCAGAACTCGAACTCGCTGACCAGTGTCACGCTCACGATTGATGTCTATGTGTACAACGCGCTGCGCGGCTCCAGCAAGCCCCAATACAACTATGCGTCTGCTGCCGGCTTTTTGCAATCTGTGTTCGGTTGCCTGACCTTGATTGTCGCCAATCTGATTGTCAGGAAGATCGACGCAGACAGTTCTTTGTTCTGAGGAGGTCAAAAGAATATGAGTATCAATCAAACGCCTGCTCAGGAAAACACGATCCAGCGCCGGGATTTGTTTGAAGACGGTCTGGGCAAGTTCAACCGCATCAAACCCCTGACCAATATAATCGGCTCATTGCTCTTTATCCTGACGGCCATCGTTTCGATCGCGCCGGTCGTCTTTGTTGTGATTATCTCCATATCCTCGGAAAGCTCCATCGCTCGCAACGGCTTTAGTTTTTTGCCGGATTCACTTGGTTTGTCGGCATATAAATACCTGTGGAACATGCGGGGATTGATCGGCAGGGCCACGCTGAACTCCTTTGGCGTGACCATTGCGGGCACGCTGGTCGGGCTGGCCCTGACAACGACGATGGGTTATGCATTGTCGCGCAAATCATACAAGCTGAAAAAGTTCTTTACTGTCTATATTTTCATACCCATGCTGTTCAGCGGCGGCCTGGTATCGACCTATGTCATCAACACTCAGGTGCTGATGCTGCAAAACAGTTATTGGGGACTGATCCTTCCGCTGGCTTGCTCGTCCTTTTATGTCATCATTCTGCGTACTTTTTTTACAACGACGGTGCCGGATTCCATCATCGAATCCGGCAAGCTGGACGGAGCATCCCAGCTGCGCATTTTCCTGCAGTTGGTGCTTCCTATTTCTTTGCCTGCCATCGCCACGATCGGTTTATTTTTTACATTCGCCTATTGGAACGACTGGTATCAGGCTCTGCTCTATTTACGAAGCACGCATGCCCACCTGTATCCTCTGCAGTATGTATTGGTATCCATCGAACGCAGCATTGACTTTCTGACCAAGAACGCCGCCTATATGAGCGCCGACACCATGACAGATCTGCCCAGTGAGACCATGCGCATGGCGATCGTTGTGGTCGTCGTGCTGCCCATCGCATTCAGCTATCCTTTCTTCCAGAAGTACTTTATCTCCGGTCTGACGATAGGCGCGGTGAAAGGATAAACCCAAATTCCCTGTTCCTTATATGAAACAATCAGCCAAATGGGGCTGTTTGAAAACAATAACACAATAAGGAGGAAACCGACATGAAAAAACTGACCGCCCTTTTCCTGGCCTTGGCGATGATGCTCTCGTTTGCGTCCATCGCTTACGCCACGGAACCCGTCGAGCTGATCTGGTGGATGGGCACGACGGCTGACGCTCCGATCGATCAACAAATGGTCGAAGAGAAGCTCAACGAGATCACCCGGGAAGCACTCGGTATTACCATCAAGTGTGTATACATGACTTCCGAGGAGATTGCCCTGGCACTCAACTCCGGCGAATACTATGACATGGCCTTTACAACAGCCGGCTGGTACAATGATTTTGCGACCGCCGTGTTTGATGGCCTGTTCCTGGACCTTACCGACCTGGTGAAGACCGAAACACCCGCTCTGTGGGACTCTATGCCGGAAATGCTCTGGCAGGGTTCCTACGTCAATGACAGGCTGTACGCGGTGCCTGTCATGAAGGATTACGGCATTGAAGTGTTCTGGATCATTGACATTGATTATTATGTCACCGAAAAGGGCATGGACATCCCCGCCGATATGACCTTTGCGGAGATGGAGCCTCTCCTGGAAGCGTACAAGGCTGATCACCCCACAGAATATCCGCTGATCCTGTCCAGGGGCGGCATCACCTCCTGGGCCAACTTCCTGGACTGGATATCCGAAGATGCCCAGATCTCGCTGAGCTACAGCGATGTCGGCACCGGCGAAGCCGGCACTGTCCGCCTGATCTATGAAATGCCGGAATTCATCGAGCGCGTCAAGACCATTCGCAGCTGGTATGAAAAAGGCTATATCAACCCCGACGCTGCCGTTATCCAGTCTCTGGGGCGCACGGCACAGGGCGTGATTCAGTCCGGTCAGGGCTTCTATGGCGCTGACTCCATCTGGTCGAATGCCCGCCAAAAAGCCTCCGCCATCTCACGTTATGATGGACCGTTCCTGTCCACATATTCGCTGCGCGGTTCTTTGACCGCCATCAATGTAGCCACCAAGCATCCGGTTGAAGCTTTGAAACTCATTGAATATGCCAACACAAACAAAGAATACCGCAACATGATGCGCTACGGACTGGAAGATGTTCACTACACCTGGAATGAAGACGGTACCGTAACAAAAACGTCTCAAGGTCAGACCAACTATTCACCCTGGGCCTATACTCAGGCTTCCTACTCTCTGAGCGCGGTTGAGGCTTCGCCCTTCCCGTCCGTCCCCGCAGATCCCAATATGTGGCAGGTCGTCTGGGATGGCTATAAGGATGCCGTCACCTCCGCCGGCCTCGGCTTTGCCTTTGACCACTCAAGCGTAGCTAACCAGGTCAATGCAGCTAAGGCCATCAAAGAGCTGTACTGGTCAGAGATGATCACCGGCACTTCTGATCCCGATGTTGTCTTCCCGCAGATCATAGAAGAGCTGGAAGGCATCGGTATTCGCGAAGTGGTTGCGGAGGCTCAGCGCCAGCTGGACGAGTTCCTGGGCAAATAAGAAACAAATAGAGTTTACAAACAGCTGAATATAAACCAAGACCGGTAAGGGGGGCTGAAAGCCGTTGTGGCTGTCGGCTCCCCTCTTGCATGAACATGAGCATCATGCTATAATTCATCGGATAACGCACGCGGGGGGACCGGCTGCTTGTGCCTTTGGGCGACCAGACCGGGATGAACCTTGCGGAGGAAAAAACAAGGAGGAAAACAAGAAATGGCAGTTATCTCAATGAAACACCTCTTGGAAGCAGGTGTGCACTTCGGTCACCAGACCCGTCGATGGAACCCCAAAATGGCCCCCTATATCTTTACGGAGCGCAATGGCATCTACATCATCGACCTGCAAAAGACAGTTCGTAAGATGGACGAGGCCTATATGTTTGTGCGCAACTTGGCCATGGAAGGGAAGACCCTTCTGTTTGTCGGCACCAAGAAACAGGCTCAGGAGTCCATCGAACAGGAAGCCAAGCGCTGCAACATGTTCTATGTGAACCATCGCTGGCTGGGCGGCATGCTGACCAACTTCCGTACCATCCGCACTCGTGTGGACAGGCTCAATGATATCGATAAAATGGAGACCAACGGCCAGTTTGAACTTCTGCCCAAAAAAGAAGTCATCAAGCTGCAGCATGAGCGCCGGAAGCTTGAAGCGAACCTGGGTGGTATCCGGGGCATGAAGAGCCTGCCGGGCGCCGTGTTCATCGTTGACCCCAAGAAAGAAAATATCGCTGTGATGGAGGCCCGCGCATTGGGCATTCCGATCGTCGGCATCGTTGACACCAACTGTGATCCCGATGAAGTTGATTACGTGATTCCCGGGAACGATGACGCTATCCGCGCCGTCAAGCTGATCGCCGGCAAACTGGCTGACGCTGTTCTGGAAGGCAGGCAGGGTGAGCAGGCAGAAGCAGACGCCATGGATGCCGAGGAAGAAGCCCGGCAATAAGCGGCCGCCGACACGATTGTAATAAATTTAAGGAGGAGTTTTCCGATGGAAGTCACTACCGCATTGGTCAAGGAGCTGCGTGAGCGCACGCAGGCCGGCATGATGGATTGTAAAAAAGCTTTGATCGCCACGAATGGCGACATTGAAAAAGCTGTTGAATATTTGCGTGAGAAGGGTCTGTCCGCCGCGGTCAAAAAGGCAGGCCGAGTCGCGTCTGAGGGCATGGTGGACAGCTACATCCATATGGGGGGCAAGATCGGCGTATTGGTTGAAGTGAACTGTGAAACCGACTTTGTTGCCAAGACCGATACGTTCAAGGCGCTCGTTCATGACATCGCTTTGCAGATCGCAGCCAGCAACCCGCTGTATGTCAGCAAGGACGATGTGCCCAACGATAACCTTGAGAAGGAGCGCGAGATTCTGCGCGCCCAGGCCCTCAACGAAGGAAAGCCCGAGAAGATCGTTGAGCGCATGGTGGAAGGCCGGATCGAGAAGTACTACAAGGAAGTCTGCCTGCTGGAGCAGCCCTTCGTCAAGAACCCTGACATCACGGTGCAGGATCTTGTCAATGAGGCGACACTGGCCAGCGGTGAAAAGATTGCAGTACGCCGCTTTACCCGCTATGAGCTGGGCGAAGGCATCGAGAAGAAGGTGTCTGACCTCGCCGGTGAAATCAGCGAGCTGACCAAGCAAGCATGAGCCGCCATCAGCTGAACAGGTAATTAAGCAGGGGCGCGCGATTGCGTGTGCCCCTGTTTATTTGGAGGTGTATATGGTAAAGCAGTATGAGCGTATCATGCTCAAACTCTCCGGCGAGGCCCTGGGTTTGGATGGCCGGTTGTTCGACCATGACAAGATTGACCGGGTAGCTGATATTCTGAAGCAGGTTGCAGGCAGCGGAATCCAGCTGGGTGTCGTGATCGGCGCCGGCAACCTGTGGCGCGGACGCTCAGGCACGTCTGCCGGCATGGATGCCGCGTCGGCTGATATGATGGGGATGCTTGGGACGGTGATGAACTGTCTGTACATGAAAGAAGCCATGCACCGGCAAGGCGTCCGGGCCCATGTGATGAGCGCGATCGATATGCCGCGCGTGGCGGAGATATACAATCGGGATCTGGCACTTTCATACATGGCCAAGGGTCATGTCGTACTGTTTGCCGCAGGCCTCGGTAACCCTTTTTTCACGACTGATTCAGCTGTCGCGCTTCGCGCCGCGGAGATCAAGGCGGAAGCGATCCTGCTGGCCAAAAATGTTGACGGCGTATACTCCTCAGACCCCAGAAAGGATGCCTCAGCGGTTTTGATCAAGGACCTCAGCTATGATCAGGCCCTGAAGGATGGGCTTAATGTGATGGATCAATCCGCACTTTTGCTGTGCCGGGACCAGGGAGTTCCCATCATCCGGGTCTTCGGTCTGGATGATCCGCAGAACATCCTGAAGGTATTGGCCGGGGATGACATGGGAAGCTTTGTGCATCCCTGAGGACGAGGTCAGATGAAATATTTGCGCAGACTGATCTGGTTTGCGGCCACACGCCTGATGGCAATCGCCGTGCTGTTGACCGTGATGACCATTGCGTTTTATTTTTCCATGAACGCGACGAATATTTATGTTATTTTAAAGGACGGCATGGCGGAACGCGCGCAGACCGTCATGATAGGGGAAAACCCCGGCCAGCTGGAAAAGTACTTCGCGAAAAGCTATATCGACCGCGACAATGTCCTGACCAGCACAAGAACGGGAACAAATCCATACGAACGTTACAGTATCACCGGTTTTGACCATCGGCTTAATATGGAATGGATGTGGTGCTGGCCTTGGGATGATACGGCGCGAGCCACCATCACAGAGCGCATTCCCGCAATCGACGGCAGGATCACGGCAGCCGGAAAAGTCATCACACCTGAAGAGCAATGGGGCGTCCCAAGGTGGGAAAGCGCACGTTATCATGTCGTTCTTTCCCGTGAAAACGGGCAATGGCACATCAAAAATATGAGCTATGCGGGGGCTGTGGAGTAGTGACACAAGGGATCAAGCCTCCCCGCGTGCTGCTGGCGCCGCTGGCAGGGATCAGCGACTGGCCTTTTCGGTTGCTTTGCGGCAGTCTCGGTGCGGATGAAACCGTTACAGAAATGATCAGTGCCCAGGGATATCTGTGCGCGCCCGCCGATAACAGGGCCACACAGGACCTCTTGTTGACTCATCCGGATGAGCCGCCGGTCTCAGTTCAGGTTTTCGGGCATGAGCCCCGCTGGTTTTATGAAGCGATCCGTAAGCTGTCAGACAGCGGACAGTATTGCGGCGTAGATATCAATATGGGCTGTCCCGCCCCAAAGGTTACCAACGGAGGCTCCGGATCCGCGCTGATGAAGACGCCCGAGCTTGCCGCGAGAATCATCCGCACGGCAAGGCAGGCTACGCTCTTGCCTTTGTCTGTTAAGATGAGGATCGGCTGGGATGAACAGGATCTGAACGCGCTCTCTTTTTCCCGGATGGCGGAGGAAGAGGGGGCAGATTTCATCACTGTGCACGGCCGTACCAGATCGCAGCACTATTCGGGCAAAGCGGACTGGGAGATGATTGCCGCAGTCAAACAGGCGCGAAATATCCCCGTCATTGCCAACGGCGATGTCTTCAGCTGGAAGGATGCCGAGGCCCTGCTGGATTTAAGCGGATGCGACGGCATCGCGGTCGGGCGCGGCGCGCTGGGCAACCCATGGATATTCAGGGAAATCAAGCAAGGCCTGTCAGGTGAATTGCCGAAAAATCCCGAACACGGCGAAATACTGGATCTCTGTCTTCGGCACGCTCATCTCATGGCCGAATGGAAAGGGGAAGAGCGTGCGGTGATTGAGATGCGCAAGCACTTTGCCTGGTATCTGAAGGGCCTTCGCGGAGCTGCCCAGGTACGCAGCCGCATCAATGCTTTAGAACGTCTCAGCGATGTCGAGGAAGAGCTGCGCGTTTTTTTCCTTTCGCTCGCAAACGATGATTGACAAGCAAGGGCGACCCGCCTTATAGTAATTTCAGTTGTTTCAGGCAATGTTTGCCTCACATTTTGACTGCCTTTGGAGGATAAGTATGGAGTATAAAATCAAAGTGGCCGGATTGGAGCGCGATCTTCCGATCTGTCCCGTGAACGATCAGTTATCCATTGCTGCTTTTGTGATTTTCGGTGACGTGGAACTGACAATGGCCTGTGCCCGCGACCTGCTGAAGATCGCGCCGGATCATGATGTGCTGATCACGGCGGAATCAAAAGGCATACCGCTTGTATATGAAATGGCTCGGCAGCACAGCGAAAACCGTTACCTGATAGCGCGCAAGGCCCCGAAACTGTATATGCGCAACGTATTTTCCACCGAGGTGACAAGCATCACCACCGTCAACCGGCAGATGTTGTTTATTGATCAGAACGACGCCGACTACATGCGCGGCAAACGCGTTCTGATTGTGGATGATGTGATTTCGACCGGCGAATCTCTTAAAGCCGTTGAGAAGCTGGTCAATGAGGCCGGAGGCCAGGTCATCGGTAAAATGGCCATTCTGGCTGAAGGGCCTGCGAAAGACCGGGACGATATCCTCTTCCTGGAGAAACTGCCCTTGTTCAATTCTGACGGGACGATCAAAGAATAATTCAGCGATTTAATTTAACTCGAAGGATAGAGGAGGCTTCCGTGACGGACCGTATTGTAATATTGGATTTCGGCGGGCAATATACACAGCTGATCGCCCGCCGCGTGCGTCAGGCTAAAGTGTTTTCACAGGTTCTCCCATACAGCGCCGCGCCGGATGAGATCAAGGCGCTTCAGCCTGCGGGCATCATTCTGTCCGGGGGTCCGTCAAGCGTTCTTGACGCGGGGGCGCCGCGCTGCGCCATTGAATTGTTTGATCTGGGGATCCCGGTTCTTGGCATATGCTATGGTATGCAGCTCATGGGCCAGTTGCTTGGCGGCTCTGTAACTGCGGACGGCAAGCGGGAATATGGCTTGCAGCAGGTTTCCTTTGACACAGAGACGGCGCTTTTTCGCGGTTTACCCCGGCAGCAGGCATGCTGGATGAGCCATACCTCCCGTGTCGATCGGCTGCCCGAAGGCTTTTTGACCACCGCCAAAACAGACAATTGTCCGGTGGCCGCGATGGCTGATGACAAAAGAAGGCTCTACAGTGTCCAGTTTCACCCGGAGGTGACGCATACCGTACCCGGCATGGATATACTGAAGACTTTTCTTTATGATATCTGCGGCTGCCGGGGCGACTGGGAAATGACAGATTTTGCGAAACGTGCCATAGAGGATATTAAAACAGCGGTAGGGAACGACAAAGTTCTTCTGGGCCTTTCCGGCGGCGTCGACAGCTCTGTCGTTGCGGCGCTTTTACATCGCGCCATCGGAGACAATCTGTACTGTGTATTTGTTGACCACGGTTTCATGCGCAAGGATGAGCCGCGCATGGTCAAGGATATTTTTACGCAGGTATTCCCGGTCACCCTGGTAGCGGTGGATGCCTCGGATCGCTTCATGGACAAGCTGAAAGGCGTCAGTGATCCTGAGCAAAAGCGCAAGATCATCGGGGCGGAGTTTGTAGCGGTTTTCCGTGATGAGGCAAAGAAACTCGGTCATCTTGACCATTTTGCTCAGGGGACCATCTACCCCGATGTGATTGAATCCGGTGCTGTACCCGGGGCCAATGTCATCAAGAGCCACCATAATGTCGGCGGATTGCCCAAGGAACTAGGGTTTACCAGCCTGATCGAGCCCCTTCGAATGCTGTTCAAGGACGAGGTTCGTGAGCTGGGCCTGGTGCTCGGGCTGCCCGCCGACATGGTCAACCGGCAGCCTTTCCCCGGACCTGGGCTTGCGATCCGCGTGATCGGCGACCTGACAAAGGATAAGATTGAGCTAGTCCGCGAAACGGATGCCATCCTCAGAGAAGAAGTCGCGGCAGCCGGACTTGCGGATGACATCAACCAGTATTTTACAGTGCTGTCGGGTGTTCGTTCAGTCGGCGTCATGGGAGATGAGCGCAGCTATGATCACGCCGTCGCCATCCGCGCCGTCACCACAGATGACTTCATGACTGCCGATTGGGCGAGGATCCCTTATGATGTTCTGGCCCATATCAGCCGCCGCATTGTCAATGAGGTGTGCGGGGTCAACCGTGTGTTGTTTGACATCACGACGAAGCCGCCGGCATCGATAGAGTGGGAGTAATAGTAACAGCAAAGAGGGTCATACCGGGATTCTCCGGTTTCATGAAGCCAAAGATTGCGAAATGCTCATCTGCCGGAAATGATTTATTTATCAAGATATAAAGGGGAATCTGATGCACTCATATAGTTCTCTCAAAGACAGCCTGGGAGGCCTTGGGATCGATTCCTCAGGTACGCTTATGGTCCATCTTTCCTATAAAGCCATCGGGGAGGTTGAGGGCAGGGGCGGCGCTGTGCTGGATGTTCTGATGGATTATATGAAGCCGGGCTTGCTCGTGCTGCCATCGCATACCTGGGCGAATGTCACTCCGCAGAATCCCGTGATGGATGTGCTTTATACCCCCAGCTGTGTCGGCGCCCTGACCGAGGTCTTCCGCAAAAGGCCGGGTGTCATGCGGTCACTGCACCCCACACATGCATTATCGGCCTATGGAAAGGATGCCAAAGCCTTTATAGAGGGGGAGGAGAAGATCAGCACTCCCTGTGGGATTGGCGGTGCGTATTACAAGCTGTGGGAGCGAAATGCGCAGATCTTGCTGATTGGCGTCAACTTCACCCGCAATACCTTTATCCATGGTGTTGAAGAATGGGATGGCGCAGTCGGGACAATATCATCCGACAAAACGGACATGTACGTGATCGATCCCTCAGGCAAGCGCCTATATACGCCGCAATACCGCCACTGTGCCCCTCTGGGATCTGAAACCTTCAGCAAGCTGGAAGCTCCCGCGTTGCAGAAAGGAATCATGACAATGGATCGCTTTGGCGACGCTACAACTCGCCTTATGCAGTCAAAGCTGCTGCGGGAATTGACAGCCGGCTTTATAAAGGAAGACCCTGCATACTTGCTTCGGTTTTAAAGGCGAGAGACTTCGATATGATCTTACATTCCATACACTGAAGCCGAGACCAAGCATTTTGCAAGACCTCTTTATGTTTAAGCGTGATGATCTGCAGCGTTGCGCAGCATTTTGTCCGGTTTATGACAGGAACGGTATACAATCAAGCCCCTGCCGCCTTTTATGCGGGCGGCAGGGGCTTCATCAATGATTTTACACCTGGGAGCTCAGCCAATCCTTCAGTATGATGGCGTGGTTGATCGTTTCACTGGCGGCTGCATAGAGCAGTGTGAAGTTCCCCTCACTCAGATGATCCTTGGCCAATTGAATGAATTCATCCTTCTGGGGATTAGCGCTTAACTCTGCCAGGTAGGCTGCCTTGAAGGTATCAAAGTTTTCCTCGTGGTGGCCAAACGCTTTGCGAATTTCAGGTGAAGGGGTTATGTACTTGATCCATTCATCCGCATGAAGATGTTCTTTGCTGACACCTCTCGGCCAGAGGCGATCGACCAGAACACGGTAACCGTCGTCGTCCGACGGGGGGGCATACACCCGCTTGATCAAAACAGTGCCCATGACAGACTCCTTTCATCCGGTTTAAGCAGCGATCGGTCTTTACAGAATCCGAGTGATCGCCTCTTGTTCTTCATTCCATCAGGCTTTCCGGCGACCTGATAAGACAGAGCTGATAAAACCATTCCGGTGAAAGCGAAAATGACGCTTCCACACCTGCCGCAGATTACACAAGGAGTTGTCTGATCACAAGCTTCATCGCACTGCTTTGCTCAGGGGAGGGAGGCATTTATGGTCTCTATCCGAAAAGTGAACAGGCCCGGCTTTCAGGCTGCTTGTGCCTTCTGCTTCATAAATCATACCACAAGCCTTAGGAGGCTAACAATCCCGGAAAAATTAATAAGTCGTTACAGCCAAAAAGATTTTTCATTCAATGGCGAAAAGAAAGAACTGATGAAAGCAAATATAAACCGGAAGAACAGTAATTGTGATCACAGGCCCTAAGAAAGAAGATAGGTGAGTTTATCGTTTTTATCATCATCATCTTTTTCATATGCCGGTTCAGACGGCTTGCTGTGGAGCTCATGATCAATAAAAAGATAAATGATCCGCGGTTAAATCTGTGGTTTGGACCGGAGACAGACAAAAACGACCGGCAAGAGGCAATGGTGCCTGTTGATTGTGCAGTCTCACTCAAAGAGCCCAATATATTTAACGGTATATAAATCAAATGACAATTTGAGCTTGACACTCCAACCGGGCTTGGCTATAATAACCCCGTTGCCTTGTAGGGGCATGGTGTAATGGTAACACGTGGGTCTCCAAAACCTTTGTTGAGGGTTCGAGTCCTTCTGCCCCTGCCAAATAGGCCCGGATTGATTCCGGGCTTATTTTTTGTGCGCTTTGGCCCACAAAACCACCAGCAGAGCTGGTGGAGTAAGAAAGCTTTAGCTATCAGAAACCTCCTTTGCTACAATTGATTTGGTCTGGCAACCGCAACGCAAGCAAAGGAGGTTTGTCATCGAAGATGAATGACAGTAAAAGCTTATCACACACGAAATGGAACTGCAAATACCACATAGTATTTGCGCCAAAGTATCGACGACAAATTGTATATGGGAAGATCAAGGCAGATGTTGGCAAGATATTGAGACAATTATGTGAGATGAAACAGGTTGAAATACATGAAGCAGAAGCCTGTCCGGATCACATCCATCTGCTGGTGAGCATCCCACCCAGCCTGAGCGTGTCACAATTTATGGGATATCTGAAAGGTAAAAGCTCTCTGATGATATTCGACCGTCATGCGAATCTGAAGTACAAATATGGGAATCGTCACTTCTGGTGCCGAGGCTATTATGTTGATACAGTAGGAAGGAACAAAGAACGGATAGCACAATATATCAGGACACAGCTCCAGTCAGATGTAGCCGCGGATCAGTTGTCGTTCAAAGAGTATATAGACCCGTTTACGGGCAGCAAGTCAGAGAAGGCATGAAAAAAGGCCGCTTAAGCGGCGGCCTGAGAAAAAGCTGCGGTTGCCAGATCATTCAGTGCGTCTTCAGACGCTGCCAGGGAATGGCCTTGAAGGCCTCGTGCATACCACCGGCTAAGCCGGTGGTTTTGATTCGCTCATTATCCGAACTGAAGCCTATCATTTATCAAGTTGCGCGCACATCATGCCAGGCATTGGCGGCTATTTATGACTATTTGTTCCGGCTTGACCGATAATCGACGGGTGATTTGCCGGTCAGACGCTTGAATGTCTTTGAAAAATGTGCCACATCTGAGAAACCAACCAAGGAAGCAATCTCATGAATACGCAAAGAAGGATCATTGATCAGCTCTTTCGCTTTGGCGATCCGCAGATTGCTGAGAATATCAAAGAAACTCCTCCCGCTGTAACGGTTTAGCAGCTTTGACAGATGCCATTGACTGACATAGACGCTGTCGGCTACATCAGACAGGCGGATCCTTTTATGACAGTTTTCTTTCATGTACTTGTGGGCCGCATCGACAATAAAAGCGGAAGGATCCGATCCCGCATCTTTGTCAGACAGAATAGGCGGATCCTCGGGGTCTGAGGGCCTGTTTGCCTGCAGAGCCTCAGACATATGAAGGATGGCTTCCTCCAGTTCGTCCATCTTGCTGGGTTTTAACAGATAGCGGGCAACGCCCAAAGCAATGGCTTTGCGTGCGTATTCAAAATCCCGGTAAGCGGTCAAAATACTGACTTGCATTTGAGGGAACTCGCTTTTCAGGGCAGCGATCATCGCGATGCCATCCATATTGGGCATGCGGATATCGGTGAACAGAATATCCGGCTTCTGCTCACGTACCAGGTGAAGCCCCTCCCTCCCGTCCGATGCGGTGCCGACCACTTCACAAGCATAATCCTTCCAAACGACTACTTTCTGCAGGCCATTGAGTATGATCTGTTCATCATCCACAAGAACCACTTTAAACAGCATGCCTCTCTCCTTCACTGTATAAATGCGCCGCGCCGGATGGTTTCTTCAAGCACCTGGGATATATCTGCTGTTCCGTCAGCGATAGCGGGGATCTGGCTGAACCAATAGTTGCGCGCCTCAGAATCCATTGTGTCGCTGATGGGAAATGCCAGGACACCTCTGTCGGAAGCGGCTGCGGTCAGGGCCAACGCGCTCTTAAGCATCTTGCCGCCGAAATTGAAGCCAAGTCTGACTCGCGCCTCTTCTTCCGTCAAGTGGGCCAGCAGACTGACAGCTGCGTCGCGCTTTATATCATCCTCCCAAACGCGCTTGCTGATATAAAACCCCATGGAAGTTCCGCCGATGATAGAAGCCGGATCAGTATCATCGCTGTAAGCGGGAAAGGGGAGGATCATGGTCGTATCCCAGCTTTCCTTAGGAATGCCGTTTGCGCGCCATGATCCGTCCAGCAGCATGGCAGCCTGCTTGTTGATGAACATCGATGTGGTCAAATCTTCTGAGGTGGCATTGACGTTGTCGGGAAATGCTCCTATCCGGTACAGATGGCGTATCAGCTCCATGCCCGAGAACCAGGATTGCGGGATTTCTGAGGCATTGGTCGGCTTTGCCTGATGATCTTCAACACTGCCGCTGGCGAGGATAGAGAACTCAACCAAATAATGAGGAATGTCACTGAGTGAAATGGCAAGCGGCACGATGCCGTTTTCCCGGAACACTGAAACGGCCTTTTCGAACTTCTCTTTATCAGTCGGCAAATCCAGATCAAAGCGCTCAAATAAGTCAGTATTGACGAATAAACCTTCCCAGAAAGGCCTGACGTCTATGGCATAGACAAGCCCGTCATCCTCCCGCAGCCCTTCGCTTTCTGTCAGGCCCAGGTCCGGATAGGCGGCGTTGATTCTGCTGATGGGAACAACGCGTTCAAGCAAAGGCTTTGAATCCGTTGTTGCGGCAAAGAAAAAGAACACATCAGGCTCGTTCCCCGCGGCAAAATCATTGAGCATCGCAGCCTTCCATGACTCATCGGAGGTGGCGGACCGATCATCCACCCGGTGGCCTGTGCGGGCTTCCCAGGCATGCAGAAGGTCTACATATTCAAGTCCCGCATCACCGCCTACAAAGGTGCTGACGGTGCGCAGAGTCAGCTGTTCTGCCATGGCCACAGAGGGAAAACAAAGGAGGATAAGCATGACAAAAATAATGAGGTAGTTTGGTCTTTTCATATCAGGCTCCTTTGCCGGGTTTCACCGTAGCTTTGATCCAAAGGCAGATGAATACGGGCCAGCGTATCACCGTTTTTATCCGAGCGGATCGTCAGCCCCGCCTCTCCGTGGTAGATCAGTTTCAACCGAAGGTTAACGTTCCTGATGCCGATGTGGTCACTCTGATCCCTGTTGACCTCGTTGAGCAGTTCAGAGATTTTTTCAAGTTCTTGCTTGCTCAGCAGTTTGCCGTCATTGCGGACATCGACAAAGAGCGTTTCGCCTTGTACATAGATATGCAAACGGATCGTCCCTCCGCCTGCGGGCGCGATGCCGTGTTCGACCGCATTTTCAAGTAAAGTTTGAATGATCAGGCGCGGCACATGCCATTCAAGCAAGGCGTCATCGTAGAGTTTTTCGATCCTGATGCGCTGCGCAAATCGCTGTTTGATGAAAAAGAAATAGGCGTCCGCTATTTCGAGCTCTGAATACAACGGGACTGTCCGTTCATCGCTGCGGTCAAGCGACGCGTTGATCAGGATGCTGAGCGATTCGATCATCTGGCCGACAGACTGTGCGCCTTCCATGCGTGCCTGCCAGTTCATCATTTCCAGGGCATTGTTCATGAAATGGGGGTTGATCCTGTTTTGAAGCGCTGAGATGCGCGCGTCGCGCAGGGCAAGGCCTTCCCGATAAGAAGTATCGATCAACTCCTGTATCTGCAGGCTCATTGCGTTGAAACTGCGGCCGAGGCTGCCGATTTCATCGGGCCCTTGCATTGGAACTGTGATGCCCAGTTCTCCCCGGGCCATTTGTCTGGTTGCTTTGGACAGACGGGCCAGGGGTCTGGTCATCCGGCGATGGATAAACATCATAATCAGAGCAGCTAAAGGGATCAGCAAGAGAATCAAGGCCCACAGGAGCTGGTAATACATATCCAGCTGGCCGAAAACATCGGATTGATTCAGCCTGACGCGGTAAATTAATTGGTAGTCGGACGTTTTGATGCGCCGGCTGTAACTGATGCTGCCATTCTCCTCCAGCAGGCCCTGCTGATGGCTGTCGTAATCGAAGGGCTGGGTTTCATCAGCCATGTACACATAATCATCCAGGAGGATATCGACCTTCCCTTGCCATAGGCTGCCCGGGTCGAGCAGAGGGGAAAGGAGCGCCTCTGCTTTTATCCCCAATACAACCATACCAAAGCGTTCAAGGCGCCGGTTGAACAGATTGCGAGCCAGATAAAGCTTGTCATTGATGGCAACAAAGTGGCTTCGTGTATCCAGGGTCTTCCCTAACCGGAGGATTTGGGTCATCGCATGGTCAATGAAAGCCCTGACTTCGCCTGCTTCGTCCGCTGTATGAATCATCCGCCAGGGTTCATCCAGCAGAAAAAAGGCGGTGAAGGGCATAGAAGGTTCGCGCTGAAACATTCTTTGCCAATAGGAACGGCTGGCTGTATAAAAGCCCTCATAGTCCACGATCCCGTCCTGGTAATTTGTGTAGTTGGCATAAACTACTTCGTCATAAGTGACGTCCTTGGATTTTTTCAGGACACGTTCTATTTCTCTTAGGGTCAGGTCTTCGGCGTGGATTAGACCGGATTGAAGCGCCTGCTCTGTTTTTGCCTTCAGAGCGTCAACAAAAATGCCGCTCATATATACGCCCAGTACCAGCATCGGCAGAAGCCAGCATAAGGCAACAATGAGGATGATGCGCACCCTGAACGTTTTCAAGCTATCAACCAGCCTTTGGCGCATGGACCCCTCCGATCAGAGAAAGATGCTTCCTGTTTTGAGTATATCACGCAGGGGATTTATTTTCTACAAGTTCCGGCATCGGGGTATTTACAATGCGAATATGATGTGTTATAGTAGGTTTCGCTGTTCGGGGCATTAGCGCAGTTGGTAGCGCACAACACTGGCAGTGTTGGGGTCAGGAGTTCGAGTCTCCTATGCTCCACCAAAATGAGGGTCGCGTCTGTTTCTGGGCGTGATCCTCGTTTTTATCATATGCATATATTTCGAGAAAGGATATTCAATGGCCACGATTTTATTTGATCTGGACGGTACCCTGCTTCCTATGGATCAGGACAAGTTTATCAAAACATATTTCGGCTTGCTCGGCAGGAAGGTAGCGGCTCACGGATATGACCCTTATGCGGTGCTCGATGTGATGGGCAAGGGCACCTATGCCATGATCAAAAACGATGGCAGTATGACCAATGAACATCGCTTCTGGCAGTTTTACGAACAGCAGGCAGAGGTGGGAGAGCTACCTGACAAAGCACTGTTTGAATCGTTTTACGCCAATGAATTTCAACAAGCCAGGGACGCCTGCGGTTTTCATCCCGCTGCCTGTGAAATAGTCAAGATGCTCAGGGACAGCGGGCATCGCGTTGTTTTGGCTACCAATCCCTTGTTTCCCAAAATCGCGACCTATCACCGCATCCGTTGGGCGGGCCTTTCTCCCGATGATTTTGAGCTATACACTACCTATGAAGATTATCGTTTCTGCAAGCCAAGCTTAGGCTATTATCGGGAGATTTTAGAGAAAATCGGCGAACAGGCTGAAAACTGCATCATGATCGGCAACGATGTGGGCGATGATATGGTGGCAGAGGACCTGGGCATGCGTGTCTTCCTTCTGACCGATTGCCTGATCAACGAAGCGGGAAAGGATCTGTCAGTATATTCCCGGGGCGGGTTTCATGAGTTAAAGATGTATTTTACAGATCAGCTGAAGTAGCATCATAAATTTCGAAAAGAGTTACCCTTGCTTATCATGAAATGATTCGTTAGAATGAAGGCAAGGCCAAAGGAAGAAAGGCTGCCGGAATGCTGCCGAATATCCTGAGGAAACAAGACAATTGAAGGAGGAAAACTTTGCTTAATTTTGATTTTTACTCACCTGCCCGCATTATCTTTGGTAAGGAAACAGAAAACCGGATCGGTAAGCTTCTCAAACCCCACGCCAAGAAGGTACTGCTGCACTACGGCGGCGGCAGCATCAAGCAAAGCGGCCTGTATGACCGCGTGGTTGCCTCGTTGAATGAATATGACATAGACTTCATTGAGCTGTCCGGCGTAAAGCCAAACCCCAGGCTTTCATTGGTCCACGAGGGCATCGAGCTGTGCAAGCGGGAAAATGTCGACCTGATTTTGGCTGTCGGCGGCGGCAGCGTCATTGATTCCGCCAAGGCGATAGCGATGGGCGTCTATTATGAGGGTGATATCTGGGAAGTGTACGAGCACGGTAAGCGCATTGAGCGCGCGCTTGCTGTCGCCACCATCCTGACCATCCCTGCGGCGGGCAGCGAATCCAGCGGCGATACTGTCATCACCAACGAAGAGAAACAGTTGAAATATGGCTATGGAAGTCCCCATCTGCGCCCGCTGCTCAGCGTGATCAACCCCGAGCTGTTCTTCACGCTGCCCGCGCATCAACTGGCCAACGGCGTCGCGGATATGATGAGCCATGTGTTTGAGCGCTATTTTACAAACACCACGCATACAGACCTGACTGACGGCTTATGCGAGACTGTTTTGAAGACCCTGATGAGAAACGCGCCAAAGGCACTGAAGAATCCTAAGGACTATGATGCCTGGGCTGAACTTGGTTTCAGCGGCACGGTCGCTCATAACGGCCTGGTCGGCATGGGACGTGAGCAGGACTGGGCGTGTCATGCCATGGAGCACGAGCTGTCCGCCATTTATGATGTTGCCCATGGTGCGGGCCTGGCTGTGCTGACACCGGGCTGGATGGAGTATGTATACAAAGATAATATTAATATGTTTGTCCAGTTCGCTGTCAACGTGATGGGTGTTGACGGCAGCTTCCGCGATCCTGAAGGGATGGTACATGAAGGCATCGCTAGGCTCCGCGAATTCTATCGTGCGGTTGCTATGCCTGCCAGCTTGACGGATCTTGGCATCGGACCCGAAAAGCTTGAAGAGATGGCAAAAAAAGCGACCGGTTATGCCTTTGGAGATGAGCAGCCTTTGGGCGGCCTGAAGAAACTCTATTGGCAGGATGTGCTTGAAATCTATAAATTAGTCCAATAAAACATGGAGGAGAGGCAGGATGAAGACGATAAAGCTGGGTCACTCCGGTATGCAGGTGCCTGTGGTCGCAGTGGGCTGCATGCGCATCAACCGCTTGAAGGCAAAAGAAGCTGAACGATTTGTAAAAACCGCGCTGGACTTGGGAGCCAATTTCTTCGACCATGCCGACATCTACGGAGGCGGAGAGTGTGAATCCGTCTTTTCAAAGGCAGTTCACATGAACAGCGTTGCTCGTGACCGGATGATGCTGCAATCCAAGTGCGGTATTCGACCCGGCATAGCCTTCGACTTTTCAAAAGATCACATCCTGAAATCTGTTGAGGGCAGCCTGATGCGGCTGAATACGGATTATCTGGATGTATTGCTGCTGCACAGGCCGGATGCTCTGGTTGAGCCGGAGGAAGTGGCGGAGGCTTTTGACACCCTGCACGCAAGCGGCAAAGTGCGGCATTTCGGCGTGTCCAACCAGAATCCGATGCAGATGGAGCTGCTCAAGCGCCATGTGCGACAGCCGATCGTGGCAAACCAGCTTCAGTTGAGCATTACAAACGCCACGATGATTTCGCAGGGGCATCATGTTAACATGCTGGACGACTTTGCGGTCAACCGGGACGGCAGCGTGCTTGATTATTGCCGCCTGCATGATATTACCATCCAGCCCTGGTCGCCCTTCCAGTACGGTATGTTTGAAGGCGTGTTTCTGGATAATAAAAAATTTCCGAAGCTTAACGCAAAGATTGATGAAATCGCTGGGAAATACGGCGTAACCAATACGACCATCACGATGGCCTGGTTGCTGCGCCATCCCGCCGCTATGCAGCCCGTTACCGGAACGATGAATATCGAGCGCCTGAAGGACTGCGTCAAAGCGGCAGAGATTCGGTTGACACGTGAAGAATGGTATGAGATCTATCTAGCAGCGGGTAATGTGCTGCCATAAGTAAGGGATATTGTCACAGGAGGTCCTTGATGCATCGGGAACATTTCGATACAGGGTGGCTATCCGGCCCCTTGCCTGAACAATCAGCCTTTGAGCCCGGCATACGGCGTGCGCCCAGACGTGAAGCACCTCTTGATAAAGCTGAACGTGAGCTGGCTGTACGAAATGCCCTGCGCTATATTCCGACTGAACATCATGAGGTGATGGCGGGAGAGTTCGCGCGGGAACTCAGTGAGCACGGACGAATTTATGGCTACCGATTCAGGCCTTCAGGCCGCATCAAGGGGCTCCCGGCAGAAAGCTATAAAGGACAATGCCTGGAAGGGAAAGCCTTGCAGGTGATGATCGATAACAACCTTGATTTTGAGGTAGCCCTCTATCCTTATGAGCTGGTCACCTATGGTGAAACAGGGCAGGTCTGTCAGAACTGGATGCAGTATCGCTTGATCAAGCACTACTTGGAGCGGCTGACACAGGATCAGACCCTGGCGATGATGAGCGGACATCCCTTGGGATTGTTCCGCTCACATCCCATGGCACCGCGCGTCATTACGACCAACGGCTTAATGATCGGCATGTATGATGATCAGCTGAATTTTAACCGTGCTGCAGCGCTTGGCGTCGCGAACTATGGGCAGATGACTGCCGGGGGATGGATGTACATCGGCCCCCAAGGCATCGTCCACGGTACATTCAATACCCTTTTGGGAGCAGGGCGGCTCAAGCTGGGCCTGAGTCCTGAAGACAACCTGGCCGGAAAGTTGTTTGTATCATCCGGTTTGGGAGGGATGAGCGGGGCTCAGGGAAAGGCTGCCGAAATCGCGGGCGCGGTTTCCATCATCGCTGAGGTGGATCATTCCAGGATACGGACCCGTCTGGATCAGGGCTGGGTCAGCGTATCAAGCAGTTCGCTTGAAGAAGTGACTCAAATGGCTTTAAGCATGCAAAAAGAAAGAAAGGCCTGCGCCATCGCCTATCACGGCAATGTGGTAGATCTTCTAAGCTATCTGCATGATCATGATGTGTTCGTAGACCTGCTGAGTGATCAGACCTCTTGCCATGCGCCCTATGAGGGCGGCTATTGCCCGCAGGGGCTCAGTTTTGAGGCGCGCACCCGTATGCTTGATGAAGACCCCCGGGGGTTCCGGAAGCTGGTAGACGCGTCTTTGTCGCGGCATTATGAGCTGATCTGTGCTTTGCACGACAAAGGAACCTATTTCTTCGATTACGGCAACAGCTTTTTAAAGGCAGTGTATGACGCCGGGATAAGCTCGGTTTGCAGGAATGGGCGTGACGACCTGGATGGCTTCATCTTTCCCTCTTATGTCGAAGACATACTCGGACCAACCTTGTTTGACTATGGCTACGGGCCTTTTCGCTGGTGCTGCCTGAGCGGAAAAGAAGCGGATCTCAAAAAAACTGACCGGGCGGCTATGGACTGCATCGATCCTGACCGGCGCTATCAGGACAGGGACAACTGGGTCTGGGTACGGGATGCTGAAAAAAACCGCCTGATTGTCGGTACGCAGTGCCGGATACTCTATCAGGACGCCCTGGGCCGGATGAACATCGCACTGAAGTTCAATGACATGGTTCGAAGAGGAGAGATCGGCCCCGTGATGCTGGGCCGTGACCACCATGATACAGGCGGTACGGATTCGCCCTTCCGGGAAACCAGCAACATCAAGGATGGTTCCAATGTCATGGCAGATATGGCCGTTCAATGCTTTGCAGGCAACTGTGCCCGCGGCATGACCCTGGCCGCGCTGCACAACGGCGGCGGAGTCGGCATCGGCAAATCCGTCAACGGCGGCTTTGGCATGGTGCTTGACGGAAGCAGCCGCGCGGATGATATTATTCGGATGGCCATCCCGTGGGATGTCATGGTGGGCGTATCCCGCCGGTCCTGGGCGATGAACGAGCATGCCCTGCAGACCGCGCAGGCATATAATGAGCAGTTTGGTGCAAATGATTGCATTACGCTGCCCTTTGCCGCGGACAGTGAGCTTGTACGGCGGGCTGTTGAGGACATGAGATGAGCCTGCTGATACATAATATCGGCCTACTGGCGACCCCTTTTGGCAATCAGGCGAAAGCCGGAACCATGCAGGGAGAGATCCGGATGCTTGAAAACGCGTTCATCCTGATCCGGGACGGACTGATAGCCGATATCGGGCAGGGCAGACCCGTCACAGCGGTTGAGAAGGAGATCGATGCCGGCGGATGTCTCGTTACACCGGGGCTGGTCGATGCGCACACGCACCTTGTATTTGGCGGCTGGCGGGAGCATGAGCTGCCGATGAAGCTTCAGGGTGTACCCTATCTGGATATCCTGGCGCAAGGCGGAGGCATCCTGTCCACTGTCAGAGCAACAAGAGCTGCCACAGAGGAAGAACTGAAAGAAAAAGCGCTTCAAGCCTTGTCCGGTATGCTGCACCACGGTACCACGACCTGTGAGGCTAAAAGCGGCTATGGGCTGGATCTTCAGACAGAGCTGAAGCAGCTGCGGGTGGCGCAGGCTTTAAATGTGATGCAGCCCCTTCGCCTGGTATCAACTTTCATGGGCGCGCATGCTTTTCCTGAAGAATATAAAGACGACAGGGAAGCCTATATCAAACTTTTAATACATGAAATCCTGCCGGAGGTCGTTTCGAAAAAACTGGCAGTATTCTGCGACGTGTTCTGCGAAACAGGTGTATTTTCTGTCGGTGAAGCGAGGCGTGTATTAACGGCGGCCAAGGCCCTGGGCCTGAAGCCTAAAATACACGCCGATGAGATCAATGCCATTGGCGGCAGCGAGCTCGCGGGTGAAATCGGGGCTATTTCAGCCGAACATCTGATCGAGGCAAAGGATACGGGGATATCTGCAATGGCAGCAGGCGGGGTGATCGCCTGTCTGCTTCCGGCCACCTCATTTTATCTGGATAAACCTTACGCCAGAGCGCGCGATATGATGGCGCATGGGGTGCCGCTGTGTGTTGCGACAGATTTTAACCCCGGAAGCTGCCCCAGCTTCAATCTGCAGCTGGCGATGAACCTGGCGTGCTGGCGCTACCGCCTGCTGCCGGCTGAAGTACTCACTGCTGTCACGCTGAATGCCGCGGCGGCCATTGGGCTTGAAAAAGAAATCGGCACGCTTGACACAGGCAAGCGCGCCGACATCGTGCTTTGGAATACTGATAATTTAGAATATCCTTTCTATCGATTCGGTGAAAACCTGGTCGGCAAGGTTATTAAAGACGGTGTTCTTGTCGCCGTGAACTGACATCACTCAAATTCCGGGATCATTTCTTTGGCTATCCGCAGCAGGTCACCGCTGCGGATGATTTTATTCATGGCTTCAATATCAAGCCTGATTTCCCGATCCCTGTCGTAATAAGCGACTTCCCGCCTGACGCGTTCATGAATGGCCGCATGGACGGGGGAAGGCCTGTCTTCGATCAGGTCAAGCCCCTGGCAGGCGCACATCAGCTCCATCGCGAGCACGCTTAATGTGTTATCGATGATCAGGCGCGCCTTGCGAGCTGCCGTGGTACCCATGCTGACGTGGTCTTCCTGGTTGGCCGAAGAGGGGATGGAGTCTACGCTGGCGGGGTGAGCGTAGACTTTGTTTTCCGACACCATGGAGGCGGCGGAATACTGCACGATCATCATGCCGGAGTTGAGCCCGCCCTGTTTGACCAAAAAGGCAGGCAGACCGCTCAACTGAGGATTGACCATGCGCTCCAGCCGCCGTTCGGAGATGCTCGCCAGCTCGGCTGCCGCGATGCCCAGATAATCAAAGGCCAGAGCCAAAGGCTCGCCGTGGAAATTGCCGCCGGAAATAACCGCTCCGTCTTCGGAGAATACCAGCGGATTGTCGGTCACGGCATTTAACTCATCCGAAACGATCTCCAGCACATGGCGCAACGCCATGCGCACCGCGCCGTGTACCTGAGGAATGCATCGAAGAGTATATGCGTCTTGCACACGCAAGTTCTTGGAGTTCTCCAGAATCTCACTGCCGCTTGACAATAGGCGGAGGTTTTGCGCAACCACCGCCTGCCCTTTTTGGGGGCGGACTGCCTGCACCCTGTCTTCAAAGGCGCTGGTCAGGCCGCGAAGCGCCTCGAGCGACATGGAAGATACGATATCTGCAAGCTGTGCTGCGTGCAGAGCGTCATACAGCGCCAGGGCTCCGGTTGAGCACATGGCTTGTGTCCCGTTGATCAGCGCCAGGCCTTCCTTGGCAAGCAAAGAATAGGTGGGTAAACCGGCTTGCCGCATTGCTTCGGCGCCCGACAGGAGCTTGCCCCGGTAAACAGCTTCTCCCAGGCCCAGTAAGACCAGAGCCAGATGAGACAGCGGGGCTAAATCGCCGGAAGCTCCCAGGGATCCCTTTTGAGGGATAAGGGGATGAACGCCCTCATTGAGCATATCAACCATCGTAAGTACAATCTGCGGACGAATGCCTGAGAAACCGCCGCATAAAGCATTGGCGCGCAGCAACAGCATCCCCCGAACGATCTCTTGCGAATAAGGATCGCCCATTCCGGTACAATGGCTGAGAATCAGATTGTTTTGCAGTGTACTGGCATCGCTTGGGCTGATCGATACGCGCGAGAAATCACCAAAGCCTGTATTGATACCATAGGCCGGCCGTCCGCTTTTGACGATCTCTTCCACTGCTTCACGCGACTTGTGCATGCATTCCACGGCGAGGTCTGTAATAATCACCCGTGCCCCATAGCGGGCAACGGCAATAAATTGATCTAAATCCAGGTGATGGCCATCGATGGAAACGGTCTGTTCAGAATGAGGCTGCATGAATAGCTCCTTGCTTTTTTATAATACGGACATTTTATCATGCTTGAGGAAAGGCGGCAATCAAGACACCAGGATTATTTATGAAGGCGCTTTTTCGCAGCTGAATTTTTCTTGGAACTCTTGACAAGCAAAAAGACGCGTGGTTTAATATTCAGTGTCTGGAAGTTTAGCATAAGTAAACAAGTCTAAATTCAAGATGGCTTTCAGACAGGAGGAGTTATGGATATAGGCGCTGATCTGCGCAGCTTGCGTATTGCCCGCAACCTCACGCAAGAAGAGCTGGCTGACCGCGCGGAGTTGAGCAAAGGCTTCATTTCGCAGGTGGAACGCAACCTGACCTCACCTTCCATTGCCACGCTGAGGGACTTGCTGGAATGCCTGGGCAGCAGCCTGTCAGACTTCTTTTCAAAGATGCCGGATGAAAAAATCGTATTTTCACGCGATGATCATTTCGTCAAAGAGGATGAGGAGGGCCTGAAAGGAGACATTACCTGGCTTGTGCCCAATGCCCAGAAAAATCAGCTCGAACCGATTCTGGTACAGCTTGGACCGGGCGGGCGCACTCAGGATATGCCCCCCCATGAAGGGGAGGAGTTTGGCTACCTCCTTTCAGGCTCGGTCCATCTGATCGTCGGGCACAAACGTATGCGCGTATCGGCAGGAGAGAGCTTTTGCCTCCACCCGCGCGAAGCGCATTATATTATGAATCCCGGGAAGCGTCGGGCCAGTTTTATCTGGATATCGACCCCCCCATTATTTTAACACTCGGAGGCTCCCATGCAGGAACAAACAAGGCTGATCAGGCTTGAAAACATTTCCAAGGAATATGACGGGACACCTGTCCTGAATGAAATCAATCTTTATGTGCGGAAGAATGAGTTTTTGACGTTGCTTGGTCCTTCCGGCTGCGGGAAAACGACGACGCTGCGCATCATCGGCGGTTTTGAAAAGCCCACGACCGGACGTGTTTTGTTTGACGGGCAGGAAATTACGGATCTGCCGCCGTATAAGCGCCGGGTCAATACCGTATTTCAACGCTACGCCCTGTTTCCGCATCTCAATGTATTTGAAAATATTGCCTTTGGACTGAAGGTCTCCAAACGTCCGAAAGATGAGATTGAAGAAAAGGTTGAGAGCATGCTTGACCTGGTCAATTTGCGTAAGTACGGCAAGCGGCGCGTTGACTCTTTGTCCGGCGGTCAGCAGCAGCGTATCGCCATTGCCCGCGCGCTGGTCAATGAGCCTGAAGTGCTGCTTCTTGATGAACCGCTCGGGGCTCTGGATCTTAAGCTGCGCAAAGGCATGCAGCTGGAGCTGAAGCGTATGCAGCAGCTTCTGGGCATCACCTTTATTTTTGTTACGCATGATCAGGAGGAGGCCCTGACGATGTCTGACACCATCGTTGTGATGAAGGACGGGCACATTGCCCAGATCGGGACTCCGAAGCATATATACGATGAGCCTAAGTCTGCTTTTATTGCTGACTTCATCGGGGAAAGCAATATTATCAGCGGCCGCATGGTGCGTGATGAGCTGGTCAATTTCTGCGGCACCAACTTTACCTGTGTGGACTTTGGCTTCCCTGTCGACGCGCCTGTGGATGTGCTGATCCGTCCGGAAGATATTGTCATCGTCGGGGAGGATGTCGGCCAGCTGACCGGGACAGTCAAAAGCGTGCTGTTTAAAGGCGTTCACTATGAAATGATCATAGAGGCCGGCGGCTTTACCTGGAAGGTTCATTCCACCAGCATGCAGCCGGAAGGCTCCGTGGTGGGCTTGTCCATTGTGCCGTTCAATATCCACATCATGCGCCCGATGGAGGAGGAAGCGCCCAATGAGTAGCCTGAACTTGCCTGCCTGGTCATTTTGGCTGATGGGTGCAGGACTTGCCATTTTTGTTCTGATGCTGGTTCAGACCGTCCGGCAAACGAAAGGCATCAAGCGGTCTTTCTATGCCTGGCCCTATACATTGTGGATGATCATCTCGACTGTTGTGCCGCTGATCCTGATCGCGTACTATGCCTTGACTGACAAGTCGGGGAGCTTCACGCTGGAAAACTTCATTACTTTTTGGGACAGCAACCATGCCATGAAAAAGGAATTGCTGGCTCAGGGCTTTGATCCCGAGATGCTTGGCATGGGGGCAAGGGGGATGGTCAACATAGACACCCTGATCTATTCTCTGTGGATGGCCTTTCTGTGCACCGGGATCTCGCTGTTGGTGGGCTATCCCGCTGCGCTGATCATGGCGGACCGTGAGTTCAAACTGGGGTCCACGATCGTCGTTTTGTTCATTATCCCCATGTGGATGAACTTCCTGCTGCGGACCATTGCGTGGATGAGCCTGCTTGAAGACAATGGGCTGATCAATACCCTTTTGCAATTGCTGGGCTTTGGAAAAGCCAGACTGATGTATAACTCTCAGGCCGTCCTGCTTGGCATGGTGTATAACTATCTGCCGTTCATGGTCTTCCCCATTTATAATTCCTTAAGCCGCCAGGACAGCCAGCTGTCGGAGGCCGCCATGGATCTTGGAGCCAATAAATGGCGTACCTTTTGGCGGGTGGTGTTTCCCATCAGCATGCCGGGTATCGTTTCCGGCATTACAATGGTATTTATGCCTTCGGTAACGACCTTCTTTATTCCTCGTGTACTCGGAGGCGGCAATACGGAGATGTTCGGCGACCTGATCGAGCGCACCTTTTTAACGGCTGACGACTGGAATGTCGGCAGCGCCATGAGCCTGGTGATGATGGTGCTGATCCTGCTCAGCCTGGGCCTTTTGCGCAAAGTTGATCCGGAGGGAGAGGGAGGAGGCTTGATTTAATGAAGCTGTTGAAACGCTCTTATTTGGCCGTCATTCTTTTGTTTTTATATGTACCCATCGCCGTGCTGATCTTCCAGTCCTTCAACGCGGGCATCAGCCGCGCTAAATGGGAAGGTTTTTCCTTGCGCTGGTATGTGCAGCTGTTTAAAAGCCCCAACATCATGCAGGCGCTCTATGTGACAGTCAGCATTGCCTTGCTGGCTTCCATGTTTTCCACTGTGCTGGGGACAATGGCCGCCATCGGTATTCACGCAATGAAAAAGCGCCCTCAAAGCCTGATGATGACGATGACCAACATCCCCATGACGATGCCGGACATCGTAACGGGTATATCATTAATGCTGCTGTTTATTTTTACGAAAGTAGAACGCGGCTACGTGACGATGCTGCTGGCTCACATTACCTTCAATACCCCTTATGTGGTCCTGTCTGTAATGCCCAAGCTGAAGGAGATGAACAAATTCAGCTATGAAGCAGCATTGGATCTGGGGGCGACGCCCGGCTACGCTCTTCGCAAGGTGATACTGCCCGCCATACGTCCCGGCGTTATCACGGGGGCGATCCTTGCCTTTACATTGTCGCTTGACGACTTCACGATCAGCTATTTCACGACAAGCCCTCTGGTGCAGAACCTGTCGACGCTGATCTACTCGGAAGCCAGGAAAGGCATCAAGCCCACGATGAATGCGCTGAGCGCTTTGATGTTTGTCGCCCTGCTCATTCTGTTGCTGGTGATCAACCGGCGAACCGCCGATTAACATCGTTTGATCAAACACACCTTAAAGGAGGTATTTCCAATTGAAAAAGATACTGGCCCTGACACTGACCGCCTTGATGCTGCTGATGCTTCTGCCCGCTGCTTACGCAGAAGGCGTTGTCAATGTATTTAACTGGGAAGACTATATCGATCCCGACGTTTTGACATTGTTTGAAGAAGAAACGGATATCAAGGTCAATTATATGAACTTCACCACCAATGAGGATATGATGGTGCAGGTGCGTACGAATCCTGCCGCCTTTGACGTCATCTTTCCGTCCGACTATGTCATCGAACGGCTGATCAAAGAAGATCTGCTGCTCGAGCTTGACATGGACCAAATTCCCAACGCGGAGGGTACGCTGGACTGGCTGCAAAACCCGGCCTATGACCCGGATCATAAGTTTTCAGTGCCATACATGTGGGGAACAGTCGGCATTCTGTATGATACGACCCGTGTAGACGGCCCTGTTGACAGCTGGTCTGTTCTGTTTGAGGAGACCTATAAAGGTGAAATCTTTATGCTGGATTCAATCCGGGACAGCCTTGGGCTTGCGATGAAGTATCTGGGATATTCCATGAACACCCGTGATCCTTTGGAATTGAACGCCGCTAAGGATCTGCTGGTCAAGCAAAAGCAGGACGGGATCGTGAAGGCGTATCAGGTGGATGAAACAAAGGACAAGATGGTGGCCGGCGAGGGTATTCTGGGCGTCGTCTGGTCCGGAGATGCTCAGTATGCGATCAACCTCAACAGTGACTTGGCATATGTGGTGCCCAAAGAAGGCTCCAATGTCTGGGTGGATGGCATGGTCGTACCCCGGGCCGCCAAGAACCCTGAAAACGCTCACATCCTGATTGATTTCCTCAGCCGTCCGGATATCGCCATGATGAATCAGGACTATATCCAGTATTCCACGCCCATTAAGGGCGCGGTTGAACTGCTGGGAGAAGAGTATCTTGAAAACACCAACATCAACCCCACGCAGGAAACCATTGACAACTGTGAATTCTTCTATGATATTCCGCCTGAGTTCATGACCATCTATAATGCCCTGTGGTCACAGGTAAAGAACGCCAAATAACATAAAAGATCATAAAAGGACCAGCCTGAGAAAACGTTCTAGGCTGGTCTTCTTTTTAAGGTTTGCATCAGCTCATTCTTGAATAGTTCGGAGCTTCTTTGGTAATAAAGATGTCATGGGGGTGACTTTCCGTGATGCCGGCGGATGTAATGCGTATAAACTCGGCGTTTTGACGCAGCTCTTCGATGGTCCCGGTACCGCAGTAGCCCATTGCGCTGCGAAGGCCGCCCATCAGCTGGAATGTCGTTTCGCTGAGCGCGCCTTTATAAGGAACCCGTCCTTCCACCCCTTCGGGCACAAGCTTTTTTGCGTCTTCCTGGAAGTAACGATCCGAGCTGCCGTAGGCTTGTTCCATGGCGCCGACAGAACCCATCCCGCGATAAACTTTAAAGCTGCGGCCCTGATAGATCTCCGTCTGTCCCGGGCTTTCCTCGGTGCCGGCCAGCAGACTGCCCAGCATCACAGCCCCCGCGCCCGCTCCGATGGCTTTGGCAATATCGCCGGAGTATTTGATACCGCCGTCGGCGATGACTTTGATGCCGTACTTTTCAGCCTCTTCCGCGCAATCGGAGATGGCCGTGATTTGAGGCACCCCGATACCCGATACAACGCGTGTTGTGCAGATCGACCCGGGGCCTATGCCCACCTTGATGACATCCGCTCCTGCGCTGATAAGGTCTTTTGTGGCAGCAGCGGTGGCGACATTTCCCGCGAACAATGTAATGTCCGGGAAATCGGTCCGGATACGCTCAACAGCGCTGAGCACGGAGGCGCTGTGGCCGTGAGCAGTATCGATGGAGATGATGTCCGCCTTGGCGGCGACAAGCGAGCGAACCCGATCCATCATATCCTGAGACACGCCGACTGCCGCGGCACATAATAAGCGGCCGTTCTGGTCCTTGGCAGAATGGGGATATTTTGTGCTTTTCTCAATATCCTTGATGGTGATCAAGCCGCGCAGATGAAAATCACGGTCCACAAGCGGGAGCTTTTCAATGCGATGGGCAGCCAGCAGGGATTTTGCTTCCTCCAGAGTAATGCCTTCCAACGCCGTGACCAGATTTTTTGAAGTCATCACTTCGCCTATGGCGCGCGTATCATCCTCTTCAAAGCGAAGATCGCGGTTGGTCAGGATACCGACCAGTATGCCGTTCGCGTCGGTGATCGGCACGCCGGAAATATGGTAACGAGCCATCAGAGCTTTGGCATCGGCGATCAGATGATGGGGGGACAAATAAAAGGGATCGGTAATGACACCGTGTTCACTCCGCTTGACTTTGTCAACCTCCGCTGCCTGTCGGTCCATGCTCATGCTTTTATGAATGACGCCGACACCGCCCTCACGGGCCATCGCAATACCCATGCGTGCGTCGGTCACCGTGTCCATCGCGGCAGAGATCAGGGGAATATTCAGCTTGATCTTCTTGCTCAACTGTACAGAAATATCCACCTCTTTGGGCAGAATATCACTTCTTTTGGGCACCAGTAAAACATCGTCAAAGGTGAAGCCTTCGCGGATTTGATTTGGTAACATCTATTGCTCCTTTTCTGATTGTTCACCGGCCGCGGGCACATGCCCGCATAAGGATCTGACGCAAGCACAAGTATAATAAATCAATGCCGCCAGCGTCAGCGCTGTGGCCAGCCACAACACATACAAGTGGACGGGCACACTGAAACTGTGCCTGAAGAAAGACAGGATCATGCCGGCCACCATGACAAACTGGGCTGTTTTGCCCATAGGTTTGGAGTAGACAACGATTTTCCGGCGCAGCATGTAAGCCGCCCCGGTAACCATGATGATCTCTTTTACGGTAATAATGATCAGGATAACGAGGGGAACCGCCCCCTTGAGTACAAGAGCCATCATCACGCTGACGATCATTAGTTTATCAGCAAGCGGGTCAAACAATTTGCCCCAGTCAGTGACCTGATTATAGTGTCTGGCAATATAGCCATCCAGAAGGTCTGTTACGGAGGCGGTGATAAATACGATAAGAGCGGCGGTTTCGTTGTTGCGGGCCATCATCAACAGCCAAAAAATAGGGATCAGCAAAAGACGCAGCATGGTGAGGATATTCGGCACATTCCAGATGTTTTGTTTCTCCTCTTGCATGTCGGTTGCTCCTTTCGATACGCCAGCATTATATCATCCTTTTCACTTGGCGTATAGAGTTGTGCAAACGCAAAGCATGCCCGTTTTGCACAGATCGCATTGTGTTTTTCCTCAATCAAAAGGGATGAGAGAAAGGCAGGCTCTGAATAAAATGCGCCCAACAGTCTCCATTTATTTATAAAATAAATCCCTCCATACACTTTTATGCCATGGAGGGATTTGTACTTCTTTTCTTTATACGGCCTGTGCGATGCTAAAGCCGCCTTTTTGATCGGCGTCAATTATCAGGGCAGTACCCGCTGCCACATTGCCTTCGACCAATGTTCTGGCAACAAGCGTTTCAATCTTGCCCTGCAGCAGACGTTTCATGGGCCGCGCTCCGTAGACGGGATCGTAGCCCAGATCCATCATTCGGTCAATGGCTTTGTCCGTCAATGAGAGGCTTAACTCCTGCGCCTTGAGCCGGTTATCCAGCCGCTTGAGAAGAAGGAAAATGATCTCCCTCACCTGATGCCTTTGCAGGGGAGTAAAAAACACGGTGTCATCCACACGATTTAAGAACTCAGGCTTAAAGTGGCTGCGAAGCAGGCTTTCTACCCGCTCCTTAGCGCCGGGGGTCAGAAAACCTTCATCATCAATACCCTCAAGAATCTGGCTGCTGCCCAGATTGCTGGTCATAATCAAAAGAGTGTTTTTAAAGTCAACCGTCCTTCCCTGGCTGTCGGTCACACGACCGTCGTCCAAAATCTGCAGCAGAACATTGAAGACATCGGGGTGTGCCTTTTCCATTTCATCAAACAAAACGACACTGTAAGGACGACGGCGCACCGCCTCCGTCAGCTGACCGCCCTCTTCGTAACCCACATAGCCGGGAGGCGCTCCGATCAAGCGGCTGACGCTGAACTTCTCCATGTATTCCGTCATGTCGATGCGGATCAGGCTGTGCTCATCATCAAACAGATTTTCCGCCAGCGCCTTGGCCAGCTCGGTCTTGCCGACGCCGGTAGGGCCCAGGAAGAGGAAACTTCCTATGGGACGGGTTTCATCGGCAATGCCGGCGCGCGAACGGAGAATGGCGTCGGATACCAGCTGGACAGCTTCATCCTGGCCGATCACTCGCCGGTGCAGCTCCTCGGGAAGCCGAAGCAGCTTCTCGCGGTCAGACTCCATCAATTTGTTGACAGGGATACCCGTCCAGCGGCCGACGATCCGCGCAATCTCTTCCTCGGTTACCTTATCCCGTACCATGCCGCTGCGATTCTCGGTTTTCTCTCTGTCTTCCTGCTCATTCAGCTGTTGATGCAGCTTGGGAAGCCGGCCGTACTTCAGTTCAGCCGCGCGGTTGAGGTCGTATTCACGTTCCGCCTTTGTGATCTCTGCGCCAACCTGCTCAATTTCTTCGCGCAGCCGCTGGACCTTCCCCACCTCACTTTTTTCATTTTCCCATAGGACTTTCATCTCCTTGAAGGCATCTCTGTCTTCCGACAGCTCTTTTTGCAGATGCTCAAGGCGGGTCTTTGACATGCTGTCCGTTTCTTTTTTAAGAGCCGCCTCTTCAATTTCAAGCTGCATAATGCGTCGCCGCTTCTCATCAAGCTCCTGGGGCATGCTGTCCATCTCAGTGCGGATCATGGCACAGGCTTCATCCACCAGATCAATAGCTTTATCCGGCAGGAAACGGTCACTGATATAGCGGTGAGACAGCTGCGCCGCGGCGATCAAAGCAGTATCCTGTATCTTAACGCCGTGGAATACTTCATAGCGCTCCCGCAGCCCGCGCAGAATGGAGATGGTATCTTCCACCGTCGGCTCATTCACCATGACAGGCTGAAAACGCCGCTCCAGGGCCGCATCCTTCTCAATGTATTTTCGGTATTCGTCCAAAGTGGTAGCGCCGATGCAGTACAGCTCCCCGCGTGCCAGCATGGGCTTGAGAAGGTTGCCCGCGTCCATGCTGCCTTCGGTCTTTCCGGCGCCCACAATGGTATGCAGCTCGTCAATGAACAGAAGAATTTGCCCGTCTGATTGCTTTACTTCGTTGAGAACAGCTTTCAAGCGCTCCTCAAACTCACCGCGGAATTTTGCGCCCGCGATCAGAGCGCCCATGTCGAGCGAATAGATGCTGCGATCGCGCAGATTATCGGGCACATCGCCAGCGACAATGCGCTGGGCAAGGCCTTCGGCAATGGCGGTTTTACCGACACCCGGCTCTCCGATGAGCACGGGATTATTCTTTGTCTTGCGGCTGAGTATGCGGATCACGTCTCTGATTTCACCGTCACGGCCGATCACGGGGTCAAGCTTTTGCTTTTGCGCTTGGGCGACCAGATCGCAGGCATACTTGTTGAGCGCGTCATAGGTATCCTCAGGGTTGTCGCCCGTTACCCGTGCAGAGCCCCGAACGGCGTTGAGCGCGGTCAAAAAATCCTGTTCAGCAATGCCGAAACGGCTGAACAAGGCCCTGATGACCCGGTCCGGCACGGCCAGCAGGCCCATAAACAGGTGCTCAACGGACAGATATTCGTCCTTCATCCGCTCTGCTATATTTCCTGCCTCGCGCAGAGCTTTGTCCATCTCCTGAGAGATGTAGGCTTTATTCTGCTCGCGGGACAAGCCTTTGACGCGCGGCAGCTTTTCTATTTCTTCAAGGGCTGCTGTGCCTAAAGCGCCCGCATCCTTGTTCGTCTTTGTTATCAGCTGGTTGATCAATCCCTGGGGATTTTCAACCAAAGCGTATAAAATATGGACCTGCTCCAGGGTCTGGTGGCTGTACTCTCCTGCGAGAGCCTGCGCACGCTGCAGGGT
>CAZVUU010000010.1:0-43822 GCA_964630465.1 uncultured Christensenella sp.
ATTCTTATCTGAGGCATGACTTCTTCTTCGCGCTCATTATATATAAGGTACGCCGTCAAATTGACATTCATCCACCGTCTGTTTATAATTCACCCGTCCTGATATAAAACGGATGATGATAAAACAGTAAATGAGGGAATAACATTGTTTGGAAGACGCTCAGACGGACGCGCGGTACGACTGGATGACGATCCGATCGTCGCCCTGACCCCTTATCTGATGCCTATGCGCTGCGACGCTCAGGTCATGCTGAACCTGAAGATTGATTATGAGCGCATCGCGCGCTATATCGTGACCAAGGGAGCTCAGGGCAATAAAATGAGCTTTATGGATGTTGTGTTCGCGGCCTATGTGCGCATCATCTCGCAGCTGCCGGAACTCAACCGCTTTGTGGTCAATAAGCGCATGTATGTGCGCAATGAGCTGGCCATATCATTTGTGGTGCTCAGGGAAGGTCCTGACGGCAAAACACAGGAAAATGTGGTGCAATGCAAGTTCGATCCCAACGATACGGTGTTTGATGTGGCGGCGCGCACTTCACAGGCTATTCTGGAGGGCCGCCGCCCCGAGGTGGATAACGCGACCGTCAAGATCGCGAAGATCCTCTTGAATCCCCTGCTTGCAACGACCGTTGCCGCTGTGATGCGCCTGATGGACCGCTACGGCATCATGCCCCGCCCCATTCTGGAAGCCAGCCCTTTTCACACCAGCATGTTCTTTACCAACATGATGTCTATCGGCATGCCGGCGGTCAACCATCATATCTATAATTTCGGCACCTGTTCGCTCTTTGTCAGCATGGGCAGCGTAGAGCGCAACACAGTGCTCAATGACAAAGGGGAGGTGCAGCGCAAGCGTTACCTGCCCCTGGGTATCACGGCAGACGAGCGCGTCTGCGCCGGACATCTTTATGCCAGCATGGTCGCCCTGTTCAATAAGTATCTGAATGACCCGTCGATACTGGAAGAAAAGCCGGAGAAAGTGCTGTACGACCAGGGAATGATTTACGGCATGCCTCCCGCGCCCAAAAAGCGTGAGCTTCGAAAAATGCGCCGCATGGCCCGTAAACGGCGTAAAACCGGCTATAACGAACAAAAAAGCGCATAACCGGCCATGAGTTGACATAACTTGTTACAATACTGACTTGTTAGCGGCCGCCCTCTTTGCTATAATCATCAAAAAGGAGGGCGGTCTTCTTTGTTTACATTAAAACGTATCATAACATCCATGCTCATTTGCCTGACAATGATGTTGCCGGTCGGGGCGGAAGGCATCCGCGGCTATGAAAAAGACAGCGGCTATCAGTACCTCAGCTTCGGCCGTTATCCCCAGGGGGAGGAAGGCGAGACAGAGCCTGTTCTATGGCGTGTGCTCGGAAACGAGGGGGGTATCCTATATGCGATGAGCGAATACATACTGGATGTGCGCCGCATTGACGGTGACCAGTGGAACTATAAAGGATGGGCTGCCAGCGAGCTCTATCCCTGGCTCAACGGTGAGATGCTGGAAACTGTCTTTGATGAGGGAGAGAGAAGCGCCTTGCATGAAGATGAAGAGCTTGGTTTTCTCAGCCTTCCCTCTGTTGAAGATATCAGAAACCCGGCCTTTGGCTTTGCCGATGACAAGAGCCGGCAGCTGATCGGCACCCCTTACGCGTTAAAGGTACAAGGCTTGTACCGATATTCCAGCCGGGCCTACAGCCCCATATGGACGCGTACACCCTCCCAGCAAAAGCATGCGCACCGCAGCACCAAGTCAGGTGGCGGCTTAGGCTTTATCGGCGTCGAGTCGGATGATCTGGGGCTGATTCCCGTCATCTGGATCAAGGAGGCATCGGTCAGCATTCTGTCCGGCGAGGGCACGATGCAGCAGCCCTTTGTTTTGGCAGTAAAAGATGCGGAGGTTGAATGAAACGCATTGTGATCCTGAGCCTTTGCCTGGTGATGCTGGCGTCCCTTGCCTCGGCCGAAGTCGGCGCAACCGCCGCAGAGGGTTTTCCCTCTCTGACGCAGGAGGGCTTCCTGCCGGAGGGAGAGCCGGAGTATGTGTTCATTGATGAGGAAGCAGGGCTGTGGCGCTATGCCTCCCAGACGCTTCGCATAGTCATACGCCGGACCCAAAGCAAAGAAAACAACAGGAAGCAACGCAACCTGATCGCGGAGATCTTTGTCAAAGAGGGCAGCCCGGGTTTTCGCATGGTGCCCTTTAACGCAGAGCACCGGATGGAAAATATGGATCGATACAAGGGAAAACCGGCGCAGATAGCCGCTGAGAACCGGCTCGTTTTCTCGATGGACGGAGATTATTACATCTATCGCGTCCGGCGGAAACAGGACATTGCCGGCTATCCCGTCGGTCTGGTGATCAGAGAGGGAGAGATTCTGATGGACAATCCCATCAGCCCCAGGTCCACTTCCTATCCGCCGCTTGATATGCTGGCACTGTTTGAGGATGGTGTTATGCGTGTTTACAAAGCCAATGAGATGACCGCGCAGCAGCTGGTCGACCTGGGCGCGCGGGATGTCCTGTCCTTCGGCCCTGTGCTGGTTCGGGATGGCGTCATCGCTGAGTTTGACAAGATCAAAGGGGCTACGCCTCAGCCTCGGGCGGGGATCGGCATGTACGCGCCCGGGCACTACCTGGCGATCATCGCCGAAGGGCGCATCAAGGAGAGCCAAGGGCTGAGCTCACAAGAGTTCGCAGAGCTGTTTCTCTCGCTTGACTGTCCGATGGCTTTCAATCTTGACGGAGGCTGGACCAGCGCAATGATCTTTATGGGCAAGCAGCTCAATCAGCTGGATGCCGGAGGTGTTAAAAACAATGCCCGCACCCAAAACGAGGTCATGGGCATCGGCTATACCGAATGGATGCTGCGGGAGACGGACTGATGCGCAGAAGCGAGCGTAAGATCACGGACAGGGCGGAGCTGCTTGCCCTGCTTGAGAAAAACCGGGTCATGCATCTGGGGCTTATCGATGATGGCAGGCCCTATGTCGTGCCGCTTTATTTCGGCTGGGCCGAAGAGGCGGACGGACTTGCGCTCTACTTTCATTGCGCGCCCGATGGGCGAAAGGTCGAATGTATTAGGAAGCATCCCGGCTGTTTTATTACCGTGACGGCTGCTTCGCGCATCATCAGAGGTGCCGAGGCCTGCAGCTGGACGGCTCTTTATGAATCGCTGATGATGGAGGGGGAGGCTGAGATCCTCACCGCCGAGAAGGAGAAAAAACGCGGCCTCAACGCCATGATGCGGCACTGCGGCTTTGAGGGCGACCCGGCCTACGCTAAAGGGCTGCTGAAGCAGACGCTTGTCTGCCGTATCCGTGTCAGGTCGATCAGCGGAAAGCGCCGGAACTGATCGAAAATAACAAGCCGGCCTCTGCGGCAGAGGACAGCTCCGCCGGCAACAAGAAGCAACAGGGGAACGGAGTGAGTTCATCGCTCTTCCGTTCCCCTGTTGTCCGGCGCCGCTTCACACAGTTTGCGGCTCGTCTATTTTTCTGCGAGCAGATGCACGCTGTCCGGGCTGAAGCTGATAAAGGCATCCTCCCCTTCCCGGAACACCTGCTTGTTGATCGGGCAGTTATCGTTGATTTTGACCAACGTATCGCCGACCATGACATGGTAATATTGATAGGCGCCCATAAATACGGACAGCACCACCCGGCAGGGGATCATCCCCTCCGACGCGATCAGAGCGGCCTCTGGCCGCACGACCAGCCGGGCAACACTGCCTTTGTCAAAGCTTTGCTGCGTGTACACTTTGGCCTCGTGGCCGGCGATGTCGAGCGTGCAAAGATTGTTTTCGCAGCCGCTCACCCTGGCGTCCAGGAAGTTGGCTTCGCCGATGAAATCGGCCACAAACTCGCTGTCGGGGCGGTAGTAGATATCATGCGGCGTACCCATCTGGGCGATGACGCCTCCCTGCATGATGATGATCTGATCGGACAGGCTCATGGCCTCGGACTGATCATGGGTGACGTAGACGGCGGTGATGCCCATCTTGCGCTGGATGCGGCGGATCTCCGTGCGCATCGTCACGCGCAGCTTGGCATCCAGGTTGGACAGCGGCTCGTCAAACAACAACACACCCGGCTCCACCACCAGGGCACGGGCCAGGGCAACGCGCTGCTGCTGGCCGCCGGAGAGCTGGTTGGTCATGCGGCTTTCCATGCCCGGCATCTCCACCAGATCGAGGATGTTCATCACCTTGTCGCGGATGGCGTCCTTGGAAAGATTGCGCAGCTTGAGGCCGTAGGCGACGTTATCAAACACATTGTAATGCGGGAACAGCGCGTAGCTTTGAAACACCATCGCGGTATCGCGCTTGTTGGGCGTCAGGCTGTTGATGGCCTCTCCGCCCAGATAGACTTCGCCTTCATCCGGGCTTTCAAAGCCGGCAATCATGCGAAGCGTCGTCGTTTTACCGCAGCCGGAGGGGCCAAGCAGGGTGACAAAGCTGCCGGGGGCGATGTCCAGGTTGACATCCTTCACAGCATAAAAGGGCTGAGAAGTCTTGGGGTCAGTGTATATTTTGGAGATGTGCTCCAGCTTGATGCCTTTTTTATCCGACATTGGCGTTGGCCTCCCTCACTTGCTTGCTTGTACCGAAGTATTTGATAAACAGATTCATCAGAAGGATCGCGGCGTAGACGATGGCGATCAGGATGGTGGCGTAGGCGCAGGCGATGCCGTAGGCGCCCTTTTCCGCGAACTCATTGATGCGGGTGGTGATCAGAAGATATCTTGGCGTCACCAGCAGGATGATCGCGCTGATAGCGGTGATGGAGCGCACGAAGGTTGTGACCAGGCCGCTGAAGAAGCTCTCCTTGATCAAGGGCAGCGTCACGGAGGTGAAGACCTTGCCGCTGCCCGCGCCCAGATCATAGGCGGATTCTTCGATCGAAGGGTGGATCTGCCGCAGGGCCGAGATGCCGCTGCGGGTACCGACGGGTAGCGAACGGACAACGAACACGATGACCAGCAGGAGGCCGGTGCCGTACAAACCCTGCATGAAGCCAGTGCGGAACACACCGCCCGCGAAGCCCCGGATAAAGCCTACGCCCAGCACCGTGCCCGGCACGGCCATGGCCAGGATGGACACAAACTCAATGAACCCGCGCCCGCGGAAGCGCTTTTTGACCACCAGGTAGGAGATCATCATGGACATCAGCGCCGTGATCGGCGAGGCGATGGCCGACAGCACGAAGGAGTCCTGGAAAGCCTTCATGCCGTCCTGGCGGAAGAGCTGCTCATACCACTTGAAGGACAGCGAATAATCGCGGCCCCACAGCTTGAACAGGGAACCGAAGGGGATGGCGATATACATCAGGATGACGAAGGCTGAAATGGAGGCGCAAAGGATAGACAGAGGCCGGGTGACCGACTTGTCCTCGATAGCCATCCGGGCGCGAGAGGCCTTGCCGCTGAGGGTGGCCGCCGTTTTGGCTTCCAAGTAATATTTCTGGATCAAGAAGAGGATAACGGTCAGGCTGAGCAGCACAACGGCCATCGCTGCGGCGCCCTGGGTATCGTAGGTGCCGCCGGTGATGCGCAGGTAGATCGTGGTGGCCAGGGTATCGTAGCTGCCGCCGATCAGCATGGGGTTGGCAAAATCGGCGACCGATTCAATGAAGGTAACCAGAAAAGCATTGCCGATGCCGGGCAGCATCAGGGGAAAAGTGACCGTCTTAAATACATGCCAGCGGCTGGCGCCCATATCGCGCGCGGCCTCCTCCATGGAAGGGTCGATGTTGCGCAGCAGGCCCTTGAGCATCATGTAGCAGACGGGGAAAAAGGTCATCGTCTGCACGATGGCGATGCCGCCCATGCCGTAGACATTGGAATCATAGATGCCGAGTATCTGGCGCGTGACCAGCCCTCCCTTGCCGAACAGGAGGATCATCGACAGGGAGAGCACAAACGGCGGCGACACGACGGGCAGCATGCTGACCACTGAAAACATCCGTTTCATGACACGGTTGCGCACCCTGACATAGACATCCACATAGGCAAACAACAGGCCGATCAGCGTCGCCGAAACACCAGTGATCATGCCCAGCCACAGCGTATTTGTAAAAGCGCGACGGAAAGTATAGTCATTAAAAATATACGAGAAGCTTCGCAGTGAGAGCATCGATTGCCCGCCTGAGATGGCGATGATCGTATCCGCGATATCTTCTTGCAGCAGGTCGCCCATATAGGTGAAGCTGGCGCTGCGCCCAAGCTCTTTGATGACGGTCAGCCCTTCGGCCGAGGGTACCTGCAGCACGCTGTTGCGCCCGACGCCGATCTCGCGCACGCGCGGACTGGCCTGGCTGAACAGCTCCTTCACATCCTCCTTGCTTTCCTCAACCGTATAGACGTTGAGGGAAGAGGAGGTGTATATGCTGTCTGACATCAGCATGGACAGCGGATACAGGATAAACAAGGTCAGCAGAACAATGAGCAGAATGATCACCAGAATGGTGAAGGGATCAGCCAGCAGTTTTTTGCGCTCCAGCCGTCGGCTTTGCGAGAGCATAACCTCACGCCCCTTTCCGGCGATGCCGGGCCGGACTGTTCCCCGCAGAGGGGCTGATCAGCCGGGCCGGCATCCGAAATGTTAAATAAAGAGGGGGATGGGATTATCCCATCCCCCTCCCGGAGTTTCAGGTATGGTTATTCGGTCTTGAAGCGGTCGTCGGCCGCCGCGCCCAGCGCGTCAAAGTAATCCTTGACGTAGTTGGAGGTATTGGCTTTCGCGTCTTCAAAGTCGTACTCAATCACGTTGTCGGGGTCCAGGCCGTAGCGGGTCGCTTCTTCAGGCTGTTCTGCTTCCGTAAGCACCAGGAACTGGAAGGCGCCGGCAGTCTTGGCCAGGTTGACGGCTTCGGGGGTCAGGCAGAATTCTACCCACAGGCGGCTGGCATTGGGGTGCTGCGCACCCTTGAAGATGGCGGTCGCGCCGACTTCAAAGCTGGTGCCTTCGCTGGGGATGATCAGGGCGATGTTGTCATAGCCGTCCAGGATCTGGGTGATGCCGTCATGCAGGAAGCCGATGCCGATGACGCACTCGCCGATGCCGACCTTCTTGGAGGGGCCAGAGCCGGATTTGGTGTACTGGGCAATGTTCTTGTCCAGCTCCACCAGATATTTCATGGCTTCCTCATGCCCTCTCATCTGAACCATGGTGTTGATGACCAGCTTGGCGGTGCCGGCGGTATTGGGGTTGGACAGCCAGATCAGGTCCTTGTATTCGGGCTTCAGCAGATCATCCCAGCCCTGGGGCGCTTCAAGGCCCAGGCGGTCGAGCTCTTCGGTGTTGACCATGAAGCCCAGAATGCCCTTGTATACGCCGTACCACTGCCCGTCCTTGTCGCGGTACATGGGATCGACGATGTTGCCGGCATTGATGGCGTCATAGGGCTCCAGCAGGCCGGCAGCCGCGGTCTCGTTGTAGGGATCGGTGGTGCCGCCAAACCAGACGTCAGCCGAAGGGTTACCGTTTTCTTCGGTGATCTTGGCCTGCACCTCGCCGGTGGACAGGCGCTGGAAAAGGGTCTTGATGCCATACTTGGCTTCAAAGGCCTTGACGATGACGGAAACGTGCGCTTCCTCCGCGGAGCCGTAGACGACCAGTTCGCCCTCGGCCTTCGCGGCTTCGATCAGGGCATCCATGGAAGCATTCTCAGCCATCACAGGGGTCAGCCCCAGGATCAGGCAAAGAGAAAGAAGAAATACGAGAAACTTTTTCACAGGATTCATCTTCCTTTCCGATTTTGTGGATCTTTATTTACCATATTATAGGACTAATACTATAAAACGTCAATTGTTTCGGGAAAATTAAAGCAGGAGCACAGTTTGCGGCGCGTATGCGGCGCCCCATGGCCGCCTCAGCCCTGCGGCTTCAGCTCTTCAAAGCCCCGGATCACGATATAGCTGTAAGGGGCCAGGCCCGGCAGGTTTCTGTCGCGAAAGACCAGAGAATGGGGGACCCCCAGCACCCTGAAGATGGTGTGGGTGTATGGCTCAGCCCCATATTCGTCCATCTCCCGCTCGATGCTGTCCGCCAAAGCGGCGATCCGCTCTTCATCAGGCTCCTCCTTCATGGCGCTGCGGTAGCTCGAGCGCAGCATGCGGTTGAACAGGCGCAGCAGGCCGGTGACCGGTTCGTCCCGCCGAAGGGCAAGGCGCTCAGCGAGGCCGCCGCCCGCCAGGATGCCCAGGACCGTCTGGATGTCTTCGTGTGGGCGAAGGGAGAGGGCCTGAAGAAAGCCCAGAGCGAAAAGGATCGCATCCTGTGTGCCGGCAAAGCTGCGAAAATGTTCCAACAGGCGCATGAAAATTTCGTCGGTTTCCATGCCTTGGTAGCAGAACGCTCGAAAGGCCTCATCCGCGTGATAGACATAGCCATGGCCGATGTGAGCGAACAGGCCGATCTTAGTAAAAGCGTCATCCGAGTTGATGATATGAAACAAAGGATAGTCTTCCGTCAATTCGGGGGCATCAGCCGCCGCAACGCTGGGTGAGGCAAAGCCATAGGCCAGAACATTCGCCGGCAAAAGTCCTTTTTGCAGCTGCCGGTGCAGCCATATCTGCAGGACGGCTGCTCCCTGACTGTGGCCGGTGGCAAAGATGCAAAAACGGCTGTCCGGCTGCCGGGCTTCTTTTAGGATGTCCTCCAGCGTCAGCGATTCCAGGCCGATCAGCTCAGCCGTCTGATCAAAGGTGATCTTCCGGCTGTTTTCTTCAAACTGCAGGGCATTGGTCAAAAACCCTTCATGAAAGCCTTCGGGATGAGCCAGGCGGAAATTGGCTTCCCAGTCGATGCTGCGCTTGCCGGTGCCCATAAAGCCGATGGTGACAAGGAAACGCCCGTCTGCATCCGGCCGGATCATCGTGATGGCCTTGCCCGTGCGCATCGGATCAGCCTTCCACACCAGGCCGCGTATCTGTCGGATCGTGTTGCCGGACGAGATGTGCCTTCTGGCCGCCCTGGGGATCCATTCGTTAAGTACCCGCTGATAGATGGGCCGATCGGCAAATTCGGGCATGGCTACGCCGCCCATCAGCCGTTCGTCCGCCTGAATGGAAATATCCGTCCACCCCGCGTCCAGCCAGGGCTTCACCTCAAAATCGTAGGAGAGGGCTGAAAGCTCCAGAGCAAAGCGCGCCGCCTCACGATTGGGGCCGGATGCCTTGCGGGAGGCTGTTTTCAAAAAACGAAGATCGGTGAGGTCGATCTGAGTAAATCGTCCGTACATGGCTGTCAGGCACTCCTTTAAAGAATAATTGTAATAATTTCGTAATAATTGTTTACATGTGCGTCACAATGTGATATGATGCCGTCACCATGATGAATGGAGTGAATGGAACATGCCACTTTGTAAACGAATGATGACTTTGACCCTGATCCTTTGCCTGAGCCTGAGCTTGATACCGGGCAAGGCGTTTGCGGCGTATCAGACGCTGAGGCCCTGGGATACCGGGAGCGAAGTCAGAACAATGCAGCAGGCCTTGAAGACTTTAGGGTATGACATCAAGGTGGACGGCAGCTACGGCCCGATTTCAGAAAACACGATCCGCACCTTTCAAAAGAAACATAATCTGCAGCCCGACGGCATCGCGGGTCAGCAGACCCTGACCCTGCTCTATGCTCTGGCTTTGGGAACAGGCGGCGCAGGCTCGGCGTCACCAGTATACCCTCCGGGTGAGGGGACTGTCACCCCTTCGGGGCGCCTTGAGCTGGGCAGTTACGGGCAGGAAGTTATCGCGCTGCAAAATAAGCTCAACAGCCTCGGCTTCCGGACCGGGCGCAATGACGGAGTCTATGATACGGGCACACGGGCTGCTGTCATTGCCTACCAAAGAAGCGTCGGGCTGACGGCGGACGGCATTGCAGGCCCGCAGACACTGGGCAAGCTTTCGGGCAGCACCGCGGTGCCGCCGGCGGCGACACCCGCCCCGGGCGCGACGGAGACGCCTGTACCCGGACGGCCCAATCTTCAGGGGCGGCTGGAGCTGGGCAGCAAGGGCAGTGAGGTGATCCTGCTGCAGAGCCGCCTGCTTTCCTTGGGCTACGCGCCGGGCCGGACGGACGGCAGCTTTGACGCGCAGACCCGCTCCGCGGTGCTCAGCTTTCAGAGCCGAAACGGGCTGCAGACGGATGGCATCGCAGGCCCTCTGACCCTCCAGAAACTTCACAGCGAAGCCGCCATCGCAACCGGCAGTTCTTCGGGCAGCAGCGCTGCCGCGGGAAGCGCCATTGTGGCGACCGGCAATTCGGGACCTCTGCGCTTCAGGAGGACACCTTCGGCTGCTGACAGCCGTAACATCATCGGCAGTCTGGTCAACGGACAGGCCGTGGCAGTCATCGAAGGCGGCGGCACCTGGAGCCGTATCCGGGTAAGCGGAACGGAAGGCTATGTGATGAGCCGCTACCTCAGGATGGACGCATCCGCCGAGCCCTCAATCCCGCCGGCCGCGGACGGGACTCCCGATCAGCCCGTCGATCCGCCCGCAGTTTTAAGCGGCACTGCGACTGTATCCACGCCCAACGGCGGCAGCGTCCGCATCAGGTCCGGCGCCACCACGGCCGGCAACAATGTGCTGGCAAGCGTTCCCAATAAGGCGACCGTTCAGGTGCTTGCCGTCAGCGGCGTCTGGACACAGTGCAGCTGGCAGGGCCGTACGGGCTATATCATGTCCGAGTTTCTGCGCATGACGGAGACTGAAACTGCGCCGGCTCCCTCTCCATCAGATGACCCGATAAACGAAGAGGAAAGCTCGCCTCCCATTCCGGGCACGCTGCGAATGGGCGACCGAGACGGGGCGGACAAGGCGGTCAGCAAGCTGCAGCGGCGCTTGTCAGAGCTTGGTTTCACCATTTCGGCTGACGGTATCTTCGGCATCAAGACCCATGACGCCCTCGTGTCCTTTCAGCAGCAAAACAGCCTGAACGCAAGCGGCGTCGCCGATGCGCAGACGCTGGCGCGCCTGTATGCCACAGACGCCAAGCCGAACCAGGGCTCATCATCCGGCGTTGATATTTCTCAGGGACAGATCGGCGGCCCCTCCGCGGGCTCGGTCAAGCTGCTGCACTGGTATGATGTCGTCAAGCCCGCGCTGAAGGGCGGGCCCACGATCCGGATCTACCATCCGGCCAGCGGCGTCAGCTTCAACATCAAAGTCTACTCCCTGGGCCGCCACGCGGATGCCGAACCCAAAACGCTCAAGGATACTCAGCTGATGAACGCTGCCTTCGGCCCTGCCTCCTGGGACACACGCCCGGTCTACGTGCAGCTTCCCGGCGGCACCTGGACCCTGGCCACGATGCACAATTACCCGCATCTGTCCGGCAGCATTTCAGACAATGGTTTCGGCGGTCACCTGTGCATCCACTTCCTGCGGGATCTGGAAGAGACGCAAAAAGCTGACCCCAACTACGGCATGCAAAACCAGCGCGCCATCAGAAAGGCCTGGAAGAGCATGACGGGGATAGACGTAGAGTAAAACAGGAAGATACAGGCCGGGCCCAGGGGTCCGGCCTTTTTTGTGCGCCGAAATCTGTGAGTTCGGGAGAGAAACAGAGTCAAATGAAGCCGCCTTCGGGATTGACAGACATTCGGGCCTGTGTTGCTTGCAGGGATGCCTCTATCTACATCGTCAGATAGATCACCCCGCCTATCAGCCCGCAGGATGCCATGATAAGCAGGGGACCGGCCTTGAACTTTCTCAGCAGGAACAGTCCCGAGGCAAACAGAAGCGCGGCCACGGCGTCTATGGCGCGAATATTCCAGGAAAAACCTGCTTCTCCCCATAAAGACAGCGTGAGGATGTTGAGCCCTGCCGACAGGATGAGGGCGACCACCGCCGGGCGCAGACCGGCCAGCACGCCCTGCATGAGGGTCATCTCGCTGTACTTGGAGTACAGCCAGGCCAGCAGCAGCGCGATGGCGCTGGAGGGGAGGATGCAACCCAGGGTGGATATGACGGCGCCGCCGGGTCCGCCGATGAGGGTGCCCACAAAGGTGGCCGCATTGATGGCGATCGGGCCCGGCGTCATCTCGGAAATGGTGACAAGGTCCGTGAACTCGGTCAACGTCAGCCATCCGCGGATGGACACGATCTGGTTTTGGATCATCGGCATGGCGGCCATGCCGCCGCCGAAGCTGAACAGGCCTATTTGAAAGAAACTCCAGAACAACTGTAAGTAGATCATGCTTTAAATGCGTTCCTTTCCTGTCTTTTTATCGCGCAGGCTGACGATTCCGCCCAGCGTGCCGCAGAACATGATGATGTAAACGACATTGACCCGAAACACGTAATGCGCGGTGAAGGCCCCGGCCATGATCAGGGCGGGCAGCAGCTTTCTTCTCTTCAGCACCCTCGCGCCCATGGACAGAATCACATCAAAAATAACGGCGCTGACGCCGGCCATCATGCCCTTGAGCACCGCGCTGACGACTGTGTTGTCACGAAAGGCGGTATAAAATAAAGAAATAACGGAGAGGATGAGCAGCGGCGGCAGCACGGTGCCCAGAGTGGCGATCAGGGCGCCCGGCAGGCCCATCAGCCGCCAGCCCACCAGAATGGAGGCATTGACGGCCATCGGGCCCGGAGATGACTGCGCGATCGACACCATGTTCAGCATCTCCTCTTCCTCAAGCCATTTCAGGTCATGCACAAACTTTTTCTCCATCAAAGGGACGATGACATAGCCTCCTCCGAAGGTAAAGGCGCTTAAAAAAAAGGTAGACCTGAACAGGGCCAGCAGGTTTTTCAGATTCTTTTCCATGGATGTCCTCCTTGCGTATACAGAAGCATTATAGCCCCTGACGGCAAATAAATGAATTCTTTTCACAGTGTTGTCAGAAAATTCTTTAATCCGCAGATGCTGCGATGCATTAATTTGCATCTTCATAATCCGAAACTTGCAGTTTTAGCCGATTTGAAGAAAAAGTAAGGTGTTTTGATTGTTTTTTTCGCTGTTTGCTTGCATAAGCACCTGATTATCTGTATAATGTCCACAATCGCGGAGGACCGCGCAAAATTACATGGACAGTGAAAATGAAGGAGGGCCTTTGATGAAGAAGTTGATTTCCCTGGTTCTGGCAGCTGTCCTGCTGCTCGGCTTGGTGCCGGCGCAGGCGCAGGAAGCAAGCACATACAGGACCCTGTATTCCGGCGAAGCGACGACCCTGAATTACCTGATCACCGCCAGCACCAATGAGTTCGCAATTGCCGCCAACGTCATTGATACCCTGGTCGAATACGATTACCTGGGGCAGGTGCAGCCTTCCCTGGCGGAAAGCTGGGACCTGTCAGAAGACGGGCTGACCTGGACCTTCCATCTCAGGAAGGGCGTGCAGTGGATCAACGGCAATGCCGAGCCTGTGGCCGAACTTAAGGCGCAGGACTTTGTGGACGCCGCGGCCTATATCCTGGACGCTCAGAACGCCTCCTCCACTGCCAACATCATGTATTCCGTGATCGCGGGCGCGGAGGAGTACTATGACGGCACCGCCACACCCGCAGAAGGCGAGGAGCCGGCGCCCGTGATGGAATGGGAAACCGTGGGCGTCAAAGCGCTGGATGATTATACATTGCAATACACCCTGGTATCGCCCGTGCCTTACTTCCTTTCCATGACCACCTATGTGACCTTCATGCCCGTCAACGGCGATTTCCTGCGGGAGAAGGGCGAAGGCTTCGGCCTGGCGACCGGCAATGATACCATCCTGTATAACGGCGCCTACTATATCAGCGAGTTCAAGCCGCAAGAGAAGCGCGTCTACAGCAAAAACCCCTACAACTGGGACGCCGAACACGTGTTTATCGAACACATCGACAGCACCTTCAACAAGGAAGCGACGACCCTGTCGCCTGAAATGTACAGGCGCGGCGAGATCGACGCGGCGAGCATCGACACCGCCATTGCCAGCCAGTGGCTGCAGGACCCCGCGACCGCGGACCTGATCCGCCCCGTGCGCCAGAGCGGCTTCTACAGCTACTTCTACGCGCTGAACTTCAACCCCGAGTTTGACGAGGCTTATGAGCCCGAAAACTGGAAGCTGGCCGTCAACAACGCGAACTTCCGCAAGGCTGTCTACCACGGGCTGGACCGCGTGAAGGCCATGCTGCCCACAGAGCCGGACAACCCCGAATCCATCATCTTCAACGCGGTGACGCCGCCCCAGTTTGTTGACGTCAACGGGCTTGATTATGTGCAGACGGGCGACCTGGCCGCGATTACCGCGCTGGGGCTCGATACCTTCAGCGAAGATCTGGCCCGCGAGTACGCGGCGGCCGCCAAGGCAGAGCTGGAAGCGGCAGGCGCCACCTTCCCCATCAAGGTGCTGAGCAGCTACAACCCCGCCGTATCCAGCTGGCCGGACGAGGCCCAGGTGGTTGAGCAGCAGCTGGAAGCCCTGCTTGGCAGCGACTTCATCGACATCATCACCGAACCCGGCCCCACCACAGGCTTCCTGTCTGCCGTGCGCCGCGCCGGAAACTACGCCCTGCTCAAGGTCAACTGGGGCCCGGACTATGCCGACCCCGAAACCTATACTGATCCCTTCGTCAGGGGCGGCAACTACAACTTCCCCGAGTACACCACCGATGTGGATGAGGCCGGACGAAGCAAGTTTGACGTCTATGAGGAGCTGGTCAACGCGGCCAAGGCCATCACCGATGACCTGCAGGCCCGCTACGAGGCCTTTGCCAAGGCCGAGGCCTATCTGATCAATGAAGCCTTCGTCGTGCCCTTCGGCTACGGCAACGGCGGCTATACCGCCGCCCGCATCAATCCCTTTGAAGGGCAGTATGCCCCCTTCGGCATCTCCAACGAACGCTACAAGGGTCAGAGGCTGCTGGATGAGCCGATGAGCACCGACCAGTACTTTGACGCGCTGGATCAGTGGGAGGCAGAACGCGCCGCGCTGGCCAACTAAATACTGAACGATTACAATATCTCATCAAGCGGGGCTGTGCCCGGTCACAGCCCCGCTTCGTCATGAAGGGAGGGCGATACGTTGTTGAAATATGTGGGCAAGCGCCTGCTTGCTTCCGTACTGACGCTGCTGATCATCCTGACTGTGGTATTTGTCTTGATGCGGCAGATGCCCATTGAAGGTTATTTTGATAACTTTGACAAGGTGGATCAGGCAGTCATCAACGCCAAGCTGCAGCAGCTGGGCCTGCGGGATTCCGTCCCGGTTCAGCTGAAAAACTTCTACGCGGGCTTGCTGCAAGGTGATCTGGGCACATCCAACCGCTACGCGGTGGGCGTGCCCATCGGACGTATCATTGCGGAAAAGGCGCCGGTGTCCATCCGGATGGGCGTCATGTCCATGGCCCTGTCCCTGCTGGCGGGCATTCCCCTGGGCGCGCAGATGGCGCGCAGCAAATCAAAGGTCTGGGATAAGCTGGGCACCGGTTTCATTGTATTCATCAATGCGGTGCCCGCCGCTGTTTATTATATCTACCTGCAGTCCTACGGCTCCAGCCTGATGAAGATACCGATGCTGTTTGACTATACAAAGCCCGTCACCTGGATACTGCCCGTCGTCTCCATGTCGCTGGGCTCCATCGCGTATTACGCGATGTGGCTGCGCCGCTACATGGTGGATGAAATGAACAAGGATTATGTCAAGCTGGCCCGCGCCAAGGGCGTCGCCTCGGGGCGGATTACCATGGGGCATGTGTTTCGCAACGCTTTTGTGCCGATGATCCAGTACATCCCTTCCTCCCTGCTGTTTACCATCTCAGGGTCGATCTATATCGAGTCCCTCTATTCGGTGCCCGGCATGGGCGGCCTGCTGGTGGATGTGATCACCCGCCAGGACAACACCATGGTGCAGTCTTTGGTGATGATCTATGCCACCATCGGCATCGTCGGCATGCTGCTGGGCGATCTACTGATGGCTGTCGTTGACCCGCGCATCAGCTTTGCCAGGAAAGAGGGGGTGAGGTAATGGCGGCAACAGGCATGGAGCAGAGGCTGCACCGGGGTATCGAGGCCGCGGGCGGGGCCGGGGATTTTGATTTTGCCTCCTATTCCGACCGCGCGGCGGAGAGCACGGGCTCTTCCGATTATTCCTACTGGGGCAGCACGCTCAAGATGTTTTTGAAAAACCGCCTGGCCTTCTCCCTGCTGGTGCTGCTGGCCCTGCTGGTGCTGTTCACCTTCATTCAGCCGCTGCTGCCCGGGCAGTATGAAGCGACCCGCATTATCAACCACCCGATCACAGGCATGCAGCTGAGCAATGTGCAGCCCGGTATAAGCACCGTGTTGCACACGGCTCCTGCCGGCACCGAGCTGGTGATGACCCCATACAGCAATGAGGAATGGGCGGCGGTCAGCAATATCCTGACAAGCATCCGTGCCAGAGAATCATTTACCGTGCTGACATACGGGGAAGAATGGTGCCTGGTCGAATTCAAGGGCCGGGAAGGCTATGTCAAAAATGACTTCAGCACCAAACTGCGCCTGCCGGAGGATCCGGCATCTGTGCCCTACGAGAGCCGCTCCAATTTCCAGATCCAGCTGTTTTCAAGCCCGGAGGATTATTCCAGCCAGGGTCGGGAGCTGTTCGTGCGCCGCAGCCTGCTGGATTTCGCGGATGACGCACAGAGCGCCGTCACCCTGGACGCCGCGCCCCTGCGCATCCTGCCGGATGACCGGCCCTTCCTCTTTGGCACCAACAACACGGGGCAGGATCTGTGGAGCATGGTGTGGTCGGGCACCCGTACCAGCCTGTTTATCGGCTTCGTCGTGGCTTTGATCGAGGCGGCACTGGGCATCACCATCGGCGTGCTGTGGGGCTATGTCAGGAAGCTGGACAGGCTGCTGACCGAGATCTACAACGTGATCAACAACATCCCCAGCACCGTGGTGCTGATCCTCTTTGCCTACATCATGCGGCCCGGCATCACCACGCTGATATTCGCCATGTCCATCACCGGCTGGGTCAGTATGGCGCGCTTTGTGCGCAACCAGGTCGTCATCATCAGGGACCGGGACTATAACCTGGCCTCCCGCTGCCTGGGCACGGGCACCATGCGCATCATCACCAGAAACCTGCTGCCCTACCTGGTATCGGTCATCATGCTGCGCATGGCACTGGCCATCCCGGCGGCCATCGGCAGCGAGGTCTTCGTGACCTATATTGGCCTGGGCCTGCCGCTGAGCATCCCCTCCTTGGGCAATCTGATCACGGTGGGGCGCAAGCTGGTCTCCACGCCCCAGGCCTATCAGCTGATCTTCCCGACCATCGTGCTGTCGGTGGTGACGATCTCCTTTTACATCATCGGCAATGCCTTTGCCGACGCGGCGGACCCGCGCAACCATGTGTAGGGAGGGGATGAGATGACGGAGAACAACAAGGCTATTCTTGAAGTCAAAGACCTCAACATCAAGTTCAGCCTGCGCGGACGTGTCCTGCACGCGATACGCGGGGTCAGCTTTGATATCTACAGGGGCGAGAGCCTGGCCATCGTGGGCGAATCCGGCTCCGGCAAGAGCGTCCTGACCAAGTCCTTCATGGGCCTGCTTGATCAGAACGGCTGGGTGGATTCGGGCTCCATTCTTTACGAAGGGCAGGACATCGCCAAATACACGACGGAAAAGCAGTGGCTCGGCATTCGGGGCCGCAAGATCGCCATGGTGCTGCAGGACCCGATGACCAGCTTGAACCCTCTGAAAACCATCGGACGGCAAATCGGGGAGGCGCTGGCCCTGCACCAGAACCTGCGAGGCGAGGCCGCTATCAAGAAGACGCGGGAGATCCTGCTGGACGTGGGCATCGAGCATCCCGAGCGCCGCATGAAGCAGTACCCGCACCAGTTTTCGGGCGGCATGCGACAGAGGGTGGTTATCGCCATCGCCATTGCCTGCAAACCGGACATCCTGATCTGTGATGAGCCGACGACAGCCCTGGATGTGACCATTCAGGCGCAGATCCTGCAGCTGATCAGAAACCTCATTTCAAAGTACAGCCTGACGGCCGTCTACATCACCCATGATTTGGGGGTGGTGGCCAATATCGCCGACCGCATCGCCGTGATGTACGCCGGCGATATTGTGGAGATTGGCACCTGCGCAGAGATCTTTTACACCCCAAGGCATCCATATACCTGGGCGCTGCTCTCCTCCCTGCCTCAGCTTGGGCGCAAGGGGGAGGAGCTGTATGCCATCCGCGGCACACCGCCCAATCTGTTTGCTGAGGTGCAGGGCGATGCCTTTGCCCCCCGAAACCCGCATGCGCTGAACATTGATTTCAAGGAGAGGCCGCCCTATTTTGACATCAGCCCGACGCACCGTGTGCGCAGCTGGCTGGCGGACGAGCGCGCGCCGCAGGTCGATCCGCCCGAAAGTCTCAAGCGCATCAGCGAGCAAGGAGAGAGCTTTTATGAGCACGGCTGACCGTCTGAACAAGGAACCGATCATTGAAGTGCGCGACCTGCACATCGCCTTCGGCGAGCGCAGGCGGCGCTTTGAGGCCGTGCGCGGCGTAAGCTTTGATATCAGGCAGGGGGAGACCTTCGGCCTGGTGGGTGAGTCGGGTTCCGGCAAGACTTCCATCGGCCGAGCGATCATCCGCGTTTACCAGGCGACGGGCGGTGAAGTGCAGTATCAGGGGGAGCGCATTTCCGGTAAAATATCAAAAGAACTGGACCGCAAGGTCACCCGTGAGATCCAGATGATCTTCCAGGACCCCATGGCTTCATTGAACGAGCGGGCCAAGGTCGACTACATCGTGTCGGAGGGGCTCTACAGCGTTGAAAAGCACCTCAGCCGCGAAGAGCGCCAGGCGCGCGTGCGCGAGGCCCTTTTGGATGTGGGCCTTCTGCCCGAATTCGCCAGCCGCTTTCCGCATGAGTTCTCGGGCGGCCAGCGCCAGCGCATCGGCATTGCCCGCGCCCTGGTGATGAACCCGCGGTTCATCATCGCCGACGAACCGATCTCAGCCCTGGATGTCTCCATCCGCGCGCAGGTATTGAACCTGATGAGCCGCTTGCAGCGCGAGCGCGGGCTGACCTATCTGTTCATATCGCATGATCTGTCCGTCATGCGCTTCATCTGCGACCGTATCGCCGTGATCCACAGGGGTCTGCTGGTGGAGCTGGCGGATACCGAGCAGCTGTTTCGCCTGCCGCTGCATCCCTATACGCAGGCGCTGCTCTCCGCCGTGCCGCTGCCTAACCCCGCCTGGGAAAAGAAGAAGAAGCCGATCGTCTATGATGAATCGGTGCATGACTACAGCAGGGACAAGCCCGTCTGGCAGGAGATCGAGGCGGGGCATTATGTGCTGGCCAACCAAAAGGAGGCGGAGGAATACGCACGCAGAGCAAAAGAAGCCTTTTCGGCCGCCACCTGACAATGTGTGTCACCCGCCCGATGGGCCTGAAAACATGCCGGGCATTTTTAAGATAAAACTAAGAAAGGCAGGTCAAAAGCCTGCCGAATCACCAGCTGAACCGCGTCCGGCACAAGTTGCTTTATACTGTTTCATCAGCTATACTGATGGTTAAAAGAGGTTTATAAGGAGGTAATCAATGAACATTATTCGAACCAAGGCGGTTGAGCTGACCACCATCCCGGCTATTGCCTATAAACAGAAACTGTCCGCGGGCGGCGCGGGCATCAAGATACAGCGTATTGACTCGGATCAAAGCGGTGTGTGCACCATTGATAAGCGTACGGGCAACATGATCCCTTATCGGTCATTTGACGAGAAGCTGTTCCCGATGGAAGCCTTTGACGAGGCTTTTGAGCTGACGGTCGGTCTGCCTTATTCCGCCAGGGGCTCCATCAAGCTCAGCCTCACCGCCGTGCAGACGGACGACGTGGTGGAAGAAGCGCCGGTCGAGCAGGTCGATATGACGCTGTCGCCCGAGTACATCGCGATCGTCGATCGCTACAGCGATGAAAAAGGCAAAATCAACTATCAGCTGATGAACAAGGACTTCATCCAGTTTGCCGCAAGAAGCAAGACGGTGGCGGATATGGTCGGCGCCGGCGCCGGTCAGCAGGATATCATCAACTTTATCCTCAAGAGCCGCGCCGCCTTCATCGCAGGCCTCAAGGACAGCCTGGATGATGCTTCCATTACCTTGCTGATCGAGACGCTGGATGAGATCGACCCGCGCAGCGCATTCAAGGAGCTGAAGGCATACATCAACCGGATGCTTGCCAGGAACAAAAGATAATTACCGGATAGCGAGGCCCTCATGCAAAGCAGAGGGCCTTTTTTGTATATTCCGGATGATTGACGAAGATCATAAGAAGGAGTACAATGCCCGTACCTCTATAGGCGCAAGTTACAGGACCTGAGACCCTTGACTGACCCAATAACAGCAAGACCGAAAACAGTAAGACCATAAGAAGAACGACCATACCAAAGGGAAAGCTTTCTGCATAGCGAAGCTTTGCCTCGACCGGGGTATTTCACAAATGCCTTGGCCTTTTCGCGAACCATTTTCAGTTTTGCTTACGCCCGGCTTTGCCGCGGCGCATCCATATAAAGAGGAGGATAGATGGATGAAAAAACAACGGATTTTCGTCATGTTCATGGCGCTTATGCTATTCATGCTTCATACGACCTACCTGCCGGTATCCGACGCTCTGGCTTTAAGTCTGCCGGGAAACGTCATCCCGCAGGTGCCGATCGCGACGCCGAAACCTGATGACAAATTTGTAATCACTCTGCCCCCGAACGTTAAGTTTACGCCCAGGATTACATTAAAACCGATGGTGACCCCCACCCCAACGACCAAGATCATCATTCCCACGGTCAAGATTCCGGTCAGGCCGACTGCAACGCCCAAGCTTGTATCAACGCCTAAACCAACACCCCAGATTACGAAAAAGCCGACAAACGTAACGCCAAAGCTTAAGACTCCCGTCGGATCCGGGCAGCTGATGACCAGCGAAGGGCCGTTGTTTTTAAGCTTCCGGACCGATCTGACGGACAAATACTGGATGTTCACGCCGATCGACCTGTCCCTGGACGGACAGTTCCAGTACCCCCTGGTGGCGGACGCCAGCCATGTGGTCGGTGAGCTGAAGGTGGAAGTCGCGGGCGGTATGGTGGTGGTCAGCTATATGCTGGTGAACGGTGTCTCGGTAGACAGGGAACATGAATTTTTCACTTTCTTCACGGACATTGCCTCGGTCACGACCGTTGACCCGGCCCGTCTTCAGGATGTGAAAATGCTGTTTAACATTCCCTATCATGTCACCTCCCGCCTGAACAGTGACCCCAATGTGCTGCTGTATGTCAACACGCCGCTGAGCTATGATACCGGGCTGCCCGGTTTGAGAGGGTTCAGCTTCCAGGATGAAGGCTATCTGCGCCGGCTCACTGAACTGTACCCGCTAATGGACTGATATCCTTCTGTTTTAAAGCTGTTATCAGAACACAAACCCGAAAAAATGAGTAACAAGGCCTCTTCCCGGCGAGAAGAGGCCTTGTTGTTAGGCATGATTCATCCCATTCCTGAGATAATGATGGTATATAGAGTTTTGATTACTAATAAGATGTGAAGGGAAAGATAAAGAACATAAGACTTCTGTCAAAAGATAATCCGTACATCTGCCTGACAGGACAATCTGCCGCGTTGATGCCGCCGCTAAAAGCATGATATCGTTTGGTTGTCAAAACCCTTGTCAAATGCTATACTTTGGCATGGTTTCGCGCCTTTTTTATGTGCGCGGAGGCGGACAAGGAGGTTTCCATGCAGCTGGAGGAATTTCTGCGCACGGCGTGCGCCTTGCCCGGTCTGTCGGGCAACGAGCTGGTAGTGGCGGAGTATGTTGCCGCGGCCTTCCGCCCTTGGGCGGACGAGGTCAGGATCGACCGGCTCAACAACGTCATCGCCCGCATCAAGGGTGAGGGGCCGAAGGTGATTTTCTGCGCCCACATCGACGAGATCGGGCTGATGGTGGTGAAGATCGAGGAGGACGGCAGCCTGCGCATGGGCAATGTCGGCGGAGTGGACCCGCGCATACTGCCCGGCATGCGGGTGACCGTCTACGGCAAAGAGAAGCTGATGGGCGTCATCGGCGCCAAGGCGCCGCACCTTCTGACAGCGGCGGACCGCGCGAAAAACTATAAGCGAGAGGACCTGTACATCGACCTGGGCCTGCCGGCTGAACGCGTGCGCGAGCTGGTGCAGGTGGGGGATCTGGTGACGCTGGAGGCCCGTTTTGTCAAGCTGCAAAACGGCCGCGTCGCTACCAAGACGGCGGATGACCGTGCCTGTGTGGCGATCATGCTTGGCGCGATGCAGCGGCTGAAAGCCCTGCGCCCGACGGCCGACCTTTACTTCACGGCCACCTGTCAGGAGGAGATCGGCAGCTTTGGCGCGGCGATGTCCGCCTTTGGCGTGGAGCCCGATTACGCGGTGGCGCTGGATGTATGCCACGCCAAAACGCCCGGCGCGCCCGACCTGCACACGAAGAAGCTGGATGCCCTGGTGGCCAGCCAGGGGCCCTATATCCACCCGATGCTTCACCGCAAGCTGATGGATGTGGCAAAGGACAACAACATCGAAGTCCAGACGGCCGTCGTGCCGCGCGCCACCAGCACGGATGCTGACGGCATCAACATCCAGCGAAACGGCGTGCCGACCATCCTGCTTGAGCTGCCGCTGAAGTATATGCACACCACGGTGGAGCTGATCGATATGAGCACCCTGGAAGAAGGGGCGCGGCTGCTGGCGAACTTCGCTGCCGCCGTATCCCCCGAGTGGGAGGACGAGCTATGGACCTGAAGACTTTATGCGAACTGCACGGGCTGTCGGGTGACGAGGGCGCTGTGCGCAAGGCTCTGATGGAAGCCGCCCGGCCTCTGTGCGACGAGGTCAGGATCGACCGGGGCGGCAACCTCATCTGCCTGAAGAAGGGCACCGATCCGGACGCGCCCGCCAAGGTCGTGGCCGCCCATATGGACGAGGTGGGTTTTATCATCATGGGTCATACGGAGGACGGCCTGCTGCGCTTCCGCCCCATCGGCGGCATCGACCCGCGTGTCGTGGTCAGCAAATGGGTGGAGGTAGGCGAGGATAAGGTACCCGGCGTGATCGGGGCCATGGCCATCCACCTGCAGACGGCGGCCGACCGCCAGCGGGTGCTCGACTTTGATAACCTGTATATTGACATCGGTGCTAAAGATTCAAAGGAAGCCGAGCGGCTTTGCCCTCTGGGCAGCTATGCCGCTTTTGATACCCCCTATACCGATTTTGGCGAGGGCCTGATCTGCGCCAAGGCGCTGGACGACCGCGTGGGCTGCCACAGCCTGCTGCGCCTGCTTGAGAATCGCTATCCGGGCGACCTGATCGCCTGCTTTGTCACCCAGGAAGAGGTGGGCCTGCGCGGCTCAAAGACTGCGGCCTTCGGTGTGGAGGCCGAGATCGCCGTGGTGCTGGAGGGCACGGCTTCAAACGATTTAGGCGACGTGCCCGAGCGTGCCAGGGTCACCCTGGTCAAGCAGGGCGTAGCCGTCAGCTTCATGGACGGGGCCAGCATCGCCGACCGCGAGCTGTTTACCCAGATGCTCTCCCTGGCCGAAACTGCGGGTATTCCCTGTCAGGTCAAACAGGGCGTGACGGGCGGCAACGACGCGGGCAGCTTCCAAAGAAGCAAGGAGGGCATGCGCACCGTGGTGCTCAGCGTGCCCTGCCGATATATCCACTCCGGCGCTTCGGTGGCCGCCTACAGCGACATCGAAGCCCAATACCAGCTATGCAAAGAGTTTTTATTACATGGATAAGGGAGGAACCCCAATGTTACGCGACACCTTAAAAACCCTGCTGAGCGCCTGGGGGCCCTCCGGCAGCGAGCACAATGTTGCCACCACCATCAAGGAAATGCTGACCGGTCATGTGGACAGCATGCGTACCGACGCCCTGGGCAACCTGATCGTCGAAAAATACGGCAGCGATGACAACGCCAAGCGGATCATGCTGTCTGCGCACATGGACCACATCGGCCTGGTGGTCACCGCTATCGAAAAGGAAGGCTTCCTGCGCGTATCCAACGTAGGCGGCATCGGCATGAAGCAGAGTGAGTTCCGCCGCGTTATTTTTGAAAACGGCGTGGAAGGCATACTGTGCAGCGAGCCGCAGGAAAGCGGCGCTTCTCCCCTCATCAAGGACCTGTTCATCGATATCGGCGCGGCCGATGCCGACGAGGCGCGGACCATGGTGCAGGTGGGGGATATGGCCGTCTACGCGCCGGGCACCTTCCAGGTGGGCAAGCACCGCATCGCTGCCCCCGCCATGGACGACCGCTGTGCCTGCGCCCTGCTGGTGGAGCTGCTGCTGTATACGGAAAACCAGAAAAACACCATCGTCGCCGTCTTCTCCACCCAGGAAGAGGTGGGCCTGCGCGGGGCGACGGTAGCCGCCTACGGCATCAACCCGGACATCGGCCTGGCGCTTGACGTGACAGCCTGGGGCGATACCCCCGGCACCAAGATCCCCGATATCAAGCTGGGCGCGGGCCCCGCTGTGAAGATCATGGACCGGTCCATGATCGCCACGCCGCTGGTGCGCGATGCCCTGTTTGAGGCCGCGGAGGCGGCTGATGTACCGGTGCAGCGCGAGGTGCTGCCCTTTGGCGGCACCGACGGCGGGGCCATCCAGCACACCCGGGCAGGTATCCCGACGGGCACCCTGTCCATCCCCTGCCGCTATGTCCACTCCGCCTGCGAAATGATCGACATGCGCGATATGGACGGCGCCCTGCAGGTGCTGCTGCAGTTTGTGAATTTGATTTAAGGAGGCATCTTTTACCATATGAAGGCATTGACAGCCAATGAGTTAAGGCAACTGTTTCAGGATTTTTTCGTATCCAAGGGGCACGCGGTCATTCCCTCCGCCTCTTTGATACCCGAGAACGACCCGACGGTCCTGTTTACCACCGCCGGCATGCATCCTTTGGTGCCCTATCTGATGGGGCAGCCCCATCCGGCCGGCAGGCGCCTGGTCAATGTGCAAAAGTGCATCCGCACAGGCGATATCGACGATGTGGGCGATGCCAGCCACCTGACCTTCTTTGAGATGCTGGGCAACTGGAGCCTGGGCGATTATTTCAAAGAAGAGATGATCCCCTGGAGCTGGGAATTCCTTACCTCGCCCAAATGGCTGGGCATCGACCCCGACCGGCTCGCGTTCAGCGTCTTTGAGGGCGATGAAACCGCGCCCCGGGATGAAGAGAGCCGTGATCTGTGGCTTGCCTGCGGCGTAAAGGAAGAGCGCATATTCTTCCTGCCGCGTGAAAATAACTGGTGGGGCCCGGCGGGGCTTACCGGCCCCTGCGGCCCGGATACTGAGATGTTCATCATCACGGACACGGAGCCCTGCGGCCCGGACTGTTCGCCTGCCTGTGACTGCGGGCATTATCTCGAGATCTGGAACGATGTGTTCATGCAGTACAACAAGCAGCAGGACGGCAGCTATGTTCCGTTGGCGCAGAAGAATGTGGATACGGGCATGGGCCTGGAGCGAACCATCGGCGTGCTGACAGGCAAAAAGTCGGTGTATGAAACCGACCTGTTCTCAGGCATCATCGCGCGCATCGAGGAACTGTCGGGCAAACACTACCAAGGAGCGGATGAGGAGACGGCCCGCGCCTTCCGCATCGTGGCTGACCATATGCGCACCGCTACCTTTATCCTGGGCGATCACAGAGGCGTCAGCCCCAGCAATGTGGACCAGGGCTATGTGCTCCGCCGCCTGATCAGGCGCGCGGTGCGCTTTGGCCGTCACCTGGAGCTGCCCGACGGCTTTACGGCCGAAGTCGCCGGGACCATCATCGCCCAGTACAGCGACGCCTATCCCGAGCTCGAAGAAAACCGCACCTTCGTACTGGAACAGCTGCTGCTTGAAGAAAAGCGCTTCCAGCGCAGCCTGAACCAGGGGCTGAGGGAGTTTGAAAAAGCCATCTCCCGCATCGACCGGCTGAGCGCCCTGTTTGACGGCATGCAGTCGCAGCTGAAGGCCGTCCTTCCCACGGACTATGAGAAGAAGCTCTATGAGGCGCAGGAAATCGCCAACAATGTCAGCTCCACCCTCAAACCCCGACCGGAGCTTTTGGGTATGATCGAGGAGTTGAAGAAGTTTGTGGCGGCTGTGGACACGGTGGCTGATTTCACCAAGCGGGCAAGTGAGTTTGCCAAAACTCTCAACACCATTGACGGGCGGGATGCCTTCCGGCTCTACGATACCTACGGCTTCCCGCTGGAAATCACTCAGGAGCTGGCGCGCGAGCGCGGCCTCCTGGTGGATGAGGATGACTTTGCCGAGCGCTTCCGCCAGCATCAATTGAAGAGCCAGGCGGGCGCCGAGCAGCGCTTTAAAGGCGGCCTGGCCGATCACGATGAGGAGACCACCAAGCTGCATACCGCGACCCACCTGCTGCATACCGCCCTCAGGCGCGTGCTGGGTGAGGATGTGCACCAGAAGGGCAGCAATATCACGGCGGAGCGCCTGCGCTTTGACTTTACCTTCGGCCGCAAAATGACGCCGGAGGAGATCGCGGAGGTTCAGCGCCTGGTCAACGAGGCCATCGACAGAAAGATGCCCGTGACCATGGAAGAAATGACGGCGGACGAGGCAAAGCAAAGCGGCGCGATCGGCTTGTTTGATTCGAAATACGGCGACCGTGTCAACGTCTACTCCATGGGCGACTTCTCCAAGGAGATCTGCGGCGGTCCCCACGTCAAAAACACGGGTGAACTGGGCAGCTTCAAGATCGTAAAGGAAGAGAGCTCCTCGGCAGGCGTGCGGCGGATCAGGGCCGTCGTCGGGGCGGATAAGAAATAGTTTAGTACTACATTGGCTTTGATGGGGAAGAGTAGGCAGGAGAGCTTGCGCAGAGAGTCCCGCGTGATGCTGTGAGCGGGAATGAGTGAAATTGCCGAAGATGGTCCTCGGAGCTTCGTACTGAGCCGCGATGCGGTTAGGATACGACAGGTTTCGCCTGTTACAGCGATAGGGTTTATGGCGTAATTGCTTGGACCTGAAGAGGTTCGCTTTGTGAGAAGCGGACAAAACAGGGTGGTAACACGTGAGCGGCGCTCTCGTCCCTCAGCCGAATGGTTGGGCGATGGGGGCGCTTTTCAGTGGTTGAGAGAAAGAAATGAATGAACAGCAAAAAGAACAGAGAACAAGGGAGAATCAGGAGGAAAAGGACATGGAACATATTTTAATCGGCGGAGCCTGGCCCTATGCCAATGGATCATTGCATATTGGGCATGTAGCGGCGCTGCTGCCCGGCGATGTGCTAGCGCGCTACTGGCGAGCGAAAGGAAAAAGTGTATTCTATGTATCAGGCAGTGATTGCTATGGCACGCCCATCACCATTCGTGCGAAACAGGAGGGACTGTCGCCACAAGAGATCAGTGATTTCTATCATAAGGAGTTTGTTGATGTATTTGAGAACCTGGGTTTTTCCTATGACTTTTATACCAAAACGAGTGACACGCGCCACATAGAATTTGTAAAGAACTTTCACTGCAAGATGTACGAGGGCGCGTATGTCAAGCCAAAGCAGATGAAGCAAGCTTGGTGCCCTACCTGCTGCAAGACACTGACAGATAGGTTGATTGTGGGCAGTTGCCCTTCTTGTGGAGCTGCAACGCGCGGGGATCAATGTGATGCTTGCGGCCAAGTGCTAGAGGCTGACATGGTGTCGGACGCGCATTGTTTTGACTGTGGTAATGCCGTTGAATTCAAGCAGGCCACGCAACTATATCTACTGACCTCAAAGCTGGAGAATCAACTGCAAAGCATGCTTGATAGCCATCCCGAGTGGCGCAAAAACGCTATAACCTTTACCAAGCGCTACATTAATGAGGGTCTACGGGATCGCGCAATTACCCGCGACCTTGATTGGGGAATCGATGTACCAATGGCAGGTTATGAGGATAAAAAGATATATATTTGGGCGGAGAATGTACTGGGCTACCTCTCCGCTGCTGATGTGTTGTGCTGCGAGCGGGAGATCGATTTTGCGGAGGTGTTTGGGCAGAATGCCCGCCACTATTACGTCCACGGAAAGGACAATATTCCGTTTCATACTATCATCCTTCCCGCACTCTTGATGGCGCAGGGAGATGACTACAGACTACCTGACGACATCATCTCCAGTGAATATGTCACCTTGGAAGGCCGGCGCATATCTACCAGCCGTGACTGGGCCGTGTGGGTGAAAGATATCATCGGTACTTACCACCCGGATGTTATCCGCTATTTTTTCATCGCTAACGGTCCTGAGAAACGGGATACGGATTTCTCCTGGCGCGAGTTTATGTTGCGCAACAATGCAGATCTGGTCGGAGCCTGGGGAAATTTTGTGAACCGTACCCTGGTCTTCATCCAGAAGTACAATGGCAACCGAGTACCTGAGGGCAGCCCGGATAAGGAAGCTGCCGATCGGATATCTCAGGCTTTTACGGTTGTGGGCAGATACATAGAGGATGGGCGCTTCAAAGAGGCTCTGGAAGCGGCCTTTGAGCTAGTCAATTACGGAAACAAATATTACGATGCACGTGAGCCGTGGAAGACAAGGACATCCGATCCTCTTTCATGTGATGAAACCTTATATAATTGTGTGCAAATGATCGGCAACCTCTCTTTGCTACTGGCCCCTTTCCTGCCCTTTACATCGGATATTGTGATGGGATGGCTAGGTATTGAGAAGAGGTGGAGCGTATGTGTCGTTAAGGAAGGCATTCAACTTCCGCCGCTGTCTGTGCTGTTTCGTCGTATTGATGATAGTGAGGTAAAGGAACAACAGGAAAATTTGGGCGTGAGAAAATCAATATGAATCGTCGCTTTCAGGACTATGGTTTGAGAACCGAAAGGGAAAAGGATACTCACCATGGAACACACGGAAGATATCGTATGCTCAGCACTCAATCCCTTCTTCACATTCAGCATTTTTTTGCTCCAGTAGCATCTGATAGCTCATATCTATTCCGATTGCCGCTAGAGGAGCTGTAATCAAAATAGCCAACACAGCCACCGTCAGGATAGTATCACCTGCGGCGGCAGGCCGCCAACGGCGGCCTGCACTGTCGCCTTGGGCAGGTAGGCGATGGCGCAGAACAAGCGCTCTTTGAAGGGGATAGACGTTTTTGCCATGCAGACGAATACGCCGATCATGCGGATGGCCAGCGCCGAAAAGATCAGGGCAAAGGCAGGAAGGGCGACGCGGGTAGCATAGGTGATATCGACGGAAGCACCCACCAGCACAAACAGTAGAATTTCCGCAGCTACCCAGATTTTAGAAAACTTCCCGGATAAGCGGACCAAAAAGTATACTGTGATTCCTCAGCACCGTTGCACCCAGCGCCATCACGGCGAGCAACCCGGAGATGGGTAGGGAGGGCTTTACAGTGTTTTCCATCCACGCCAGAAGAAAGCTGACGCTCAGGATAATCAAAATCTTCACCGTATCGCGGATGTGCACGTGTTTGAACAAAGCTGTCAGCGCAATGCCGGTCATCACCCCCAACCCTATACCCAATGTAATAGACAGAGGGATGGAAAGCAGGCCGGCGGCTTCAAACTGCCCGCCGTCGTACATGCCCATGAAGGAAGCAAACAGCACGATCACATACACATCATCGGCTGAGGCTCCCGCCATGACCATTTGTGGGATGCTCATTTTTTTACCCCATCCGTCCTCCATCAGCTTCAACATGCGTGGCACAACTACGGCGGGGGACACCGCACCAAGCACCGCGCCCATGATGGCACTTTCTAATCGGGTGATCGAAAAGAGCATCGGTACGAAGAGCGTGCAAGCTATGATCTCGAAGGTAGCCGGCACAAAGCACATCAGTATCGCAGGGCGTCCCACACGCTTCAGGTCAGCTACATCAAGGCTCAACCCTGCGCGGGTAAGAATGACGATCAGGGCTAATTGCCGCAGGTCGGCAGAGACCGTCAGAAGCTCCGGTGCAATCAGATCAAGTGCATAGGGGCCGAGGATGATACCGGTCAGCAGCATACCGACCAGGCCAGGCAGGCATAGCTTCTGCAGGATACCGTTGAGAACAAGGGCCAAGAGGACCATCAGGGCAAGGCTGAATAAAATGGGTTTCTCCTCCTGCGGAAACAAAAAAGCCGATGTTTCCGCGAATAAATTCGCAGAAGTCATCAGCTGATACAGCGGTTTTGGCCGAAGCCGGGGGAGCACTTCATTCCCTGTGAATGGTATGATACCATCGGATGATGAAAAATGTAAAGAGAATTGTTCAGGCTTTTCCAGAACGTATCGTTTACATCAGAGGTGCTATAACACGCACGATGGAATCAAACAGCTCTCCCCAAAATCCTCTGTTACAATCCTGCAGGGACACTTCGCGGCACTGCCTTAGTGTTTCGGCGGTGTCTTTTTTTAATTCCGCTACGGAGGAACTGCAGATTAGCAGCGTTCCGCACTCAAAATGCAGGTAGAGGCTTCGATAATCGAGATTGATGGTGCCGACAACCGCAATCCGGTCATCGCATACAAAACTCTTTGCGTGTAAAAAACCCGGAGTATATTCAAAGATACGCACACCTCTTTGCAAAAGGCTTTTATAATGACTTCGCGTCTGCGCATAGACGATTTTCTTATCCGGGATACCGGGCGTTACAATACACACATCTACTCCGCGCTGCGCCGCCAATGCAAGAGCAGACTTCATCTTTTCGCCGATAATAAGGTAAGGGGTGAAGATATGTACATAATGTTCCGCCTGATTGAGGATATCGATGTAAACATCCTCGCTGACGGCATGATCATCCAACGGAGAGTCTCCATAAGGCTGCACATAACCGTCAGTTTCCCACCGCTCATCGGTATGTGCTGTGGGGCGGTAGTTTGCCAGCTGTTCCTGTGAAATGCGATCTTTGGACACGGCATTCCAGATTTCCAGAAACATCAGCGTGAAGCTCCATACGGCATCCCCTTTTAATATGATGCCGGTGTCTTTCCAGATTCCTCGCGGTGAAACGGCGTTAATATATTCATCCGCTATGTTGATCTTCCGGTGGTCGCGATTATTCATGCTGAGAGCCACAGATGGCACGAGGGGGTTGAACGCAACACACTTGATTCCTCGCGCTTCCATCTGTCGGACGAAATCATTCGGCAACTTCACAAGAGAACCAAAATCATCATAGAGCAGGCGGACATCCACACCGGCTTTTGCCTTTTCTGTCAGCACATCCAGCAGGCTGTTCCACATAAGGCCGGGGTCAATAATAAAATATTCCATGAAAATAAAATGCTTCGCCTTTTTTAGTTCAACCAGCATATCGGCGAACATATCCTGGCCGAAGGAATAGTATTGAGTGAAAGTGTTTCCGTAGGCCGGGGCATGCGCCATGCGGTTTAAATAAGAGACAAGCCCTGCTGTTCTCTTGCTCGCGGTTTCTATCCCGTGGTACACTTCCGCATTTTGCTTCAAGAGCCGGCTGTTTGCCTGATGCTCCCGGTTGACGGCGTCGTGCAGTTTTCTGGCCGGGCGTTTGCCCCCGAACAGGATGTAAAGCAGTCCACCCGCAGGAGACAATAAAAACACAACAATAACCCAGCCAATTTTATAGCCTGCTTCATCATTGTTTCGGATGATAGACAACAAAACAAGCAGGCTGAAAAAGTACATGCCGGCTGTTACAATCGGTCCCCAATTTACAAAACGAAACAAGAGAAGGGAAAACAAGGCAACCTGAGCCAGTATGAGTATGACAGTCATACCGATACGCAGGAAAATATTCAACTTCTTTCTCATTGTTGCACCTCTTAGCGGATTAGTCGGACACCATGCTTATGCCTCGTCTTATTGGCTTACCTTGATCGCTGCAAGGGGAGCAGCCAGCCACGGATTACACGAGAAGACCGGAACGGGATGGGCCGATCTTTATTTGGAGGGAAACACTCTTGCGCGGGAGACATGCTGTTCAAAGCCGGAGCGGCTGCCGAATGTTTTTTAATTTCATCGGCAACGAAGTAAATTTCATCATCATCCCAGCCTTCGCCGCAGCCTGACCGACAGGCTTCCGGGGGTCTTCCTGTTTCAAAGGATATATCGCCGATTATCAGCCACCCGCCCGGATTCAATGTCACAACGGGGTGTATATGGAGGGGATCCTTTCCTCATCACTCATGCCAATTGACTTATCATAATTGGCAAGCAAACCGCATTATACCATCGAAAACAAATCCTCTCAAACATAAATCCGCACACAGCGTTTTGCATCTGCGTATCGGTTTTGCCTTTTTCATTTTGTCTGATCTGCTCGACTCTGTGCCTGCCGCCTTGTCCTGACATGAGCTGCGGTCAGTATCATGGATGCCGAAGCGAAGGACGCCGCGATCAGGATGTAACGCAGATCCAGGAGGATGTCCCAGCTGATATTGCTTGTTCCCTTGACGGCAAAGTGGGAGATGATATAACTGAGGGGGAAGAAAGAGATGTACAAAAAGACCCGGTTGGCTTTAGCCTTCTTGAACAACCTGAATATCAAAGAAAGAAGGGCCAGAAAGAGGAAGAGGCCCCCCATCGCGATGACATAATAATTCTGCGCGAGGCGGGGGAGCACTGCAAAGCCAAAGCTGTCCGAAGGGCTGTTGCCATAGAGCAGGGTAGCCGGCCCCTCCGGGTTGGCGTAGTAGATCAACACCTGAGTATCTTCGGGGGATGTGAAGAGGACATAGTCCGTAGCGATATTCACATGACTGCCCTTTTCCTGTTGGGGCAGGCCAGGCGTGCCATTATAGAGGATTGTGGCTGTCTTCGTTTTTTCAAAAAACAGGATGATAGTATAATCATCGTCAATCATTCCCCTTCCTTCAATAAACGACAGGATGCTGAGGCTTTTATCATACTGCATCCAGATGCCGCTCTCGTCCTCTGTAAAGGAAAAGGAAAAATCTTTGCTGTAGGGAACCGGATCAGGCTGATTCATGTGGCCTGAGTAAGCCGTAACGACAAATAGCAGAATGCATAAGGCCAGCGCAACGGCCCGCAGCCTGTTGTTTCTGATTTTTCTGGACACCACTTTGAGCGGCAGGGCGGAAATGGGGTCCGCATTGTCAGAAGCCTTCATATCTTCCAGCCTCGCTTTGCAATTCGCGCATCCCTTCAAATGCTCCTCCACGGCGAGCTTGCTTTCCTCCCCGCAGATATCCTCGGCGTACAGGGGCAGCAGATCCCTGATGATACCGCAATTCATGCTCATGATTCCTCCTCCATGATGCCGCGCAGCTTTTGCCTGGCGCGGTGATAGGTGACGCAGGCCCAGTTCTGAGTTTTACCAAACAGTTCGCCGATGGCGGCGAAGCCGAGGCCGCCCAGCACCCGCAGGGAGAAGATCTCCCGGTATGGCTCGGGCAGTTGGTGCAGGGCATGGTGGGCGCGCATGGCCTGATCCTGCCGGGCAAATACCTCCGCCGGATCGAGGCTGTCCCCGAATTTGGGCAGTGTGTCGCCGGGCACTTCCCGGCCCTCGCGCCGCAGGTAGTCGAGGTAGAGGCGTTTGAGAATCTGGCAAAGCCACACCCGCAGCTCGCACTCGCCCCGGAAGCTATCAATGGCGTTCATGGCCTTGAGGAAGCATTCGCTGGTCAGGTCGTCCGCCAGGGCAGGGTCCTTGCACAGGCTGAGGGCATAGCGGTACACATCCGTGAAATAGGCCCGGTAGACCGATTCAAAGCCCTGCACCTGCTCACCTCCCTTATATATAGGACGTACGGAATTGGGAAATCTTACAGGTCATAGTGTACATTATTTTTTTATGGCGGCAAAGCGATAGCAAAGCAGTGGCAAAGAGTCTGCTGCGCAGACGCAAAGGGGCACCCGAAGGGGAGCGGTACACCGTCTTTGCCTTCTATTGCTTCCCGGCGGCGCAGCCGCCGCTTTACGCCGGCGTCAGCCGGCTCTTTGCTACTGCTTCGCCGCTATTGCGCGCCTGTGGCATATCCATGTATCATAGTTACAACACCACTATTTGGAGGATACCATGGCTTTAGACGGTTTAACGCTTGGCTTCATCGCCCGCGAACTCAATGACACGCTGTCCGGCGGGCGGATGGACAAGGCGCAGCAGCCGGAGAAGGACATGGTGATCCTGACGGTCCGCGCGGGCGGGCACAACCACCGCCTGCTGATCAACGCCAACCCCACCGGCACCCGAATGCATCTGACCGATAAAAGCTATGAAAGCCCCCAGGTGGCCCCCGTGTTCACCATGCTGATGCGAAAGCACCTGCTGTCGGGCCGCGTGAGGGGGGTGGAGCAGATATCGGGCGACAGGCTCCTTTGCATCGATATCCTCTCAAACGATGAGATGGGCGTGGCGCGGGAGAAAAAGCTGTATTTTGAGGCCACGGGGCGGCATACCAACCTGAGCCTGGTGCAGGACGGCATCATCATCGACTGCCTGCGCCATGTGACCGATGACATGAGCCGCGTGCGGCGGATGCTGCCCGGCATGCCCTATGAGCTGCCGCCCGCGCAGGATAAGGTCCCGCCGGAGGCTGCAGAGGCGGACGACCTGCTGCGTCGGCTGAGGGAGGAGGGCGGCAGGCTTGACAAGGCCCTGAGCGCCTGCGTATCGGGCCTTGGTGCCGCCAGCGCCCGGGAGATCTGCCTGCGCCTGACGGGGCAGGAGCAGCCGCAGCTTCACGACATCAACATCGAGGTCTTTTCAAAGCAGCTGACGGCCTTTTTGCGCGGCCTGCCTGATATGGCCGAGCCGCACCTGTACACCGACGAGCATGGCCTGCCGAAAGAGGCGCTGCCCTTTCCCTTTCTGACGCTGGACAGGGAGCGTCAGCAGCCTCTTCCCACATTATCCGAGGCCATGGATACCTTGTATTATGAGCGCGACCGCCATGACCGCCTGATGCAGAGAACATCCGCCTTTCGCAGGTCACTGAAGACGGTGCATGAGCGCGCGCTGAAGAAGCTGTCCATTCAGGAGGATGAGATGAACTCAGCCGCCCGCATGGAGGAATACCGCGTATCGGGCGAGATGCTGACGGCCTTTGGCCACCAGGTGCCCAAAGGAGCGCGGGAGGCTCAGCTGCCCAACTACTATGACAGCGGCACGCTGAAGGTGACGCTGGATCCCTCGCTCAGCCCCGCGCAGAACGCGCAGAAGTACTTCAAGCGCTACCGCAAGGCCGCTGTCGCCGGACGGGTGGCCGCACAGCACAGGGAGAATACCCTGAAAGAGATCGCCCTGATCGAGGATGCTCTGTGGGCGGTGGAGCAGGCGCAGACGCCTGAAGACATCGCGGAGATCAAGGAGCCCTTGCGCCGGGCCGGTCTCATCCGCCGCGAGGCTGAGCCAAGGAAAAAGCAGAAGGAGCACCGGGGTGAGCCGCTGCGCTTTGTATCCCCCGACGGCTTTGTCATTTTAGTCGGCAGAAACAGCCTGCAAAACGAGCGGCTGCTGAAGTCAGCGCAGGGCAATGACCTGTGGCTGCATGCCAAAGACATGCCGGGCTCCCACGTCATCGTACGCGCCGGGGGGCGGGAGGTATCGGAGCAGGCGCGGCTTTGTGCCGCGAAGCTGGCTGCCTTCTACTCAAAAGGCAAGGGTCAGCAGGTGCCCGTCAACTACACCCTGCGCAAATATGTGAAGAAGCCCGGCGGCACGCCGGAAGGCTTTGTGACCTTCACGGAGGAAAAGCTCATCGTCGCTTCCTGTGAGGAGCATGAGGCCCGGGCCATGGAGGCGGAAAAATGACCGATCACTATACGGACATCAACGCCAAAACGATCGACGGCTGGGTGGCCGGGGGCTGGATCTGGGGCATCCCCATCTCGCCTGAAGACTATCGGAAAGCCAGGTCCGGCGACTGGCACATGCTGCTGACGCCCACCAAGCCCGTGCCCAGGGACTGGTACCCCGAGCTGTCCGGCTGCAGGGTGCTGGGCCTGGCCAGCGGCGGCGGGCAGCAGATGCCCCTGTTCGCGGCGCTCGGGGCGGCGTGCACGGTGCTCGATTATTCGCCCGCCCAGCTGAAGAGCGAGGAGGAAGTCGCCGCCCGCGAAGGCTATGATATCCGCATCGTGCGCCATGACATGACCAAGCCTCTGCCCTTTGGGGACGGGGCCTTTGACCTGATCTTCCACCCCGTCAGCAACTGCTATATTGAAGAGGTGCGGCCTTTGTGGCGGGAGTGCTTCCGGGTGCTGCGCCCGGGCGGCATCCTGATGTCGGGGCTGGATATGGGCATCAGCTATCTGTTTGACTGGGAAGAAAAAGAGCTGCGATACCGCCTGCCCTATAACCCCCTGAAGGACCCGGAGCTGATGCGGGAGGCTATGGAAAGCGGCAGCGGCGTACAGTTTTCGCATACCCTGGAGGAGCAGATCGGCGGCCAGCTGGAGGCAGGGTTCAGGCTGACACATCTGTACGAGGATACAAACGGCGAAGGCCGCCTGCATGAGTTCGGCGTACCTTGCTTCGCGGCGACAAGGGCAGTGAAGGCAGTGACCTAAAGCAACTCGGCAGCGGGAAGGTAAACGCGACGGAAAATCACCCTGCTGTCCGGACGGTCAAAGCAAACGCCTCAACAGCCAACAGGGCGCCGCAGTTGCTTATACGCTATATTCTATAATCATAAGTATGATTGGGGCATTTATACCGATAGTTATGCATAAATTATCTTGTTTTTATAAAAAAATATCGAATACAGCCTTGACGCATGGATGAAAAAATGGGTATACTATAGATGCTAGCTTATAGTGACGCAGAGATTCGCGCGGGCGGCTGTGCGTGTACAACACAGAAAATGGATCGCTTGAGGGCTTTGGGGGCCCTGGGGGAGATTCGTTTTCTTTTTATAAACGGCGCAAAGCCGAGGAGGAGGAAGGACATGTCAGGAGTAATTATCCCGCGATGGGAATGGCGCACGTTCGGCAAAGAATTCGGAGACGCGGAGAACAGGATCAAGGCCCATCCGCAGGGCAATTTCAAGAAGAGTGATGAAAAGTACATTCTCTCTTCAAACAGCAATGAGAACTGCAAGATCCGTGATGATCTGATGGATGTCAAATCCCTGCAGCAGGTCAACGATGATAAGCTGGAGCAGTGGTACCCCACGCTCAAGGAAGGCTTCCCCATTTCAAAACAATCCGTGACCAAGCTGTTTACGGATTACTTTAAGGTGCCCGTCCCCGGTGATCTGAAGGACAGCTATACCTACGAAGAGTTTGTTGAGCTGGCAGGCCTGCAGGCCGATCTGAAGGTTGTAGATGTGCACAAGGAGCGCTACATTTTCACCATCAACATGGCCATCGTCGAGATCGCCGAGACCACCTTCAACGGCGTAGCCGACCGCACCATCTGTGTGGAGCACACCGATCCCGCCGTTGTCATGAAGACAGTCCGCGAGCTGGGCCTTGAAGGCTATGAAAATATCAACTATATTCAGGCCATGAAGCGCGCCGTCGGCCTGAGGGGGTGAGCGGGATGGAGCGTTTGTCAGTCATCGACATCGGCACCAACTCCATTAAATTTTGCGTGGCACAAAAAGCTCCCGACGGCACGCTGGAAGTGCTGAAGGATGCCAATGATATCGCCCGTCTGGGCGAGGGCCTGCGCGAAACCGGCCTGATCAGCCCCGAAGCTCTGGAGCGCAACGCTCAGTCGGTCGCCGCCTTTGCCAAGGAAGCCGAAGAGATGGAGGTATCCAGAGTATTGGCTGTGGGCACCATGGCCCTTCGCACGGCAAAAAACACGGCAGACTTTACGGCACGTGTCAAGGAACTCTGCGGCCTGACGGTCGACGTGCTGCCCGGCGATGAAGAAGCCCGCCTGGCCTATCTGGCCGTTCTCTCCGGCCTGCCCGTGCAGGAAGGTGAGCTGGTGATCTTTGATACCGGCGGCGGCAGCACCGAGTTTATCTTCGGCCGGGGCAAGGACCTTAAAAACCGCATGTCGGTCAACCTGGGTGCCGTTTTGATCACCGAAAAGCATCTGTCCGATGATCCGGTCAAGCCGGGTGCCGTACAGGCCGCGCTTGCAGAGATCAAAGACACTTTTGATAATGCCCAGGTCAAGGGAAACCCTGTCCAGCTTGTTGGCATGGGCGGCACTGTGACCAGTATGGGCGCTGTCAAGCATAAGATGGTCAAGTATGACCCCGATGTCATTCAGGGCAGCGAACTTACCCTCGCCGATGTGGAAGAACAGATCAATGATTACAGCGCCAGGACACTGGAAAAGCGCCGCGAGATACCCGGCCTCCAGCCCAAGCGGGCGGATGTCATTCTGGCCGGCGCGTGCATACTGAAGGATATACTGAGCCGCATGAACGCAGACCGGCTTGTCATCAGTGACAGGGGACTGCGCCATGGCCTGCTCTTTGATCAACTAAACAAATAGGAGGAAACATCATGAAGAAGTTGACAGCCCTACTGATCGCAGCACTACTGCTCGTTTCCCTGGCCGCGACCGGCCTGGCGGAATGGAAGCCTGAAAAGCCTATCACCATTATGAACTACGTTAAGGCCGGCGGCGGCATGGATATATCCACCCGTAAGTTTGTGGAGATTGCCGCCAGGTACACCGATGCCACCATCATCGTTGACAACAAGCCCGGTGCCGGCGGCCTGACCGCCGCCGAATATATCCTGGGCCAGCCGGCAGATGGCTATACCGTATTCGCGTCGACCATTGCCTATGTTGACAACGTGCTGGGCAACGAGGAAGACACGGAGACGCTCATCTGGGGCTTTGAGTGGATCGACAACATCATGGCCGACCCTTATGCCATCATCGTTCCCGAGGACAGCCCCCTGACACTGGACGACATCATCGCCGACGCCAAGGAGAAGGACGGCCGCCAGCTGTGGGCAGGCCCCGCCGGTGCCAAGAACATTTCCGCCGTTCAGTTCTGGAACGCCTTTGGCATGGAAGGCCTTTGGAACGTGTATGAGTCCGGCCCCGACGCGCTGCTGGCTGTCATGGGCGGACAGGCCGTCGCCTCTGTGGGCAACCCGGGCGACGTGGAAGGCCGCGCGCTGAAGAACCTGGTCATCGCCACCAAAGAAAAGCTGCCGAAATCGCCCGATGTGCCGAACTTCGCCGATCTGGGCTACCCCGAGCTGGACGAACTGTCCATGTGGCGCGGCTATGCTGTGAAGAAGGGAACGCCTCAGGAGATGATCACCTGGTGGCAGGAGCTGTGCCAGCAGGTCACCGAAGACCCCGACTGGGTCGCCTTCTTCGCCGATAAATCCATCGCGGTACACAACCTGACCACGGAAGCCTTTACCCAGCAGGTGAAGGACGACATGGAAAGCCACCTGCAGATCATGAAGGACAGTGATCTGGTGGACGAAGACTACAACGGATAACGATTTTTCCGCCCGGGACGGCGGCGCCCTGCGGCGCTGCCGTCTCCGTGCATGAAAGGGGTGCTTCAGATGGCCGAATTGGCCAAGGCCTTATCTCAACTGAGTCTGATATGGATCGCGGTGATTTATTTTGTCGCGATGGCCCTTCTTTGGCTGCTGTTTCGCAGCATGAAGAAGACTCGCCCTTTCCTGGGGCAGCTGATGGTGATTTCGGGCATCTGCCTCGTCGCGCTGATCTTTTTTATCCTCACCTTTGATCTCAAGGTCAGAAAGCAGGATATTTATGTGACGGCGGCTACGATGCCGCGCGTATGGATCGCGGCGCTGGTCCCGGTCGCCATCCTTACCTATGTATCTATCCTCAACGGGACCTCGGAACCTGACAAACCCTTCGGCCGCTGGCAGATCGTCCTGACGGTTGCCGTTGCCGTGTTTGCCAGTGTCTTTCTCTTTGATTATATCGGATACTACCTGAGCACGGCCATTTTCCTGGTATTGATGATGGTCACCATGAGGGAGCGCAGCTGGATACGTCTGGTGCTGGTTCCTCTGGGGTGGTGTCTGTTCACATTCTTTGTGTTTGATAAGCTGCTGTTTATCTCGCTGCCCCACGGCGAGTGGATAACGGCTCTGCTCGGCTGAGCGTCGAAAGGAGCGTTGTATGGATTTTTTAAATAATATTGGTACAGCCTTTGCCTCGCTGATGGGCTTTACACCCCTTCTGCTCATACTGATCGGCGTGTGCATCGGCATCCTGGGCGGTGCCACCCCGGGGATTTCCCCGTCCATGGCGGTCGCCCTGCTGCTGCCCATAACCTATACCATGTCGCCCACCATGGCCCTGGTGATCCTCATGGGCATCTACATCGGCGCCAACTACGGCGGATCGATCACGGCCGTCACGATCAATACCCCGGGTACCCCATCGGCGACGGTAACCTCCTTTGACGGCTACCCCATGGTGCAAAGCGGCCGCGCGGGAGAGGCCATGGGCATTTCGCTGTGGGCCTCCGTCTTCGGCGGCATCATCGGCGTCATCATCCTGATCATCGCGGCGCAGCCACTGGCCCAGCTGGCCCTCAGGTTCTGGCCCAGCGAATACTTCGCTCTGTGCATTCTCGGCCTGACCACCGTGGCCACCCTGGGCGGCAAAAACTGGCAAAAGGCGCTGGCGGCGGTGCTCTTCGGCCTCTTGCTCAATACCATGGGCCTGCCTCCGACCATCGGCATCAAGCGCTTTACATTCAACCTCACCTTCCTGTATGACGGCATCACCTTCGTACCCGCCCTGATCGGTCTGTTCGCACTGGGGGAGGTCTTCTCGGAACTTGAAAAATTTGCTCCCGCAGAGAAAAAAAGCGAAAAGATATCCTATAACTGGCCCAAGATGAAGTATTACTGGGGGCTGAAGTGGAGCATCATCCGCTCCGGCGTCATGGGCACCTTGATCGGCGTATTCCCCGGAGCCGGCGGCACCATCGCTTCCTTCCTGGCCTATGATATGGAAAAACGTGTATCAAAACACCCGGAAGAGTTCGGCAAAGGTGCCCCCGAGGGCGTCGTGGCGGCCGAAGCCTCCAACAGCGGCTCCGTCGGCGGTGCCATGGTGCCCCTGCTGTCCCTGGGCATTCCGGGCAGTTCGACAGCCGCCGTGCTGCTGGGCGCCCTGATGATCCACAACCTGACCCCCGGTCCCGAGCTGTTCATGAAGGAGCCTGAGTTGGTCAACGCCCTGTTCGCTTCCATGTTTATTGCCAACATTTTCATGGCGGCTGTCGGCGTTTACGGCAGCAAGCTGTGGGTGCGGGTAACCAGTATCCCCAAGACCATCCTGTTCCCGCTGATTTTCGCCTTTTCCATCCTGGGCAGTTACTCCGTCAGCAAATCGACTGCGGATGTGGTCATCTGCCTGATCTTCGGCGTGCTCGGCTGGCTGATGAAAAAGTACGACTACCCGGCGGCCCCCGTGGTGCTGGGCCTGGTACTGGGCAAGCTGATCGAATCAAACTTTGCCCGCGCCATGGTCATCGACGGGCTGACGAGCTTTACCCGTCCCTTGACCTTGGTGCTGCTGGCTATTGCGCTGGCGGCGGTGGTCATGCCGCTGATCCAGGGCAGAAAAAAGAAGAACAAGCCTCAATAGACCGCATATTAAGATCGGCAAGGCGCCTCAAGGAGAAATCCACGGGGCGCCTTTTGAATGAGCCCCAAGCTTGGTTGTCCGCAGGCTGATTATGATAGCATGATTTGCTCCGAATTGTATCCGATCATTGGACTCATGGAAAGAATACAGTGAGATGTGGGATGCATATTTTAACATATTGTTAAAACATGGCCCGGTCTCGGTCAGGAGGGCTGATTTATGGTATAATTATCTATCTGACTGATTGGAGGCGGCGCGGTGTTTGGTAAATTTATGAACAACTATTACTACGGCAAGTCGGGCAAGGGAGATTATCAAAAGGAAGATCTTCCGCGCACGCGCTGGCAGCTGTTTTGGGAGATGCTGCGCATACGGCTTGCGGGGCTGTTCCGGCTGAATGTCGTCAGTGTGATCGCCTGGCTGCCGGCGATGTATGTGCTGGTTCAGCTGATGAGCAACCTGTTCAACATCGCGGGCATCGTTCAGGCGACAGAGCTGGACCCCGCGGCCGCAAGTGCCGAGCAGCTGGAGCTGGTTCAAAACCTGGGCCCCTTGTACAACACGGTGATCATGCGGGCGCTTTTGTTCCTGGTGCCGGCCATTGCCCTCACGGGCCCTTTTCAGGCCGGGATGGCCTATGTGACGCGCAACTGGGCGCGCGATGAGCACGCCTTCGTATGGAGCGATTTCAAGGACGCGCTGATCGCGAACTGGAAGCAGTCGCTGGTTATTTCCCTCATAACGGGGCTGGTGCCGCTGGTGGTCTATGTGGGGTATCGCTTCTACGGCGATATGACGCCCGCCAACATGCTGTTCATCGTGCCCCAGATGCTGACCGCGATGCTGGGGCTGGTGTGGGCGCTGGCTTTGGTGTATTTTTATCCGCTGATGGTCACCTATAAGATGAGCATCCCGACCCTGCTGCGCAACGGCTTTCTGCTGGCTGTGGGGCGCCTGCCGCAGACGGCGGGCGTCAGGCTGGCCATGCTGGTGCCTGCCCTGATCGCCTTTGCGGTGTCCTGGTTTGTACCCGCCTATACCATGTATGCCCTGATGGCGCTGGCCGGTTATTACCTGCTGATCGGCAATGCTCTGGCGCGTTTTTCCTATGCCTCGGTCTCGAATGCCGTGTTTGATAAGTTCATCAACCACCGGCTGGAGGGGGTTGAAACGGGGCGCGGCCTGGCCAAGGAACAAGACCTGGACGACGAGTTTGATGACGAAGAGGATGAACAGGGCTGATGTACGGTGACTTTGCCTCTGTCTACGATGAGCTGATGGAAGATGTCGATTATAAGGCCTGGGCTGCGTATTACAACGCTGTGCTGACGGAGGCAGGCATTGACAAAGGAGCCCGCGTGACCGAGTGCGCCTGCGGCACCGGCAGCCTGACGGTATACCTCAGCCTTCAGTATGAAATGACCGGGGTGGACATTTCCCAGGAGATGCTGTCCCAGGCGGCGCAAAAGCTGCGGGCGGCCGGCAGAACGGTTCCCCTGATCCGGCAGGACATGCGCAAGCTGACGCTGCACAAGGCCCAGGATGCCATCCTCTGCACCTGTGACGGGGTCAACTATCTGCCGGATGAAAAGTCGCTTCGCGGCTTTTTTGACGCCGCCTGCAGGTCCCTTCGCCCCGGAGGGGTTCTGTGCTTTGATGTATCTTCCTTTTACAAACTGTCAACTGTTTTAGGGAACAAAATATTGACCAATACGCAGGGGCGGGTACACTATATCTGGGAGAATGTCTGGCAGGCTGACGAGCGCTTGCTTGACATGCGCCTGCAGCTCTACGCGAGGGAACAGGGGAATATCTTCCGCCATATGGAAGAAACACAGCGCCAGCGCGCCTGGACCGCGGATGAGCTGGTCCGGGCCCTTGAGGAAAGCGGCTTTGAGCGGCCCGCGGTCTGTGGGGACAGGACATTCGAGCCGCCCCGGGACCGGGAGATGCGCCTGCATCTGTCGGCCCGCAAGCCATTACATTGAGAAAGACAGACATAAAGAATGGAAAATAATTTGATTTTTAATGAACCCGACGGCCTGCTGCGCATGCTGATCAAAGGCGGGCAGGCCCGCATATTGATGTGCCGCACCACCAGACTGACACAGGAAGCGGCCGACATACACAAAGCAAGCGATGTGGCGGCCGCCGCTATGGGCAGGCTGCTGTCGGGCAGCGCGATGCTGTTTGGCAGCGTCACGGATGAAGAAGGCAGCGTTACCGTCACCGTGGCGGGGGATGGCGCAGGCGGCCGGATGACCGTGGTCGGCCACCATGGCGGCGATCTGAAGATCGCCGTTGAAAACCCGCAGGCGGA